>SOET01000063.1 GCA_021646465.1 Candidatus Kuenenia hertensis | reverse complement strand
CACCAGGCTTAAGAAAAAACTCGCCGCTTAATTTTTTTAACAAAGTAATGTTTAAAAAAACATGTGTGGGAACAAATTTTTAAATCTCATTGTTTTTGCTAAAACATACGCACATTTCGCGTTCCTTTATATTTTTCTGAAACGAGACGCATTGATAGCATTTTATAATAATTACCATAATTCTTATTTTTTTATCTGCACCCAATGAGAGGAGGTTCATCATGTATTGGAGATTTATAAAACAAGTATGGATGTAATTACAGGTAAAAAAGGGGACAGTGAGGATTGCTGCAAGGAAATCAGTAAACTATGGAGAAGATTGAAGTGCCCCGCTAATTATGAAAGGCAAAAACAATGAGAACAATACTGGTTTTGGAAAATAATGAACAACAACGTATTCTCTATAAACAGAAATTATCAAATGAAGGTTACAATGTTATTACTGCAAATGATGGTAAAGCCGCGATCAAAAAAGTAAATGATTATTGGCCTGATATTGTCATAATGAACATGAACATATCAGATATAGATATCGTTGATGTTATAGGGAATATATTAATTCAGCATAAAAATATACCAATCATGGTGAATACAGGTAATAATTTTTACGGAAAGAATTTTCACCATTGGCGGCTAAACAGAATGACTTTCCACTCTTCCGGTTTTTATGAAATGAAAGATAAGATAAAAACGTTATTAAATGAAACGAAAGATGTTGAATGCGGTCCCCTGATTGACGAGCAATTATGCGGACACATTGGCAAGGGAAAAAAGGATAAACGATTGTGCGCTTAGGCCGCTTTTGTCCAAGGCATTATGAAGTTGCTTCTTCACCGCGTAATTTTTCCAATGACTCCCATCGTTGAAAAGCCTCTGCCAGTTCATATTCAATGGCAGAGGCTCTCCCTTTTAATCTTTCTATTTCGTCTTTCCCTTTTTGGTAAAACATGCGGTCACTCATTATTTGAAACAGTTGCTGCTGTTCTGTTTCCAGCAATTCAATCTGATGGGGCAGGGATTCAAGCTCCCGCTTTTCTTTATAGCTGAGTTTACGCAACCGTTTAGATTGTTTGTTATCCGTTTCAGCTTTTGAAACGGGCGGTTTTCCGTGAAAATCGTTCTGTATATTTACAATGCGCTGTCGCAACCAATCATCATACCCGCCTACGTACTCATTGATTCTTCCTTCTCCTTCAAAGACGAGAGTGCTGGTTGCTACATTGTTAAGAAATGCGCGATCATGGCTGACGAGTAGAAGTGTGCCCTGATAGTCCAGCAGTAATTCTTCTAAAAGCTCCAGGGTTTCCACGTCAAGATCATTTGTAGGTTCGTCCATTACAAGGACATTGGATGGTCTGGTAAATAACTGTGCGAGAAGGAGGCGGTTGCGTTCTCCGCCGGAAAGTGTTTTCACGGAATCCCGCACCCGATCGGGAGAAAACAGGAAGTTTTGCAAATATCCAATGACGTGCCGCGGTTTGCCATTAAAGGTAATGACGTCATTTCCCTCTCCGACGTTGTCAAGCACCGACTTGTTTTCATCCAGTTGCGCACGCAGTTGATCGAAATATGCAATCTGTAGCTGGGTGCCATGGTGAACAGTACCTTTTTGAGGAGTCAATTGTCCTAATAAAAGTCGCAAAAGAGTGGTCTTTCCCGAACCGTTGGGGCCAATAATTCCCACCTTGTCTCCCCGCATGATTGTCGTTGAAAAATTGTTGATAATGGGGGGTGTATCGTATCCATAGGTGGCGCCTTCAACTTTTATGACAATGGCGCCGGAACGCTCTGATTCCTGTGTCTGTATGAGTGCAGAGCCTGCTCGCTGCCTGCGTTCGCCTCGAATCTTGCGCATTTTTTCCAGCTCTCTTACCCGTCCTTCATTACGAGTACGCCTGGCTTTAATCCCTTGCCGTATCCATTTTTCCTCTTGTGCAAGCTTTTTGTCAAAAAGTGCATTTTGTTTCTCCTCCGCATCAAGAACTGCTTGTTTGCGCGTCAAAAAGGTTTCATAATTACACGCCCAGCTTGAAAGATTTCCTCTGTCCAGTTCGACAATGCGGGTAGAGAGTTTTTTAAGAAACGAGCGGTCGTGGGTAACAAAGAGTAGTGTACCACTATAACGCATGAGAAACTCTTCCAGCCAGGTTATGGAATCGATATCCAGATGATTGGTTGGTTCGTCGAGCAGCAGAATGTCTGGATCACATATCAATCCCCTGGCGAGTAATACCCTGCGTTTGAGTCCCGAAGAAAGGGTATTGAATTCGGTAAAAGGGTCTAATTGCATTTGAGAAATTATCTTATCTATTTGATGGTTTCCTTTGCGCTCATAAGCCGGTAATTTTTTAAAAGCATCAGATAATATGTCGGATACCGTACTCTTTATTTCGTTTGGAATTTCCTGGGGAAGGTATGCGGTACGCAACCCCTTTTGCCGCACAATATCACCGGAATCCGGCATTATATCACCATTTATGAGTTTTAACAGGGTGGACTTGCCGCTACCATTGCGGCCAAGAAGGCATACCTTTTCATCCCGTTCTATCTGCAAGTTTGCGTGTTCAATCAGCAAAGGATGGCCAAAACCAATCGTTACGTCTTGCAAACTTATTAATGCCATAAATATTCTCCAATTTAAAAAGGGATCAAGATGAAAAAGATAGAAGAAAATAAATTAAATGAGGACAGGTTGTGTCGTCAATATCATGTAAAGAGTTTGTTGGCCTTATAGGGGTCAGTAGCGGGAAGGAATGACAGGCCAACGAGTGATATGGATTTTCTTGTAGAGCTTGAATATTCAGAACCAAAAGAATATTCAAAAAAGCATTCTTGTCCAAATTAAGATTTTAAAGATGAGTCCCGATTTGGTATAAGAGATTAATGATAAACGAATCTATTCAGCGTATTTTTACCTGTTACGGTTAGGAGCGAACAAAATCAGGCAATTCACCACGGAATACCATCTTTAATGCCTGGCTCAAATTTACCCCTTGCTTTCTACAAGTTGAAAGATAACTGCGAATGCGGCAGAAAATCTTCGCTCCGTCCAGAGAACGGAAACAACCCGATATCTTCTGCTGAACCTTCGTCATCCTGATATCGTTTTCCGCCAAATTATTCGTAAAGGGGACATTTTTGTTGTCCATAAACCTCAACACATCACCCTCATACTTCCGTAATCGTTCCAGGAGATTCCGTGCCTTTGTCCTTCTTACCCTCCCCCTTTTCCCCTTACGGTTCGTTTCATCAGGAGGAGGGCTTTCGGCTTCTGCCTTTTGCAATATCATCCTATACCTTTCCCGGTATTTTTCTGACTCGTTTGCTTCCAGAACGCCTCCACCATTCTTTACCCCACGGTTTATCTCTTCAGGCAATGCCTTCATCTCTTTCGCCCACTGCTGCTTCTTATCATCTTCCCACACACCCTCCAATTCCCTCAAGTGGTGTGTGCATTACACAACGCATGCGTGCAGCGGGTATAGGTGTAATACGACTTCATATGGTCGTGGCAAAGTATACCCTTAAATTCAGGTACTATCCCGATGCTGTTTATCGCTTCTGTTCCACGTCTTTCATGTGGGAAAAAGTACGTCCACAAACTATTGGATGCACTATGCAGCCAATACCTGTCTCCGTTCCTGTTAATGCCCGTTTCGTCCACATGCATCACCTCTGATTTTGCAAGTTCTTCCCTGGCCATTCCCCCGAAGGGATCCAATGACTCGCAGGCTTCCCTGTTAAAGTTGTAAATAGAACCTTCACTCAGCGGTATCCCCATCTGCCCTTCAAAATACTCCTGTATCCTCTTGTAGGGTATCAACTGATATTGCGACATATAGACTGCATGCGCTTTCAAATCCGACCCATACTGCACCGCCTTTGTTACCCCTTCCGGAAATGACGCTACAATCCGATTACCTTTCGCATCCTCTACTACCTCTGCACGATACTCCGTTACTACACGTGAAATCTTTATATCAAACACCTGGCGCACCTCGTAACCTACCACCTTGTATTTGCTGCGCGATACTTCCTCAGGTCTACTTTTATTACTTCTACCTTATCAGGATTGGCTACCTTTTTCAGCGTTATTCCATCGCGCCCCTCTTGCCCGCCTGCCTTCCTTTCACCTTCGCTTTGCTTTCTCTCCTGCGATTCGGATCACTTGAGGGAGGCTTGCTGCTATTGCGACTGTTCCGGTTTAGACGGCCTGCCAGCAGGGTTATCACTAACACCAACAACTCTATCATTGACCTCACCGCCGGCGACATTCCCTTCTCCTCTGAAAGCAGCTTCTCTACCTTCCGGAGTGTTGCGTCTATGTCTCTATTCTCTATCGCCAATGGATGATACCTGTATTAATAGCCTGAATTTATCTACTTCGACATTATATCACAGGTTTTTTCACCCGTCTATTTCGCTCTATACCTCACCACAAAAGCCCGGATTTCTCTGTCTGAAAAAAACTTTCCACACCTCTCTTTGCAGAGACTTCCTATGGACTTTAATGGACTCATCTACAACCCTATATACCGACAACCATACTCGCTGCCTGCTTTTCTCATATTATGTGTCAACTAAATTCTAAAATATTTTCGCTGAATAGAGACTGATAAACGTTAATGCGGCCTCGCCTCATCACGAAATGTTGTTATTCAAACGATTTTGCGCAACGGAAGCCGATGATGTCGCTTTTAAATGATGGTTCATCATAATCCCTGTTTGCGCAACGGATATGTACAATGCCGGACCCATTCCAGGAACCACCACGAATGACTTTACATGCGGTAAGTGTTTTATTGAGAGAGGGTTTCAATTCATAAATCGAAACCCCTACCTCCTCAGGCCGCCCGGAATAAGGCTTTTCTTCAGGGGCATCGGGACCTTGGGGATTTTCATCCGGAGCTGTATGATAATATTGACTGTCATACCAGTCTGCTGTCCATTCCCAAACATTTCCCGCCATATCAAAACATCCGTAAAAGCTTTGTCCTTGTGGATATTTGGTTACCGGAGTTGATTTTTCAATTTTTGCTTCGGCACAATTTAATCGCGTTTTGTCAAATTCATTCCCCCACGGATACATTCTCCCATCAGTGCCCCGTGCAGCCTTTTCCCACTCTGCTTCGGTAGGAAGCCTTTTCCCCGCCCAATTGGCAAAGGCCTCTGCCTCATACCATGAGACATTCACCACAGGGCAATCTTTATCACTACTTAAAATATTGTTGATATCATCACTTTCAAGCGGATTGGTATCAAGTACATACTGCCACCCGGCTTCAGACCAATAACATTTTTCTGTATACCCATTCACCTCGATAAATTGAGAAAATTGTGCATTTGTAACAGGATATTTATCAATAAAATAGGCCTTCAAAAAAATCTCTCTTTGAGGAATTTCATTATTCAATCTATACGTTTCAATGCTTTTATCCGACTCCAGTAATTTCTCTATATCTTCCTTAGTACTGCCCATCAAAAAATTACCCTCGGGGATCAGTATCATGTTTTGGGAAGCGAAATTCTCTGTTCCATGTGCTTTTATCATAGTTTTACAAATGCCTCTTCAAGTAAAATAAATTGTAATTAATTAAAACTCAAAAAATGCATACACTCCAAATATTTCCTCGCACTAAAAAAGGAAAAGGTAAACAATAACTCCAAAAACGGATATAACGCAAAGAAAAATAAGGGATACATGGAATTCATCATTCCTGCGCCGACATCTTCTGGAGTTAATTACCAACCCTATAACACTAATACAAAACCAAACTATCATTATATAAAAAAGATACAACGACAACTTTTGGTTCCAGGCACTGATTAATTTCATATTAAATTTTCTATCAAAAAACAATTCTACTTCAGGTATTGCAGCCCCAAAGATCAACAGTGCCGTAACCATTAACAACCAACTGATTACAACAAACCATTTGAGAGATTTAACTAAAAAATCTGGTTTCCTGCGTTTATTTTGGTAATTAATTGTTTCGTGTTCTTCCATATTGTTTTTTTTGTGAGTTTTTACTCTTCAGCAAAATTGTTAATACTGATTCTATAACAAACAAAGAAACAAACAGCTATTTTCTTTTTGCCAAAAATATGAACACGATATAAGATAAGCAGGATTTACAATATCCGGGTAAAACTGTCACATCCAATCAAAAAAAATCAAAACTATCTATCTGCAAAGAGTTTAGCAAATCCCATAGAAGAGTGCAAGTATCATATTACTTACAAACAGGGGGAAAGCAAATTTAGGTATACATGTCAATGGTAATGAAATACCTTGCATAGGGAAACTTTTGTTTTCATCCATAAAAAAAAGTCGGTCAGCCGTAGAAGAATAGAGTGGAAATGAACCAAAAAAGTATTGCTCAGAAAAATACTTTTTAAATTGATGAAAGAAATTGAATGCCGTTTCGAAAAAAAAGTGGTGCCTTTGTTACTTTTTTTTTGGGAAAATATTAATTAGTTTTTATTAGAGTTAAAATATCTCGAAAACAACTTATCTACCTGTTCCTGACTTAACCAATCCTTTGCTTCTCCCATGTCTATATCTGAGGCAATTTTTATATATTCATCTATATATTGAAGCAAACTTTTCTTTGTAATCGCCTCCATTTTAACCAATAATTCACCGATACGCAGATTTTCATCATGCTTTTGTAAACTTAGTGCTTTATCTAATGTTTTTTGTGAGATATAATTTTTCTTAACTAAAAATTCACCTATTTTCATCCACAGACCCTTACTGATGATTTAAAATGATCATGTACTTACGATGATCTACCAAGTTGTTAAAACATACATAAAAATTTGTTCCCTATTTTGCTTAATAAATATTTATAAAAACAATTTAAAAAACAAAGTCTTTATGTTTTTTTAGGGTAAGGTAAACAATACCTTTTTTTGTGTCAAGGATATTTTGTGATATTATGCTTAGCTATGCCCTAACTATCCAATTTATTCTTCAAAAGCTCATTTACTAGTTTTGGGTTTGCCTTTCCTTTTGTCTCTTTCATAACTTGTCCCATGAGAAAGGCAAGTGCATTTTTTTTACCTTTTTTATAGTCTTCTATAGCATTTGGATTAGAAGCAATAACCTTATCCAATATTTCATCTATCAATCCCTCATCACTTATTTGTACCAATTTTTTTTCTTCAACAATTGTTTTCGGTTCTTTTCCCGTATTAATCATTTCAGAAAATACATCTTTGGCAATTGTATTACTGATTATACCCTTGTTAATCATTACCACTAAGGCAGCTAATTGAGCCGGCTTGATTTTCAGCAAAGCAATATCCAACTTCTTCTCTTTTACTTCCCTTAACAAATCATTAATAATCCAATTACAAAATACCTTTGGGAAATTTACTTCTTTCACGCATTCTTCAAAAAAATCTGCAAGGATTTTATCCTCAATCAACAAACCTGCATCGTAATCAGATAATTGGAATGATTCAACAAACCGCTGTTTTTTCTCAAGAGGAAGTTCGGGAAGAGTCTCTTTTATCGAACACACCCATTTTTCATCAATCACAAACGGCAACAGATCAGGCTCCGGAAAATAGCGATAATCCTGCGCCTCTTCTTTCGAACGCATCCTTACACTTTTCTCGCGGATTTCGTCCCACAATCTTGTTTCACGCTCTATCTTTTCTCCACGATCCAGCAATTCACTCTGCCTGGATGTTTCATATTCAATAGCCTTCAAAACTGATTTCATTGAATTTAGATTTTTCATCTCTACCCTGTTGCCCAGTTTTTGTTCTCCATCTTTTCTCAACGATATACTCGCTTCAAACCGGAGAGATCCCTCCTGCATCTTGCAATCTGATATATCCGTGTATAAAAGTATTTTTCTTAATGTGTACATATAGTTTTCTACTTCCGCTGCATTTCTCATGTCTGGATATGAAACAATCTCCAGTAAAGGAACTCCCGCCCTGTTAAAATCAACAAGACTGTAATCCGCACCTGCCTCATCAGGATGTATCAGTTTCCCGGCTTCCTCCTCCAGATGGACATTGTGTATCCTGATTTTCTTCATAACATCATTTACTTCAATGTTCATATATCCATCAACACCAAGGTTATAATAATTTTGAGAAATCTGGTAATTTTTTGGTAAATCAGGATAGTAATAACTCTTTCGGTCAAAATTCGTATGTTGATTGATAGTACAATTTAATGCAAGAGCTGCCTTTAAAGCGTATTCAAAGGCTTTTTTGTTCACAACAGGCAAAACACCAGGCATTCCCAAACAAACGGGACATACTTGTGTATTTGGTTCCGCACCGAATTTTGTACTACAGCCACAAAATAATTTTGATTCTGTAGACAACTCTGCATGAGTTTCTAATCCAATAACAACTTCGTAATCCATTTGAATAAAACAACCCTAACACATTAAAGTAAAGTTACAATTTAGGTTTTTTCATGTGGAAATCAGTCTCTCTTTCAAAAGCATAAGCGATTTGCAGCATTTTGGCTTCTTCAAAACGATTTGTCAGGATCTGCAATCCAATAGGTAATCCTTCTTTCGAAAATCCACATGGAATTGAAATTCCGGGAATACCAGACAAATTTGCAGGAATAGTATAAATATCTGAAAGATACATCTCTAATGGTTTCTCAAAACGATCTCCGATTTTAAATGCTGGAACCGGGGAGGTCGGACAAACAATGCAATCAACTTTTTCAAAAACCGCATCAAAATCTTTTTTTATTAAATTCCTAACCTTAGACGCTTTCAAATAATACGCATCATAATAACCCGAACTTAACGCATAGTTGCCTAACATGATACGTCGTTTTACTTCCTTGCCAAATCCTTCTGAACGAGACCGGCAATACATTTCATCTATGCCTTTTATATCATTTGCCCGAAAGCCGTATCGTACACCGTCAAATCGTGACAGATTGGAACTTGCCTCTGCATTTGCCACGATATAATAAACAGCAACTGCATATTCAGTATGTGGCAAAGATACATCCACAATCTTTGCTCCGAGTTTTTCGTAAATTTTTAAAGAATTATCTACAGCAGCACGTACATCATCCTCTAAACCTTCGCCGAAATATTCAGCCGGAATACCTATTTTGATATCTTTTACGCCATCATCAATATCTTTCAGGTAGTCGGGAACTGCTATATCTGCACACGTAGAATCGCGCTTATCTCTGCCTGCAATTACTCTCAATAGCAACGCTGCATCACTTACATCTTTTGTGACAGGCCCAATTTGATCAAGAGAAGAACCAAAAGCTACTAAACCATACCGGGACACTCTTCCATAAGTTGGTTTTAAACCTACAACACCGCACAACGCAGCAGGCTGTCTTATTGAACCGCCAGTTTCAGAACCTAATGCCATAAAAGCAAGGTCAGCAGAAACTGCTGCAGTAGAACCACCACTGGACCCGCCAGGAACGCAATTGAGATTATACGGATTGCGTGTAATTTTATAGCTGGAGTTTTCAGTTGAAGAACCCATTGCAAATTCATCCAAATTGGTCTTGCCAATTATAATGGAATCTTCTTCTAATAAACGTTTTATTACAAAGGCATTATAAGGAGGGGTAAAACTTCTGAGGATTTTAGAGGCACAAGTCGTAGTTAAGTCTTTTGTGCAAATATTATCTTTAATAGCAATTGGAATTCCGGCTAGTAAACCAACATTCTCATTATTTGCAATCTTTTTATCAATTTCCTCTGCTTTATTTATTGCATCATCTTCATTTAATGTAAGAAAAGACTGTATTACGGGATCAACTTTATAAATCCGCTCAAAAAGGTTTTTAATTAAGTCTGCTGTAAGTACTTCTCTGGATAGTATTTTTCTTTTTATTTGGAGTGCAGTAAAACTTAGGAGCTTCAAAGGTGCTTCTCTTATTAACGATTTATCTATTCTAGTACTTTTGGTACCTTAAAAAAGGCACCCATAGTGGAGGGCGCAATGGATTGTACTTTTTCCCGACAAATTGATTCCTTTTGTTCATCTTCTCTAAATACATTGACCATATTCAATGGGTGAACTAACGGAACAACATTTTCCGTATCTAGTTGGTTTAACTTTTCAATATATAAAAGTACCTCTCCTAGCTGACTAACAAATACCCTTTTTTCCTCATCATTAAGCACAAACTTAGATAATGAAGCAATATATTCTATTTCTCTAATATCTAAACTCATAAAAAAAACTATTTTTCAACTTTAGTTTTACACAGCTTTTGAAACTTTTCCGGCACTAATACACCTTGTACAAACCTTCATTCTTCTAACCGTCTTTCCATTAATCAATACTCTTACTTTTTGTATATTTGGCTTAAACTTACGTTTTGTTTTTCCAGTAATTTTCTTACCAACGCCACCTTTCCACTTTGCCAAACCTCTCGTTTCTAATTGATTACCCGCTACCGTCTTTTTTTTGCATATCTCACAAACCCTGGCCATATAACTCCCTCTTTTACAAAAAATTCTTCATTTTAATGCTTTTTTATCAGGCTTTATAGAACAATCTTCACATAATCCATGAATTTGTAATCGATGTGACTTTGGAACAAATCTGTTTTTATTGCATACCTCGTCTTGTAAATTTTCAATCCTCTTCTCATAAAACTCTATAATTTTACCACATTTATCACATACTAAATGATCATGATGTTCATTACCGTGAACATGTTCGTAATGAGCATGCCTTTCCCCGGAAATAACTTCCCTTAATAATCCGCTTTTAACCAATAACGCAAGAGAACGATAAATTGTCGCTTTTGATACTTTAATATCGTTTAGTCTTAAATCAACTAATAATTCGTCTGCCTCAAAGTGTTTATGGTTTTCAAAAACACGGTTAAAAATAGCCTGACGCTCCGTTGTATATTTTAAACCACGAGAAGAAAGAAATTCTTTGAACTTCTCTTCCTCTGAATCCATATTAACTACCTTTTATAAAAATTACCGGTTTGTTTATTTTTTATTTTTATAAAAAAAGAACTGATATAAACAAAAAACCCGTCCCGACATGTCGGGACGGGTTTTAATTTTTAATCCGGCAGTGACCTACTCTCCCGGCTTTCACCAGTACCATCAGCGTAAGAAGCTTAACTGCCGTGTTCGGAATGGGAACGGGTGTTTCATTCTTACTATGCCCACCGGAAACTTTAATAAAATTATGAATGACTTAACGGTAACAAATTGACACACTACATTTATGTATAAAAGAAGTCAAGCTTTTCGACTAATTAGTACCAGTCAGCTAAATATATTACTATACTTACACCTCTGGCCTATCAACCTCGTAGTCTGCAAGGTGTCTCTCTTCTATAAAGAAAATGATATCTAGTCTTGGAGTAGGTTTCATGCTTATATGCTTTCAGCATTTATCCTTACCGTACATAGCTACCCAGCTATGCCGTTAGCACGACAACTGGTACACCAGAGGTACGTCCATCCCGGTCCTCTCGTACTAAGGACAGATCTCCTCAAATATCACACACCCACGACAGATAGGGACCGACCTGTCTCACGACGGTCTAAACCCAGCTCGCGTACCGCTTTAATCTGTGAACTCCAGAACCCTTGGGACCTTCTCCAGCCCCAGGATGCGATGAGCCGACATCGAGGTGCCAAACCGCCCCGCCGCTATGGACGCTCGGGGGCGATAAGCCTGTTATCCCCGGAGTACCTTTTATCTGTTGAGCGATGGCGTTTCCACACACAACCACCGGATCACTAGGCCCTGCTTTCACATCTGCTCGACTTATAGGTCTCGCAGTTAAGCTTCCTTCTGCCCTTACACTCTACGTGCGATTGCCAACCGCACTGAGGAAGCCTTTGGACTCCTCCGTTACTCTTTTGGAGGAGACCGCCCCAGTCAAACTGCCCACCTATCACTGTCCCAAACCCGGATTCACGGCATTTGGTTAGAATTTTAGCATAGTAAGGGTGGTATTTCAACGGCGACTCCATCCCGGCCAAAACCGAGACTTCAAAGTCTCCCACCTATCCTACGCAGACTGTACCAAAACCCAATAATAGGCTACAGTAAAGGTTCACGGGGTCTTTCCGTCTTGCCGCGGGTACGTGGCATCTTCACCACGACTACAATTTCGCCGAGTCCCTCGTTGAGACAGTACCCAAGTCGTTACGCGATTCATGCACGTCGGAAGTTAGCCGACAAGGAACTTCGCTACCTTAGGACTCTCATAGTTAGAGCCGCCATTCACCAGAGCTTCGGTTCTGAGCTTCGCACCTTTTCAGGCACTAACCCATCCCCTTAACTTTCTGGCATCGAGCACGCGTCGGTCTCTATACGTTGATTTTAAATCTTAGCAGAGACCTGTGTTTTTAGTAAACAGTCGCCCGGGTCTTTTTACTGTGGCCCCAATTTTACTTGAGGCACTCCTTCTCCCGTAGTTACGGAGTAATTTTGCCGAGTTCCTTAACGAGGGTTCTCTCGAGCGCCTTAGGATTCTCTCCCTGCCTACCTGTGTCAGTTTTAGTACGGATACCATAATAACTCACAAACGAGGCTTTTCTTGAGAGATGCTCCAGTTACTTATAGGCATACGCCAACGTACTCACCCTCGATACTTTGTTGTCCCGGATTTACCTAGGACAGTACCTAAGGCTTGAACAAACCGTGTCTAGTAGGTTTGCTAACCTTCACACCTCTGTCCCCCCATGTTCAACGCTATTATGGTAGCACAGGAATATTAACCTGTTGTCCATCATCTACGCCTTTCAGCCTCGACTTAGGCTCCGGCTAACCCTGGGCGGATTTACCTTCCCCAGGAAACCTTAGGCTTACGGCGAATAAGATTCTCACTTATATTATCGCTACTTATACCGGCATAATCACTTCTATATCGTCCAAGAGTCTTCACAGTCTCTCTTCAACCTAACATAGAACGCTCTCCTACCACTATCGAATCATAAATAATTCGATAATCCGAAGCTTCGGTAATAGACTTAGTCCCGCAATATTTTCGGCGCAAGAATGCTCGGTTAGTAAGCTATTACGCACTTTTTAAATGATTGCTGCTTCTAAGCCAACATCCTAACTGTCTTAGCACTCTCACTTCCTTTATCACTTAGTCTATTTTAGGGACCTTAGCTGTCGGTCTGGGTTGTTTCCCTTTTGACAATGAAGCTTATCCCCCACAGTCTGTCTCCTATGACTTATACAATGGTATTCGGAGTTTGATTGGACTTGGTAGCCTGGTAGGCCCCAGAATCTATTCAGTATCTCTACCCCCACTATATTCACGCCATAAGGCTAGCCCTAAAGCTATTTCGGAGAGAACCAGCTATCACCAAGTTTGATTAGACTTTTACTCCTCCCCTCAGTTCATCGCCTCGCTTTTCAACGCAAGTGCGTTCGGACCTCCACGAATTTTTACATTCGCTTCATCCTGACCAAGGGTAGATCACATGGTTTCGGGTCTATTATGCACTACATACATTTCGCGCTTTCACACTCGCTTTCGCTGTGGCTTCGTCCCATAAAGACTTAACCTGCAATACATAATAAGTCGCCGGTTCATTATGCAAAAGGCACGCGGTCACACATTATTCTAATTAAAGAACCATAGTGCTCCCACCGCTTGTAAGTTCACGGTTTCAGGTTCTATTTCATTCCCCTAACAGGGGTTCTTTTCATCTTTCGCTCGCGCTACTTGTACACTATCGGTCGCTGAGTAGTATTTAGCCTTAGAGAGTGGACTCCCTAAATTCACACCCGCTTCCACGAGACGGGTGTTACTCGGGTAATTGCGTTAAAAGTGCATTTTTTTTCACTTACAGGACTATCACCTTCTGCGGTTAATCTTTCCAGAACTATTCAGTTAAAAAATGCATTTGTAACTTTCTAGGCAGTCCTTGCACTACCATCACAATACCCACGACCCCGGCTATGCAACGCACAAGGGCTTGACACATAACCGGTTTAGGCTTTTTCCTTTTCGCTCGCCGCTACTAGGGAAATCGAATTCTCTTTCTTTTCCTGGAGTTACTAAGATGTTTCAATTCTCTCCGTTCGCCTCGACACCCTATGTATTCAGATGTCGATACTATAGCATAAACCTACAGTAGGTTTCCCCATTCGGAAATCTCCGGATCTAAGCTTGTTTGGCAGCTCCCCGAAGCTTATCGCAGTCTTCCACGTCCTTCTTCGCCTCTCAGCGCCAAGACATCCACCATGAACCCTTATTAGCTTGACATCTTAAAATTATACAAGAGGATCAAATTGCTACCCGTTAAGTATTCACTTTTCAAAGAACATATTATAGTCTACAACTTATTATCCTGGTATTTTGCCATCAGACAAAAGGAATTAAGCACTAAGCTAGTTGGCTTCACTTTTCCCAAAACCGCACTTAACTCCTTAAAATTGGTGGAGATGAGCGGGATCGAACCGCTAACCTCTGCCTTGCAAGGGCAGCGCTCTCCCAGTTGAGCTACATCCCCTGCCCATCCAAGCAACAACAAAGAAATAATGGTGGGCCTAAGTGGACTCGAACCACTGACCTTTCCCTTATCAGGGGAATGCTCTAAACCAACTGAGCTATAGGCCCAAACCCACTAATCAACATTTGGGCCCGAACTCTATTTCCAAAGGCTTAAATATACCAAAAAAGAGAAGTCCTCTGCGTGCGAGACAAAACCATTTTGTAACAATCCTTAGAAAGGAGGTGATCCAGCCGCAGGTTCTCCTACGACTACCTTGTTACGACTTAGTCCTCCTCACAAAACACACCTTAAGCGCTTCCTCCCCTTACGGGTTAGGCAGGCGATTTTGGGTGCATCTTGCTTGGGTGGCTTGACGGGCGGTGTGTACAAGGCTCGGGAACATATTCACCGCGGCGAGGCTGATCCGCGATTACTAGCGATTCCTACTTCATGGAGGCGAGTTTCAGCCTCCAATCTGAACTGAGGTCGGCTTTATTGGTTTCGCACCATCTCACGATTTAGCATCCCTTTGTACCGACCATTGTAGCACGTGTGCAGCCCGGGACATAAGGGCCATGATGACTTGACGTCATCCCCACCTTCCTCCGTCTTAACGACGGCAGTCTCTTTAGAGTGCACAGCATAACCTGTTGGCAACTAAAGACAAGGGTTTCGCTCGTTAGGGGACTTAACCCAACGTCTCACGACACGAGCTGACGACAGCCATGCAACACCTGTGATAGCTTCGGACTGGATACCGATCGTTACCCTTTCAGGCTTCTACTTCTACCATGTCAAACCCCGGTAAGGTTCTTCGCGTTGCATCGAATTAAGCCACATGCTCCACCGCTTGTGCGAGCCCCCGTCAATTCTTTTGAGTTTTAGCCTTGCGGCCGTACTCCCCAGGCGGGGCACTTAATGCGTTAGCTCCGGCAGAGAGATAATCAAAACCCCTCTACTTAGTGCCCATCGTTTACGGCTAGGACTACCGGGGTATCTAATCCCGTTTGCTCCCCTAGCTTTCGCACACTCAGCGTCAGTTTCGGGCCAGAGAGTCGCTTTCGCCGCCGGCGTTCCTTCTGATATCTACGCATTTCACCGCTCCACCAGAAGTTCCACTCTCCCCTCCCGTACTCAAGCCCTGTAGTATCAGATGCCATTCTTCCGTTAAGCGGAAGGCTTTCACAACTGACTTGCAAGGCCGCCTACGTGCTCTTTACGCCCAATAATTCCGAACAACGCTTGCCACCTCTGTATTACCGCGGCTGCTGGCACAGAGTTAGCCGTGGCTTCCTCTGGAGCCTTAGTCAAGCAAAAGCGCTATTAACGCCCTTGCACTTCCTAACTCCTGACAGTGGTTTACAACCCGAAGGCCTTCTTCCCACACGCGGCGTCGCTTCGTCACCCTTTCGGGCATTGCGAAAGATTCTCGACTGCAGCCTCCCGTAGGAGTCTGGGCAGTGTCTCAGTCCCAGTGTGGCCGACCACCCTCTCAAGCCGGCTACCCGTCTTCGCCTTGGTAGGCCATTACCCCACCAACTAGCTGATAGGACATTAACCCCTCTCTAAGCATAGGGAACCGAAGTTCCTAACATTTGACCATTCATACCTAAGCACAAATAGTATTATTGGGTATTAGCAGCCCTTTCGGTAGTTTCGATTACTCGAAACGCAGTTATTCCCATCTTAAAGGCAGGTTATCAATGCATTACTCACCCTTTCGCCACTCGATTTGCATCCCTTACGAGATGCTCCCTCGTTCGACTTGCATGCCTAATCCACGCCGCCAGCGTTCGTTCTGAGCCAAGATCATACCCTTCATAAATTTACAAAAGGCTAGCCGAACTACTTGGCTATTCAAACTTTGAGTTTACTAACAAAAAAGAATTTACATCGGTTTTTCAACTCGCACGCAATTGACTTCTAAGTTTTAAAAGAGCAAAAATCACAAAATCGAAGATTTCCTTAATATACTAATAAAATACAAAATATCAAGAAAAAAATAAAAAAACTTTTCTTTTTAATTTTCCTTACCTGATACTTAAATTATTCAATTTGCAAAAAACGGAAACTTATCCAATAAATCACTTATTTGAATATATTATCATAAAATAATTTTTTTTCAAACCTTAATTCATATAATTTTCAAAATTGTTATTAAAACAATAGTTCTTATACAATAGTATGTGTCATCAAAAAAAAAACCACATCCGCCCGGGCAAATTCCAATCTTACTATACCTATACCATAACGGATTAGACAAAACCAAACAAAGCAATCTTTTTAAGTTAATATAAAAACACTTTCCGGATCATTTTAAAATTCTCTATGTATCATATGTGATGCCTGGAACTTTTACTGCTATTCAGTACTGTCCAAATTAAGTAATAAAGGGCCATTTTGGACAAGCTAAGCACTTAAAAACATCTGATGTTAAGTTTTAATACATTACTCTGTTAAATAATGTGTCCGAAAAAATATTTTTAAGTCGCAAGTCTGTTCGGTCACAACTTATGACTTTTCAATGCTTTGCGACAAGTATTTGTCCTTGATTTCATCCGTTACTTCCGGTATGAATTGCACTTGTACATTTTTGATACCTTCAATTACCGGAGCAAAGGATATGTGTATTTTCAGGACAAATATTCCATTACTCAACAGTATTGTCCGGATAAGTATTTGCGTAGTCATAATTTTTTGTATGTTCTTTGA
>SOET01000017.1 GCA_021646465.1 Candidatus Kuenenia hertensis | reverse complement strand
GGTTCTAATTGTCCAGCAAAAAATTGTCCAACTGTAAGAACTCCGGCTTGGGAACACAATTGTGAAGGAAGCTTATGCTTCCAGTTATGGGAAGCGAAGCTTCTAAAGCAATTACGTTCCAAAGCTGGAGCTTTGGAACGAGCCATGGTCTCTTTTGGAATTTTGCAAAAATTTGGGAATGCTCCCCTTTTTAATGCACATCATTAATTTGACGTCTGTGTATTAACTTACCTTTACCGTAATCTGCTTTGGTTTCACCTCTTCTTTTTTCGGAAGCGTTATTTCCAGCACGCCGTTTTTGCATTCCGCGCTTACTTTGCTAGTGTCCACAGAAGAGGGAAGGTCTATGGAACGGGAGAATTTTCCATAGCTCCTTTCCATACGGTAATAGTTTTTCCCCTTCTCTTCTTTTTCTTCTTTTTTCTCACCTTTAATGATCAAATTGTTGTCTTGTATCGAAATATCCACCTCTTTTGGATCTATTCCCGGGATTTCTGCTTTAATGACAATATTATCATCTGTTTCGGCAAGATCAATGCTGGGAGCCCACGTTCCGGCTTCCGGGCCGAACCCTGAAAAATCCCATCCCCTGAAAAACTGGTCAAACATGCGGTTTATTTCGTTCTGAAGAGATGATACACTTGTCCATTTCGTTAAGTCCTTAGCCATACATTGTCTCCTTATAAAAAAGGCCTAAAAAATACCATTAATTTTTATTTTTTATAGCGCAATATTTATGCCTAAAATTACAATAGGTATCACTGCAAATATAAGTATTATAAAATTAATATATTATGAATTTAGTACTACTATAATAGGTTCTTCCATGTTCTGTCAATATGGCAGAACATAAGAGAGGTTTTATTTAAATCGTTTGCTGGGGATAATTTTTCAATTCAAATTTTATCTACTCATTACCAAAACCAGAGGTTTTTGGAATCACATTCGTTATGCGGTATACAGATCCATCATCCTCATCGTAATGAGCAAAATATACCTCCCCTTTTTCATCTTCACCGAAGGTGCTGATGGCATAATCCGAATCAAGGAGTTTCTTCGTTTCCCACGTGCCTTGTTTATTCCTTTTTGCTCCCCATATGGTTCCCGAACAGTAATCACCATACAAATAAATGCCAAAGAGCGGGGGAATCATTCTCCCCCGGTAACGGTAGCCACCCGTTATTGAACATCCAGATGAATGGTCATATTCTAATACAGGCAAGGTAAGCGTTCCGTCATTGCAGTTTTCTGAAGGGTTATAACAATGATTTCCTTCCATTAATCGCCAGCCATAGTTTTCTCCTCCATTACTGTTTGCTTTCTGAAAATTTACTTCTTCCAAGGTATTTTGCCCTACATCTGCAATAAATAAATCGCCTGTCAGACGATCGAAACTAAAGCGCCACGGATTGCGCAGCCCGTATGCCCAGATTTCTCCGCGTGCGTCAGGATTTTCTCTAAACGGATTATCGGAAGGTATCGCATAGGGAAAACCATTGTTTACATCGATGCGAAGTATTTTTCCCAAAAGTGACTTAATATCCTGTGCATTATTGAAAGGATCACCTCCCGCCCCGCCATCTCCGGTTCCAATGTAAAGGTAACCATCAGGACCAAATGTAAGGTGCCCGCCATTGTGGTTGCTGTATGGTTGTTGAATATTGATCAGAATATCTTCCGATTCCAGATCGGCAACGTCAGGGTCGTCAGACACACTATACCGTGCAATAGCAGTATTCCCGTTAATGTCGGTATAATTAAGGTAAAAATACCCATTATTTTTATAATCCGGGTGAAAAGCGATTCCCAGCAATCCTCTTTCTCCGCAACATGAAACCCTGGATTGAATATCAAGAAATGGGGAAGAAAGCAATTCAGTTCCATCGAATATAACAACCAATCCATCTTGCAAACCAATAAAAATCCTTCCGGAACCATCACCTGCATGAGTAATGGCAACCGGCTTGTTTAAATTAGTCACAACACGTTCAATTTCAATAATGTTTGCGGAGGCAGTCCCTGAAAGAAAAAAACCAAACAATAATGCTGTCAGGTAATTCTTTTTTCTTTGTACCATCGATCATATCCTTTTACATATTAATATTTTTATACAAAAAACATCGTTTATAGATAAACTACATAAGATAGATTCGTTTGACTATATACATAAAATATTATAACGGTAAAAATGTTCACTGAAAATTGTTTTAAAAATGCATTGCCCTGGAGACTCAATGTTATTAAGTTAAGGATTATTTTAGAGAAACAACCCCCTGAGTCCCCCTTTGCAGGGGGACTTTTGCGGCTGGTAGCTTAACTTAATGACATTGCCTGGTAACTTATAGCAGGTGTGTATATATTTTTTTATTTTTTCACAGTAACTCTTAAAATCTGTTTTGTACCTTTCTTGTCATAATAAACAATTTCAACGAAAAGATCATGTATGAGCGCTGTCATTAATGTTTCAAAAATTGCCTGGCTGGACCCGTACGTATCAAATAATGATAAACTTAACCCATACAGGGTATTATCTTTCTTCAGCTTAATAAGGATATCTGCATTAAGAAACTCTTCAGTACCGGGGCGGCCAGCGCCAATTCCAGGTACTTGAGTTGACAAATATTCAATTTTGCTATAGGGAGTAGTTACGATATTTACGGTATCATAACGGTCAATATCGATAAAATTGTTAATCTTTGAAATATATCTAATTTTGTTTGTAACATTGTTTTTCTTCTCCGAATCGGCCTCATTAAAACAAAATCCAATATTGGGTAATAACATTGCTAAAATAAAAAAGGAGTATTTTAGCATTATAAAAACCAACCTTTCTTTTAAGAGATTAAAATATTTTTTTTAATTGTGAATGAATAATGCATTTTAAAACATAACGATGTTAAAAACATTATTTTATTCGCAACACTTTAGTTCATAATTTGTGGTTTATTAGTCAATCATTGATAATATGGAAGCAAACATATTTTTCTTCCTCCAAATGATTGAGAAGGAGCTTATACTTATGGTTGAAAATTTGACACAAAAATTATTAAGAAGACACCTTCTTGAAGGGAGTCTGGTACATGGTAGTGAAATAGCATTAAAAATTGATCAGACGCTAACGCAGGATGCAACGGGTACCATGGTAATGTTAGAACTGGAAGCAATGCGGCTTTCCCGCGTTAAAACGGAATTGTCGGTTCAATATATAGACCATAATCTGGTGCAGGAAGACAATAAGAATCCCGACGACCATTTGTTTTTGCGCAGTGCATGCAGAAAATTTGGAATCTGGTACAGCAGGCCGGGAAATGGTATCAGCCATCCGGTGCATGCGGAGCGTTTTGGCGTACCGGGGAAATCACTGCTTGGTTCTGATAGTCACACACCTTCTGCCGGTGCTTTGGGAATGCTTGCCTTTGGGGCTGGTGGGTTAGAAGTTGCTATGGCTATGGCGGGTGAACCGTTTTATTTGAAAATGCCAAAAGTCTGGGGAGTGAAACTGACGGGTAAACTTCCGGAGTGGGTGAGTGCGAAGGATGTCATTCTTGAAATGCTCCGCCGTCATGATGTTGATGGCGGTATTGGAAAGATTATTGAATATTATGGACCAGGGTTAGAGAATCTCACGGCAATGGATCGTCTTGTTATTGCAAATATGGGAGCAGAACTCGGCGCTACAACGACCGTGTTTCCTTCCGATGAAATGGTAAAAGGGTTTTTAAAGGCACAGGGAAGAGGCGATGCGTGGGTAAAACTGTCCGCGGATGATGGATGCAAATATGATGAATATGAAGAGATTAATCTATCAGAACTGGAACCACTTATTGCGTGTCCAAGTAGTCCGGGCAATGTTGTTCCGGTAAGGGAAGTTGCGGGGAGGGAAATTTATCAGTCGTACATTGGTTCTTCTGCAAATCCCGGACTTCGTGATTTTGCCATAGCGGCAATTATCGTAAACGGGAAACAGGTACATGACCGTGTATCCTTTGATATTAATCCTTCGACACGCCAGGTACTGGAAAATCTCATTTCACTTGAATTATTGGAGAAACTCATTCATGCCGGCGCCCGGCTTCATCAGGCGGGCTGCAATGGCTGTATAGGGATGGGACAGGCGCCCGCAACGGGATGCATAAGCCTGAGAACGGTACCAAGAAATTTTCCCGGCCGTTCCGGCACAAAGGATGATCAGGTATATCTCTGCAGCCCGGAAACTGCTGCTGCTTCCGCATTGACTGGTGTTATCACCGACCCTCGAACCCTGAAAATGGAGTATCCACATTACAACGAACCACGGGCGGTGCTTATTAATACCAAAATGTTTATGCCCCCTACTAAGGAACCGGAAGAGGTTACACTTGAAACAGGGCCGAATATTAAACCCCTGCCAACGTTCGATCCTCTTCCTGAAAAACTTGAAGGAACAGTACTTCTCAAAGTGGGAGATGATATCTCTACCGATGAGATAATGCCTGCCGGTGCAAAGGTGCTTCCTTACAGAAGTAATATTCCTGAGATCAGCAAATTTACCTTTAGCCCGATCGATACTACATTTTATGAGAGGACTATTAAAAATAAAAAGAAGTGTTTTTTTATTATAGGCGGAGAAAATTACGGACAAGGTTCAAGCCGTGAACATGCTGTCATTGCACCACGTTATCTTGGGGTGCGCGTAGTTATCGCAAAGAACTTTGCGCGTATTCACTGGCAGAATTTATGTAACTTTGGAATATTACCTTTGACATTTCAAAACCCGGGAGCCTGGGAGAAAATTGAACAGGACGATGTATTGGTGATATCGGATGTTACAAATACAATAAAAAAAGGAAAAAGTGTAAAGGTGTATAATAGGAAAAAAGGTGATACTTACGATACATTGCATACCATGAGCGATCGGCAAATTGAAATGGTTTTAGCGGGGAGTTTAGTAAACATCATCAGGCAAAAGCAAGATGCAATGTGTTAACCGACATACAATATTTACATAGCACGGGCGGAAAATAATATTTTATTATATCGTAATTCCCAGGAAATACCTGAGCAAGTGACCGATGAAAAAGCTGAATACTGCAATGCCAAGACTCAATCCTGCCATTTCGAAGAATTGTTTCTTAAATGACAGGTCTTTCGCGACGGAAATATAATAATTAAAGAAAAAAATAATCAAAACCGCAGTGGGTAACGTTATAGCTAAACAAGCGAAATAGTTTGTAATCATTAAATAAGGAAATATGAGAATGATAACGGTAAAAAGATAGCTTATGCCTGTATAGATTGACGCCTTTAAAGGATTTTTTTTACCTTCTTCCGATTTAGTAGATAAATATTCAGAAGATCCCATTGATAAAGATGCAGCTATTCCTGTAATCAGTCCGACTAAAGCAATCAACTTTGAACTTTTTAATGCTAATGTCAATCCTGCAAGCGCTCCGGTTAATTCCACGAGAGCATCGTTTAAGCCGAGAACCATTGAGCTTGTGTATTGAAGAAAATCTTCATCCAGCATATTGAGCACTTCATTTTCATGTTCTTTTTCATCCTTAATGATTTCATTTATTTTTTCTTCCGTTCCTATACCGAGGTTTCTGTAGCTATCCCGTGTGTTTTTTTCTCTGCGCTCCATAAGTTTTAACCCGAATGTTAAACCAAATACACGGCACAACAGGTAATATTTCCATACGTTTACCATGTGGGGTTTTACTTCTTTATTGGTAAATTCTTTCCATATCAGTGAGTGATGAAGTTCGTCTTTGGCAATAGTTTCCAGGATTTTTTTATTTTCGGGATGTTTTACCGATTTTGCTAAATTTGCATAAATATGGCTCTCTGTGATCTCATTTTTTTGTAAAGCCAGGAGCGTCTCTTTTATTTTATTGTTAGGTTCGCTTTGCACCATGTTATGATCATCCGTAAGTAGTCATATAAAAATATTGAAGAAAACTTTTACTACTTCTTTACTATTTTATTGTCTTATAAAAAAGGTGGCAGTCAGCACAGGAGAAATGATGAGAATCGATGGGAACGGAAGGGAAAGTTAATTTTGCAACAATTCTTTTAAACAGCCATATATTCAAATACTTATGACTTTTTCTTAATTTTTATATGCCGAAGAAGGGATTTGAACCCTTACGGTGTCGCCACCACTAGAACCTGAATCTAGCGCGTCTGCCAATTCCGCCACTTCGGCGTAAAACGAACGACTATATTATCTAATGCCTCAATATCGAATAACCACATGGACAATAAATTCTATTCGTAAATACTTAAGTACCTTACAAAACATAATCTCTCATATTGAGATTTCCTCACGGTACTTTCCGTAGAGATTTTAGGAAATAAACATGGTCAAGTCAAAGGTTTTTTCATAAAATGGCCTTGCATTACTATTCTCTATTTGTTAATATTTGCAATCGTATGCCTTTTCGTTGTCAACAATTACGATAATATTCCTTCTAATCCGTGCTGAAAATTCATTATTTGTCCTCTTATCAATATTTTCGATTTAACTGTTATTTTGTTAAAAATACGCACAAATAAAGAAGTACCATATTTTGTTTTGTTCTGAATAGAATGGAAATTTTAGCTAAAAATAGAAAAGCCTTCTATCAATATGAAATTTTAGAAAAAATAGAGGCTGGGATAGTCCTCACCGGTACTGAAGTTAAATCGTTAAGAAATAAAGATGTCAGCATAAATGATAGTTTCGGCCAAATTGATCACGGAGAAGTCTTTCTGTATGAAATGCATATTGGTGAATATAAACAAGGAAACCGCCAAAACCATGAACCAAAAAGGAGGAGAAAACTCCTTTTGCATAAGAGGGAAATAGCTAAAATAGCAGGAAAAGTCAAACAAAAAGGCTGTACTATTATCCCGTTATCAATATATTTTAAAAATGGACTCGCTAAATTAGAAATTGCACTTGTACGGGGAAAATCCAAGGTTGATAAACGTGAGGACATCAAAAAAAGAACAGTTGAAAGGGAGATTCGCCAGGTAATGAAAAAATTTTAAAACCTTTGTTATTTTTTTAACGATATCACTCATTATCATTTTCCAAATAAATATAATGTATCAAAATTAAGAATTTAAAATAAAACGAGATTTTTTAAACTCATTTATCATTCTCTTTCTTTAAATAGATGTTTCATTTTGAATAACGAAACTTTATGAAACCACACATTTAACGTGAAAGGTAAATTATGCCTTCATCAAGGATAATGATCGTAGAGGATGAACGACAAACAGTTGATACATTAAGAGATTTATTTGAACAATACGGTTATGAAACAGAGGTTGCCCTTAACAGAAACGTGGCATTAAATATTCTCCAAGAGAGAAAAATGGATATTGTTATTATAAGTGAAATGGTTCAGGATATCCCTGGTAAAGAAATCTTATATGATATCAGGAAAACAAATAAAATTTTACCCATTATTATGATTTGTGAACAAAAATCAAAACGTATTGAATCTTCATTAGTTAAAGCCGGTGCAAATGTTGTACTTACGAAACCCCTGGATCCCATTACCGCATTGCAAACAATCGACAATTTGTTAGAAATGAGCTACGTTACAGCAAGTGCAAAACCGAAAAAAAGTAAAACAACCTCAAAAAAGAAATAATTTTTCTATCCCTCATTTTTCATATCAATACGATTTATGTTTCTATTTCATCTGTTGTTATTAAATTTTTATAAAAGAAATAGCTTAATTCTACTCGTCTTATTCAGCTGCTTATCGTTACCGCTTCGGGAAATTAAAGCAGAACCAATAAACATCAATGAACAACTCAATACTATCTTAAAGAAATATTCATTGAAAAATGCACACTGCGGAATAAGCGTTGTATCCTTAAAAAGCAATACTCCCCTCCTTAATTACCGAAGTGACGATTTATTTACAATTGCTTCTAACATGAAACTTTTTACTACCGCAACCGCATTAGAATATTTAGGACCCGATTTTAAATACAACACCTCTGTAGAAGCACTTGGGAACATAACAAACCGGGGAACACTTGAAGGCAACATCATTATTAGAGGAAGCGGAGACCCGAACCTTTCAGGAAGATTTCATAATGGCAACATTTTAGCTGTTCCGGATTCCTGGTTAAAAGCAATAAAAAATCATGGCATAAACAAAATTACGGGTGATATTATAGCAGATGACTCTATTTTTGACCGCATGTATATCAACGACACATGGCCAAAAAATCAATTACATGAGTGGTATTGCGCCCCAAGCAGCAGCCTATCATTTAATGATAATTGTGTTGATATTATTTTCGTGCCTCAGAATAAGGCAAATGAAAAAGTTACGCTGGTACTTGAACCAAATACTTCGTTTGTCACAATATTTAACGAATGTATTTATACTTCTGAAAAAAAGCAACATGCATATTCCATTTATCGGAAACCCGGAACAAACGACATCTATGTTAAGGGGAAATTCTGGACAAATGCATCACAGAAAAGGGAGTGGGTAAGTGTGCATAACCCTTCACTCTATCTGGTAACACTTTTTAAAGAAATGCTCGAAAATAATGGCATAGATGTTCTCGGAACAGCCCGATTGATCAAAGAAAACGATCGTGAAACACATTCGTATAAACCCATTAAATTTGCCCAAACTATTTCCACAATGGAGCAATCCATCCACGTTACAAACAAACGAAGTCAGAATTTTTACGCAGAACAAATAATTAAAACACTAGGCGCACATCTAAACGGGAGGGGCAGCACAGAAAATGGTTTGAAAGTCATTCATACGTTCATGGAGAAATTAGGTTTTAACCAAAAAGAGTATAAAATACGGGATGGTTCCGGTTTGTCAAAAGAAAATAAACTCTCACCTAATATGATAACTACTCTTTTAACATACATGCATACACACAAAAACGCTAAGGTGTTTTACGACTCATTACCAATTTCCGGCATTGATGGTGGGCTTCGCCGCAGAATGTCTTCCACTCTCTGTAAGAACAACATTCACGCAAAAACCGGGTATATTGCCGGCACTTCAGCACTTTCCGGTTACATAAATACCATTAAAGGTAACAAACTAGCGTTTTCAATTCTTATAAATAATTTCAGAAGTTTACGTGACACCAGAAAAGCACAAGACGATATTTGCCGTTTTTTAACAAATAGTTTATAAACCATACACATGAGTAATCACATAAAAAAAGTATATTCACTTTACGCTTCCATTTACGATACACTCTTCGGAAAATTGTTTGAGCATGGCAGGCACACCGCTCTTAAAATGATGGATATTGAACCTCATGATACAATTCTGGAAGTTGGGGTTGGAACGGGGTTATCGCTGCCGCTTTATCCAAAAGGAATTAAGATAATAGGAATAGATTTGAGTGAAGAAATGTTAATGAAAGCAAAGGCAAAGAAAATGAAATACGCACTCAATAACGTGCACTTATCTACTATGGATGCTTCCCTCATGGCCTTTGGAGACAATACGTTTCATA
Organism: Candidatus Kuenenia hertensis; assembly: GCA_021646465.1. Lineage (GTDB taxonomy): Bacteria > Planctomycetota > Brocadiia > Brocadiales > Brocadiaceae > Kuenenia > Kuenenia hertensis. The sequence goes on along the minus strand of SOET01000017.1, from coordinate 73,029 downwards.
AAGTCATTGCATCGCATGTTATTACCGTTGTACCAGATCCTTTACGCACTTTAAATGAAATAAAAAGGGTGTGTAAAAAAGACGGATATATTTTTATTCTCAATTATGCCGGTATTGATAACCCGCTCATCTCACGATTCGAAAAAATTATTTCGCCATTAAGAGATAAACTCGGCTTAGGAAAACACTTCGACCTCAACATGTTGTTACAAAAAGCCTGTCTTTCACCGATAAGCAAACAACATGTAAATATTCTTAACGCATGCCAGATCATAAAATGCAGAAACAATACCACCGCTGAAAACCATTAAAATCATTCTCTCCCCACGCATAAATAATTAAAACCCAATTCTTTCATATCGTTCGGTTCATATATATTTCTTCCGTCAATTACATTCGGACTTTTTAAAAGTTTTTTTATTTTTTTCATATCAAGGTCTCTAAACTCATTCCATTCAGTTACAATTACCAGCACATCACAGTTTTTAACTGTTGAATAAGGGTCGTCATAATAATTTACCCCTTGCAAAATAGTTTTCGCATTTTCCATTGCTTCAGGATCGAAGGCTTTTATTTGAGCGCCTGCTTCCTGCAATTGTTTAATTAACGTTATTGAGGGCGCATCCCTCATATCATCTGTCTTTGGTTTAAATGCCAAACCCCATATAGCAACTTTTTTGTTCTTGATTTTGGGAACAAGTGTTTGAATTTTTTCAAAAAGAGACTTCTTTTGTTGTTCATTCACCTCATGGACAGCCGTCAATATTTTTGCATCAACACCATTTTCCTTCATTATTTGTATCAGTGCATTTACATCTTTCGGAAAACAGGATCCTCCATACCCGATCCCTGCCTGAAGAAATCGTGGTCCGATTCTGGAATCCAATCCCGTCCCCTTCGCAATTTCTTTGATATCTCCGCCAACTTTTTCACATAATTGCGCTAATTCATTCATAAAAGAAATTCTTGTTGCAAGCATTGCATTACTCGCATACTTAATTAATTCAGCACTTCTTATATCAGTAAACATAATCGGCTTGTCAGCCCTTGAAATACCATGATAAATTGATTCCATAATATTTTTAGCCTTTTCGCTTTGCACTCCAATTACAATTCTGTCCGGATTGGTAAAATCCTTAATCGCTTCACCTTCTCTCATAAATTCAGGATTCGATACCAAATCAAACCGTACAGATTTTTTTTGAAACGATTTTATAACTTTTCCAATTTTTTCCAAGGTTCCTACGGGCGCAGTGCTTTTATTCACAATAACTTTATATCCATTTATGTATTTCCCAATACTTTCAGCAACCGAGATAATAGCCGAAATATCCGCGCAATTATTATGGTCTGATGGTGTTCCTACACCAATAAAAATAACATCTGACTTTTGAATACCATCTTTAACGATTGTGGTAAAAGTAATCCTCCGTTCCCTTGCGTTTCGCTCTAACATATCTTTAAGACCAGGTTCATATATCGGAATGATGCCTTTTTTTAAGTTATTTATTTTACTTTTATTAGAATCCACACATATAACATCATTTCCCATATCCGCAAGGCATGTACCCGCAACAAGACCAACATAACCGCTGCCAACGCAACATATTTTCACTTATCACCCTCCCGCATTATTTGTAGGAAAAATATAGCAAAAGAAAAAGCAGTAAGATAAATGAATTGCCATTCATCATTACTGCTTTCTTAAACAACATGAGATAGGTATTCTCTACGTCAGAATACTATTATTGCAAAGGATTTTTAATGAGCCTCGTCTTAAAAACATGCTTCGTTTTCCCTATCCTGTACTCGCCATCGACTGATACAATTATTTCCTGAACCATACTATTTGAAGTAACATTTTCAGACTCACCTTCCGTCAGAATAACATCATATGCCAAAGACCAATCCTTTATATCCTTATCAGGGTCAACAAAGATTGATCCAAAATGATTGGTAAGTGAATTAACTCTATCGGTGACAAAGATTATCCTGTAATTATCAAAATTAAACATATGCTCCTGAAATACTTTTGGAGACTGATGGATTGGTTTACACTCAGGAATTAATTCTGATATTTTCCCAAGAGGGACCGGACCGTCCATAAATCCTATATGATACTCGCTTACACGGTAAATTTCAGCCCCGTGCGACCTGTCAACGCCATAATAAATCCTCAGTTCTATATTTGTATTATTTCTTTTTAAGTAATACAGATCATGCACCGTAACATCATATAAAAAGGTTTTCCTTAAACCCTCCTCTTCTTCTGGTGTAACAATTCTATATCTTCTGTAAGGTTCTTCTTCAGAATACAAGTAAGCCGGCGCTCCAAACTTTTCCCGAACCTCACTTTTTGTCATCCATAAGATGCCGTCATCCAAACTATCTGAAGCTTGCAAGCTGCTTACAGAACCAAACAAAATACTGCACAATCCAAAAACTAAAAACATCGAACGCACTTTTTTTCCCATAATACAAATTCCTTCCCTAAATTTATACCAAATAAAAACAGCTTTTGAGTACTCAGATGATTTTACTTTTTTAAGCCTCAAATTGACTAAGCCGAAGTATATAAGTTATTAATATTTTTGTCAATTAATAATTATGAAATTAATAACCGCTATCCATTTCATAAATAAAGCACCTCACACTTTAAATCATTGACAACCACTATCGCAATTGATAAAATTTTCTAAAATTTATAAATCTTGCAAATAATGGAGCTTATGCTTGATATTGCAAAATTTGCGCATTTAGTATTACATTAGTAGCAATTTACATTTTCCATGCCTTGTGAAATATCGTGGATATTAGCAAACAGATTTATTTTATCAGTTTTATTTTCTCTCCGGGTTATAATTGAAAGTTATCGTTGCGAAGACAGCAGGTTTCTGTATGGGTGTCCGAAGGGCAATGGATATCCTTTTAGATGCGGCAAACGAAAAGAATGCAGGTGCAAGGGTTTACACAGACGGACCATTGATTCATAATCCGCAAGTACTTGAATATTTAGAAAAAAGAGACATCCATATTGTCAATGAAAACTCTGATCTTTCTAAAAGTACTGTCGTTATAAGGGCTCATGGTGTAACTCCTTCCAGAAGAGAAGAAATTGAAAGTAAAGGAGCGAAAGTATGTGATGCCACCTGTCCGCATGTAATGAGAGTACAATCGATAATTAAAAAATACGCTGCAATGGGGTATTCAACAGTAATTGTCGGTGATAACGGACACGCGGAGGTTATCGGGCTGCTGGGTTACGCAGAAGGAAAAGGGCATGTAATTGAAAATCTGGAAGATATCAACCTCCTACCCCCTATGGATCAGGTCTGCATTGTCGCTCAAACAACGCAAGACAGACATTTATTTAAGAAAGCTATCGATGAAATAAAAAAGCGCTATCCAAACGCAGAATCTTTTGAAACTATTTGCAGTTCCACATACAAGAGACAAGATGAAGTTATTAGTCTCTGCAAATCTGTAGACGCAATGATTGTTGTAGGCGGGAGGGGAAGCGCCAACACCACACGGCTCGTTACTATCTGCGAGTCGCAGGGAACTCCTACATTCCACGTTGAAACAGACGCAGAAATAGACCTCAACACTTTAAAAGATTATAATACTGTTGGCGTAACTGCAGGCGCATCTACACCAAACTGGATGATCAAACGAGTTGTTGACAAGGTAAGGTCGTACAAAGTCAACAAATACCAAAAAATTCTATTTGCTACAAAAAGTATCTTTAACTTTTTAATAGGTAGTTGCACATATGTCGGTTTGGGTGCGGCAAGCCTGAGTTATGCGTGTGCATTGCTGGTTGGCGTTCAACCAAAACTGTTTTTTTGCTTAATCGCCGCCCTTTTCATCTTTTCAATGCAGGTGCTCAACCACTTTGCCAATAAAGAATCCGTAGCACTCAACGAACCGGCAAGGGCTAAGTTTTACGAAAAGAAGCAAGCTCTCTTTGTTATTTTAGGAGTATTGGGAGCAACTGCATCTTTAATCATTGGATTAATTCACAGCAAGTCTATCTTCTTTTGTATTTTCCTCGCAAGTCTTTTTGGGATTTTTTATCGATTACAAATTATACCAAAAAGCTTTTCTAACTTTATCCGTTACAGAAGTCTCGAGCAGATACCAGGATCAAAAGAAGTCTTTTATGGTATCGCCTGGGCGGTAAGTACTGCTTTAATTCCTTTTTTAGGAGTGCAGAGAAATTTTATACCATCGCTTGCTATTGCCATTGCTTTTGCATTCAGCCTTGCCTTCATACGTGCTGTCGTTCTCGATATCCGTGATATTCAGGGTGACCGCATTTTGGGAAAAGAAACAATTCCCATAGCAATCGGAAAAGAACGTACCAAAAAAATTCTTATTGGTATTACCTTATTCATGACAATCCTTCTCATCACAAGCACACTTGCCGGCTGGATATCAACTCTTGGATATTTTTTACTTCCGTGCATAGCTTATGCATCGGGTTATCAATATCTTTTCCAGAAAAGAATAATAACTGAAGGACTGCTCCTGGAAACCATCTCAGATTTTAATTTTATATTTGCAGGCCTTATGGCGCTCTTATGGCAATCTATAACTTTTTGAAATACTTAATGCAATTATGGAAACATTAAATAAATTTTTCAGCCTTTTGAAAACAGACATCCGAAAAAGGATGTTAACGGGCTTATTGCTTATACTGCCCATTTACGTAACTTTTTTTGTTGTAAAATTTCTTTTTAGTTTTATCGGAGGGACCCTTTCTCCTCTTATAAAAAAAATGTTTCTCCTGTTCGGCGCAGAATTACCGAAGACATCTGTTGATGAGTTCATAATTACTTTCATCGGCCTCATCTTCACATTTGCCTCTTTGTATTTTATAGGTATTTTTGCCGCAAATATTATCGGCAAGTCAATAATTCATTATTTTGAAAATCTTTTAACAAAAACGCCCGTTATCAGCAACATTTATTCCTCTGTGAAACAAATCGTACACGCAATCAGCCTCCCTGGAAAACAAGCCTTTAAACGAGTTGTTATCCTGGATTTTCCAAAGGAGGGAATGAAATCAATCGGTTTTGTAACAGGCACATTGAAAGAAAACGGTAAGGATAAATATATTAGTGTTTTTATTCCGACAACTCCAAATCCTACGACAGGATTCCTGGTATTTACTCGGGAAGATGATGTAATTGATACAAACCTTACCGTTGAAGTGGCATTTAAAACTCTGCTGTCCGGTGGTGTGTTAACCCCAAAGCAATTTGCAACAATTTTAAAAACTCCAACTGATACCACAACACCTTCTGAAAACAATAATCCTTCGTAGCTTAAAAACCATTATTACTTTATTTGCCACTTTTCCAGGCTTTTGGTTTTGCTTTTATTGTTTATCAATCGAAGAGTTAATTCATAATACACTAATGTAGTCAAACTCAAACGGACATGTTTTAAATTCCTTCATTATCAATCTTACCCAACAAATGAAAAAGCATACCATCCTTATCGTAGAAGATAGTTTGACACAAATTGAACTATTAAAAAATATCTTTTTGAATAACGGATATGATGTTTGTGTCGCATTAAATGGAGCCGATGCTTTAGAAAAAATAAATAACTCCCCTCCCACTATTATCATAAGCGATATTTCAATGCCAGAAATGGATGGTTATGAACTATGCCGTTCAATCAAAAATAATAAACTACTTAATAAATTGCCTGTTATATTACTCACCAATCTATCTGACCCGGAAGAAGTTATTAAAAGCATTCAGGCTGGGGCCGATTGTTACATGACAAAACCCTACGATGACCACCTCATACTCTTAAAGGTGCAGGATCTGATAACAAATCATGTAAATTATCACGATAATGCCCCTCATGGCACAATCGACTTTATATACAAAGGAAAACAATATGCGATAAATGCAAATTGCCACCAGATTCTTAATATACTTGTTTCTACGTACGAAAACATGATTAATCAAAACAAAAAGCTGCATGATATTGAAATAGAACAAAAGAATCTTAATCAACAGCTTTTAAAAAAAGTAGAAGAGAGAACGTCAGAATTAAGAGAAATTGCAACAAAAGACCAGTTAACAAATCTTTTAAACCGTTTCTCCTTTGAATCAGACAAAGAATTATTTCAAAATCCGATCTTGTTATTAATAAATCTTGATGGATTCAAGCATATAAATAGTTTTTACGGAGTTCATGCAGGCGATTATTTATTAAAAAAAGTGTCAGAAAAACTCACACATTCAACACCAAAAGACATTAATGCAAAAATATACCGATTGGGAGGAGATGATTTTGGCATATTGTGCGAAAACACCCCGGCTTTTCAACACGAAAAACTCGTAAATAAAATTATTACTGAAATAGAAAATGATGTCATTATTTATCACGACTATGACATTTTTCCCAGTATTATCATCGGGATTGCAAAAGAATCCCCTCTATTGGAAAAAGCAGACATGGTACTGAAATATTTGAAAAAAAATGCACGAATAAAGTACATGGAATACAATGAACATCTGAATCTCTATCAAAACATATCCTCCAATTTAAACACGGTAAAATTATTAAAGAATGCCATTAAAAATGATTCTGTATTTTCCGAATTCCAGCCAATTTTAGATAATAAAACAGGAAAAATTGATAAGTATGAATGTCTGATCAGAATTAAGGATGAAAGCGGCAATGTTTTGTATCCTGTTTCTTTTCTCAAAATAGCGAAGGAATCCAAGCTATATGCATCTTTAACTGAAATAACCATTAAGAAAAGTTTCGCTGCTTTTAAAGACAATACTTATACATTCTCGATAAATCTTTCCATAGAAGACATTCTGGATAAATCCTTTAACGATTTCATAAGAAGAGAACTTAACAATAATGCACACCTGGGCCAACGAATTGTCTTTGAGTTTTTAGAAAGCGAAGGTATCGAAAGTTACGAGATTGTGCTCAAGTTTATTAAAGATATGAAAAGCTATGGTTGTAAAATCGCAATTGATGATTTTGGATCGGGGTACTCAAATTTTGAACATATATTAAAACTCTATGTAGACTATATAAAAATAGATGCATCACTTATAAAAAATATCGATAAAGATATTAATTCAGAAATTATCGTTGAAACCATTGTCAATTTTACAAAAAAATTAAATATAGAAACAGTAGCAGAGTACGTGGATTCATTTGATGTATATAAAAAAGTAAAAGAGTTGGGCGTGGATTATTCACAAGGATATTTTATCGGAAGACCAGAACTTGAAATTAGCTAAAAATAAAGGTCTCTTTCCCCGTGCGTGAGAAATTGCATTTTGGATAAGGCCATCTTTCTCATTTCAGGATCAGTGATTTTATCTGCTTCTGAAGACAGTAACGTTTTAATATTGTATTCTCACGTGTGGAACAGTGAATGTATTTCTTGTTGAATCAGGTCTGTAACCTTCTGTACGAATTCATTCGTTTCAAGAGATAATCCTGTACCTGAGTCATAATTTACCATTTCAATCCCATAAACAATAAGGTATGGCGGTAATTGGTTGAGAGTTCGTGCCAGTTCAATTCCCTCGGCAATACCAAATGAATGTGTGGAATAATGAAATAAATTGGCTGGCAAGGGCTTGGTATGCGCTTCAAAGCGGAAAATGGTACCCGTTTCTGCACCGGAGGAAACGGCATCGATTATTATTACGGTATCAAAATCCTTCCAGGTCTCCATCAGTGCAATCCCGTCCTTATTGTGTTCAGCAATTACAACTTGTTTACTGTTCAACTTCTTTAACCGGCGGGCGATGTTCAATCCTACTCCATCATCACTGCGATGTTCATTGCCGATACCAATTAAGAGAACAGCATGGTTTACCCGTGAAAAATGTTTCACCATTGTTGTTTTTTTACTCACGATCAATATGGAGTTTTAAAAAATGGGTTGCACATGAGATACACGGATCATAGTTGCGTATTGCCTGTTCACACTGCAGGGTAAGTTTTTCTTCAGGGGTATCAATATTTTTTGGAATAAAATGCCAGAGGTCATTTTCGATGGTCTTCTGATTTTGTGCGGTTGGCGGCACTATTTTTGCATCCATAATGACGCCCTCACCATCCACACGGTAACGATGATAGAGAATGCCCCTTGGTGCTTCTGTGCATCCATAGCCTGTCATTTCACGGGGTTCAACACATACGGATGGCATTTCCGGTTTCTCATATTGGTCTATGATGCGCAATGCCTCATCACAGGCATACAGAACTTCGACACTTCTGACAATAATACTCTGAAAAGGGTTATGGCACTGTGGTAAAAGTCCGGCTGAACGCGCCGCATCTTGCGCCAGTGGAGTTAACCGGTCAAAGTTCAGGTTGTACCTGGCCAAAGGACCAACAAAATACGCTCCCCGTTCTTTATGTACGGAATGCAGGGCGTTTGAATGTGGTACATGTTCTTCGGTAAAGGTATTGTCATAATCCTGTATGGAAATATTCAAGCCCTTGTTTGAAGCGAGCCTGCCTTCATTGAAGGGATATTCATCGGGATGTCTCAGGGAAACAAATTCATAGTCCCGTTCGAAATCAGGAAAAGAAAACTTTGCAGTCCATCGAACAGTCTCAAGCGCATCATCCCGTGCCTGTTTCAGTTTTTCCTTAATTTCCTCCAGTTCATTCCTGGCTGGAACCTTGTAAAATCCACCAACTTGCACATTTATCGGATGGATTTCCCTGCCTCCTAACAAGGAAACAATTTCATTCCCTACTTTTTTCAGTTGAAGGCCGCGCCGGACAATTTCCGGATAATCCTTTGCCATATGAATTGCATCCGGATAACCGAGGAAATCAGGTGCATGGAGCATGTAAATGTGCAGAGCATGACTTTCAATCCATTCACCACAATAGATAAGCCTCCGTAAAGCACGAAGTTGACCATTAACGGTAATCCCAAATCCGTTTTCCATGGCATGAACGGCACTCATCTGATATGCAATGGGACATATACCACAGATGCGGGCAGTAATATCAGAGGCTTCGTTATAGGTACGTCCACGCAGAAAAGCTTCAAAGAATCGCGGAGGCTCGAATATTTTGAATTTCACATCCCGCACACTGCCATTTTTGAATTTTATATAAAGCGCACCTTCACCTTCAACGCGGGCAAGATAATTTACTTTTATTCTTTTACTCTTCATGGGCTATGCTCTCCTTCCGGAATGCTTCGGCATATGCATTAAAAGTGCGAAAGGATCGTACAATATCTTCTTTTTTCACTCCCTGTTCACTGAACCATGTGCTTAAGGAAGTTGTGTTGGGCGTTTCCTTCGGACCATAGCATCCATAACACCCGCGGCAATAAGACGGACAGATGGCATTGCATCCGGCATGGGTTACCGGACCCAGACACGGCGTGCCGTTTGCAACCATGACACACACCGTTCCGCGCCGTTTACACTCTATGCAAACACTGTGTGGCGGTATGTTTGGTTTTCGTCCAAATAAAAATGCACTGAGTACCTCAATGAGTTGCTGTTTGTTAATAGGACAACCACGTAATTCAAAATCGACATGCACATGACTGGATATGGGAGTAGAAGTTTCAAGTGTTTCTATGTATTGTGGATTTGCGTAGACAATGGAAATAAAATCATCAACATTTCTGAAATTCCGTAATGCCTGAATACCGCCAGCAGTTGCACACGCACCAATAGTGACCAGATATTTCGATTTTTTCCTAATTTGCCGGATCCGCTTCTGGTCATGAGGCGTCGTAATGGAACCTTCTACCAACGAAATATCATAAGGGCCTTTTACCACACGACGGGATGCCTCCAGGAAATTTGCGATATCTATCTTGCTGGCAACGGTCAGGAGTTCATCTTCGCAGTCCAGAAGACTCAACTGGCAGCCATCGCAGGAGGCAAATTTCCAGACTGCAAGTTTTGGTTTTTTTATTGTAGTCATATCAGATTTCCCGCTTTCCAAATATGGTATTAATACGATCGAAACGAAATATCGGCCCGTCTTTACAAACAAAAGTGGGACCAAATTGACAGTGACCGCAAAAGCCTACCCCACATTTCATATTTCTTTCCATGGAAATATAGATGTTCTCTGTTTTAACACCACGATTTTGTAATTCTTTGATTGTAAAGCGCATCATCACTTCAGGACCGCATATCATGGCAATAGTATTCAAAGGGTCAAATTGTGCTCCCGGAATGAGTGTTGTAACGACTCCCACATTTCCCCTCCAACCGTTTATCGCACTATCGACAGTTACCTTTATTTCAACATCAAAACGCCCTCTCCATCGTTCTAATTCATGTTTATACAGTATATCATGTGGTGTTCTGGCGCCAAAGAGAAGTGCTATTCTTCCGTATTTTTCCCGATGGGCAAATATCTGGTATAAAGCAGGGCGTAATGGCGCAAGTCCAATTCCACCGGCAACAATTACCACATCATTCCCCTTTGCGTCATCTAATGGCCAGTGAGTTCCAAAGGGGCCACGTACTCCTACGACGCCACCACGTCCTAGCCTTTGAATAGCGCTGGTTACCGTTCCTACTGCACGGATTGTATGTTTGATAGACGTTTCTATGGCAGGATCACTGCATAGGGAAATGGGGGCTTCACCAACGCCGAACACATAAAGCATATTGAATTGTCCGGGTAAAAAAGAAAAACCATCATTATCCTGTAAGGGTACCAGTTCTACAGTAAATGTATCGTACGTTTCCCCCAAAACCTTTTGAATGCGGTATTGTGTTGGGATAAACGGATTAGCAGTATCCACCATGGAAATTTTTCCCTGAAAAGCTGTTCCTGTATAAATAAAAATATTTTGTTAACCGCTCGTTCCCAGTCTGTGGCACACTTGCATAAAATGGAAACTACACCCAAAATTACTTACTTATGGGCGCCGTATAAATCCATAAGTTGTAATCGTGTAGCTTCAAGCCGTTGAACGATGATATGGGAAAAACGTTTTAACAGTTCATAACCGAGATCATGATTCAGTTCGCACTTATTACGCAGGCATTTTCCATCAAGCGCAATGGCGCGGGTAAGTTCAACTGCTTGTGCGTCAAAACGGCATATATAGGGAGAAATAAGCCAGGACCAGCCAAGTATATCACCTGCCTCAATGGTTTGAATCGTTATAGCGCCACGTTCAACAGCAAATAATTGTATAGTTACTTTACCATGGCGAATGATATAAAAATTGTTGGCTTCATCACCCTCCCGGAAAATAAACTGTCCTGCATCAAACCGGACATTGGACGCACATCCGGTGAGAAGCTTGATATACTCAGGGGCGAGATCTTTCAAAAACGGATGTTCAGCAAGAAAAGGTTCAAGCGTTCTCATTGTTATTCCCCTCCTTTATTGAATTGTTGGGACTATGTGTTTGTTCGCTTTTCCGAATTTCACGGGTTTCTTCCGTTATATCAATTGCCACAGGGCACCAGGTGATGCAACGCCCGCATCCTACACATCCGGATGTGCCGAACTGGTCAATCCATGTTGCAAGTTTATGTGTCATCCATTGGCGGTAACGTGACTTTGCCGATGCCCGGATGCTGCCCCCATGGATAAATGAAAAATCCATAGTAAAACATGAATCCCACTTACGCCAGCGTTCGGCATGCTCACCAGTCAGGTCGGTGACATCCTCCACCGTAGTGCAGAAACAGGTAGGGCATACCATGGTACAATTTGCGCAGGTCAGGCATCGTTTCGCAACATCATCCCAGCGCGGATGTTCATAATTACGATAGAGCAAGTCTTTAATGTCTTTTGTTTCCATGGTTCTTCCCATACTTTGAGAAGTATTCTTTATAATGGTTTCGGCAGCGTGTATCTCTTCTTTCTTCGCTTCCCGATGCGGTACATTGAGGAGTATTTCAGCCCCAAGTTCTGTACCTGTTTCTACAACAAAATAATGTTCTCCCTTCTCCTGCAGGATTTCCGTCAAAGCCAGATCAAATCCAGAAGTAGCCTCAGGCCCGGTACTCATCGATGCACAAAAACAGGTGCCCCCTGCCATTCCACAATTTACCGCAAGGATAAAGGTATGCTCACGCCGTGCTTTATAGTTGGGCTCGCTGTATATGCCGTGCATAAAGACAGTATCCTGAACGGAAATGGCGTGAAGATCGCAAGAACGAACGCCAATAAAGGCAAATTTCCGAATTTCATTCTTATCATTTTCAATGTGAAAACCGTTTTCATCGCGTCTGGCCTTCCACAGGCGCAATTGAGAAGGAAAGAGAAATTTCTTCCATGAATGAGGACCAACTGTGTATCCAAAAAATGCCCGATCATTGCGTTTCTTAAGACGATAAACCCCTCCATCCTGATCATCTGTCCATCCGATTGGAAGATCATCAACAGTGTTCAGATCATCATAGACAATAGCACCTTCTCCCAATGTGGGACCAACGATACGATACTCCCTTTCCTTCAACAAATCTATGAGTGTTTGAAAGTGGTCATGTTTTAAAATGACCTTTTCTGTAGTATTTTTATTATTTTTTCCCATGATAACTTATGCTATTCTTTTAAAAGTAAAGATCTCTTTTGCCCTGAACGATGGATTCCAGTTTTTTTGAAGTCATCTCCCTGACTTTTTGATCGGGAATTTTGTGAACTTCAGAAGATAGAAAGTCTTTTATCTCTTGGGCTAATTTGGGATTATAATCCAGGAGATATTCCTCAAACGTCAGCAGTGCGTTTGGTTGGCAAAAATTCTTTATCTCCCCTGGTTTGGCAAGCTCCATAAAATTTTCCCCCGTTCTACCTGTACGATAGCATGAAGTGCAGAAACTCGGAAGGAACCCCATGTTGGCCAAATCTTCAATTACTTCTGCAAGGGACCGGTTGTCGGATATACTGAATTGCCCTTCTGCAGATGTATTACCGCTATAGCTGCCAGGCACTGTTTTTGAACCGGCGGATATCTGTGATACGCCAAGATGAAAGAGTTCGTTTCGTAAAGTAGCATTTTCTCGTGTAGAAAGTATTATTCCCGTATAGGGAACGGCAATGCGAAGGATTGCTATGATCTTTTTCATCTCTTTATCTGACACCGGATAAGGCGGATGAGAGGCTATACTCGAGCCATGCGCAGGTTCGAGTCGTGGAACGGAAATTGTATGCGGACCAACTCCAAATACATTCTCAAGGTGCTTAACGTGAAACAGCAATGCCAACACCTCAAACCGGTAATCATAGAGACCAAACAATACGCCAATGCCGATATCATCTATTCCTGCTTTTTGAGCAAGATCACAAGCATAAAGCCGCTTCATAAAGTCGGACTTTGGGCCTGATGGATGTAATGTAGTATATGATTCTCTGTGGTATGTCTCCTGAAATACCTGATAAGTCCCTATACCCGTATTTTTAAGCCTCGTGAAATCTTTCACATCCATTGGCGCCACATTAATATTTACCCGCTTTATGGAACCATGACCTACCTCCGTGTCGTAAACAGTTTTTATCATTTTTTCTAAATAATCTATGTCGATAGTTGGGTCCTCTGCAGCAACAAGGAGCAGGCGTTTATGACCCTGCGCGATAAGGGCATTCACCTCATCCCGTACCTCCTTTACTGTCAAAACGCGTCCGTTGGTCTTTACGGATTTCCGCCTGAAACCGCAGTACAGACATTCATTAACACACCTATTTGATAGATAAAGCGGCGCAAATAATACAAGACGGTTTCCGTAAATTGATTCCTTTATCTGCCTGGCGGCTGAAAAGACATTATTCAAAACATTCCCGTCTTCGCAATTGAGAAGGACGGCAACCTCTTCGGGTCCAATTCCTTTTAATTTTAACGACTTTTGAATTATCGTTTCAGCGAGACGGCTGGAAGGATTTTTTGTCTTTTCCAATAAATCATTAATTGTATCTTCATTCGTAAAGTCTCTCATAAGCCTTAATCCACAGGTACCCTGCCAATGCTTTTCTGTAATTGCAGTGCTTCTTCTATCTGGTCTTCAATGGATTTGTTTATCATTTTCCATCAATACTCTTAACATTTCCGGGGAATTGCGTAACACATAATTCATAATTTCGTAAAACTTCTGTCTAAGAAAACAACAATCCTGTACGATAAAAATAGTAGCTTCTCAATAAGCTGAGGAATTATATAAAAAATATTTCATACCTTTAAGTCCCCTCTATCAAGAGGGGATTTAGGGGTGTGTTATTCCTCAGCTTATTGAGAAGTTACTAAAAATAATTATTTTGACCGATCAATTCTACCACCTTAAACTATTATTGCCTAACTTTTTTATGAAAATATCTTTTCTGTTTTTACACACTTAATTATACATACATTGCATATTGACACTTTCATCTTGTTTATGTAGTTTATGGTGTAATTTGGATAGAACTTCACATGACAGTTTAAACAAAAGAGGATGATTATGAAGAAATTGAAACATTTATGGCAACGGCCTTCTTATGCCCGTTTTCTTTTGTTGCAGCATTGACATTTTCAATAATATTTTCTACTACGTGAAACTCATGCATAGCATTTCCCGCAAAAATTCAGCGCAGGTATGAAAAGTTTGAGAGAGATTAAAATATTATTTATAGGTTCTGATTCATGACAGAATAATCTAACAGTATTTAGTGCTTGCCAGGTACAAGGATTTTGCCTGCACGGGTAGAAATTATGTATGATTCCAATGCCTTCATCCTTTGATCATCATCGGCGAGCACGTTTCCTTCCAATGGATTTTGAATGCACCAGTTTATCATATCCCTCAATAGAGCTACCTTTCCTGTCTGTGTTTGAAACTTTGGATACGTTTCAGGATGGGTGTTTGAGGCGTCGGGATGGCACATGTCACACGAAATGCCGTTTTTCCCGAGAGAGGGATCATGAAACAATCTATATCCTTCACCAATTATGCGATCCATTTCCGCCTTCCATATTCTTTGTTGTCTTTCCGTATGAGGTTTATCCCCGTGTGCGAGTATGAGCGGAAGTTCCTCTATATCTCTGACGCTTTCAAAAGGTAAACCGTTGACTGAAACATAAATCGTCCTCTCCGATTCAGGCAATTTTGCAGTAATTTCTTCTTCGCAGAACTCCATTAAGGACATGAGAAGTTGTGCTACTTGTCTGGATTTCTCTACGGGCATAACCTCGCCTTCATAGTATCCCTCAACAATGACCTTCTTTCTTCCATCGCAGGCAGTTACAATCTGGACAGTCTTTTCTTGCGGTGGCTGTATTACCACATCTGTGTCATTAATCGCATTATGTTCCGCATTGGCGGAATTCATTATGAACAACAATACAACGAAAAGAAAAGGAAAGACGTTGTACGCAATTTTCATTTTTTTCTCCCTCAGACATAAATTCTTCATTTTTAAAGGCTACTAACAAAAAAATTTCTTAATATGAAATTAGTACGAAGGTCCTGGCACCTGTTCTTTGGTATTTATAACCTTTTCATAAGAAACCAGCAGGGGATTTCGTGTCCATAGCATATATGTCTTGTTGATATTTCCATTACGAATCGTATCTATATTGCCCCATCCGTTACCGTCAAACTGGTTAAATGGATCTGCCCTATCCATCTGAATCGTGTATTTGGGAATACCCTGCGGCGCATATGGCCAGGGCCATGCCGTTGAAAGCAGGCCATGAAAAATAATGTTTCCTATTTTATTGGTAAGTACCTGATGCGTGTGTCCGTGAATAACGGTTACTGCGTTAAAGGGTGATAATAATTTCTGAACCTCGTCCGCATCGTCTGTCCAGAAATTCCATGGTTTATAGTATTTGTACAGAGGAGAATGGGAAAAAACCACGATGGGTGTATCTTTGCTGAGGGTTGAGAGGTCATTGCTTAACCACGTGCGCTGTTCTTCTCCAACCGTAAAAGGCTTGCCCTTTGGGTTATCCAGTTGCGCCATAAACAGCATTCGTTCCATGGGCGTCATTTTTGACTGCGTCCAGTAATCTTCAACGATTACGCTATTCAGTACGATAAAATGAATCCCCTTATAATCAAAAGAGTATGTGGGATTCCCAAAGAATTCCATCCATACCTCTCCCATATCATAATACCAGTCATGCTCGCCGACCATCATGTAAACTTTAGGTTTTAATTCAGCCAGGATTTCCCGTCCGAGTGATAATTCTTCTCTTAGTCCCAGTTGCGCCAGGTCTCCTCCGTAAAAAACAAAATCCGGCTGCGGGTCCATGGCATTTACATCTTCCACGGCTTTTATTAAAGATTTGGCAAATCTGTGCTCCTTTCCCCTGGCTAAAAGATGCGAGTCTGAGATATAGGCAAACATAAATTCTTCTGCACTTGTTGCTGCTGGTGCCGCTTTTTGCTCTGTCAGATTTTGTGAATACTGTGACGCACAACCTGAACTGACAATAATGATACCGGTTGCAACAGCGGTCTTTAAAAATTCCCTGCGGTTAATTCCGGTTAATGAAGTAAACTCTGATAAGGAATTATTCCTTTTTTTATTTTTACTCATAACATTGTTCTCCGGAAAAATTTTTGTAAATAGTATACGTTGTTTGGTTTTAAGGATTCCGGGGCGAATCAGTTTCCGGTATGGTATCACTTGTGAGGGATTTCATAAATTCCACTAAATCTTTCTTTTCTTCTTGTGTCAAATTCAGGGGTCTGATCCCCCCGTCCAAATTGGGATTCGGAATGCCGCCTTTATCATAAAATTCAATCACACTTTCTAATGTAGGTTCACTGCCGTCATGCATATACGGCGCCGTAAGAGCAATGTTTCTTAATCCTGAGGTTTTAAAAGCGCCAATATCTTTGGGTTGCCTGGTTACAATATAACGTCCGAGCTCGGCAGATCCTTTCTTATTTGCAAGAACATTTGGATCCGCATCCGGACTTGCAGCTTCACGTGCCATCGCTTCGAAATCCTTATCCTTCATTGCAACTCCGATATTATGAAAAGCATTATCGGTAAAAAAGGGATACGATACGTTAAACTCATGGCAGGTAATACAACGCCCTTTCCCCCTGAATAATTCCCATCCTCTGCTTGCAGACTCGCTGATAGCATTTTTATCACCGGAAATAAACCGGTCAAAAGGGGAATTGAAGGAAACAAGTGTTCGTTCAAAAGAAGCAATAGCCTGCGCTATCTGATCAATTGTTATTTTCTTCGAACCAAATACTGAATCGAAAGAAGTTTTATATTCAGGAATATTTGAAATTTTATCAACAACCGCGCCATGAGAAGGCATACCCATTTCTACCGGGTTAATCAATGGTTGTTTGGCCTGTTCTTCCAATGTTATCGCCCTCCCGTCCCAGAACTGCAAGTCAAAAAACGCAGCGTTCAGAACCGTTGGACTGTTTCGCGTTCCTTTCTGACCATTAATTCCGATAGCAAGTACTTCTCCATCTGCGAATCCTTTTTGCGGTTCATGGCACGTTGCACAACTTATCGTATCGTCAGCGGAAAGGCGTTTGTCAAAAAAAAGGAGTTTTCCTAATTCTACCTTTTCATTTGTTAAAGGATTCTCTTCCGGGATTATGGGTTCCAACACCCCTTCAGGCAAGTTAAGAAGATAAGGTTCGTTCGTCTGTTTTGAAAACGTTTTGTGAGGGAAAAGACTAAAAAGAGAAAATATGGTAACAATACTGGTATGCAATATCACGATTGCAGATATGGTGCGATTAACTATTGGCATCATTTCCCCCCCTTTACTCGTAAAAATAATGTATATTTATTTTACTATCAGCAAAGTGAATGTTGTGCTTTTGCCTGGAAAGTTTCGAAAGCGGCTGATGTTTATGGAGCTAAGGTTTTTCCCTGTAAAGTATAACGTACACGACGCTACAATATTCTTATATGAGAATTCCAGCTTTTTTTCAATACCTCAAATTGGGTGGTTTGTTTAAAATGAATGGAATTTGGATTAAAGAGAGTCGTCTATTGACATTATTGTTAACTAATGACACACTTATCTGTTGTAAATATTGAATTCTCTTTCTCTAATGAAAAAACAAAGATATGCAAAAAATTATCATACCTCCCGCATACAAAAAATTCCTGATATACGTGAAACCATACCGATGGTTGATTCTGGCTGCAACGTTATGCGGACTGCTGAAATACAACATACCATTGATATTCCCATGGATTTTTAAAGGAATTGTTGACGATTTGCTGAAACCTTCCTCCTATGATATCAGGAAATTATACGGTACTATGGCAGTAATGATACTGCTTTACGTTGTTTGGGCGGTGGTTACGTATTTCAGATCATATTTTGCCGACAGAACAGCACAAAAGATTATTTTTGACCTGCGGCAGGAACTTTACGCGCATCTCCAAAGAATGTCACTGAGTTTTTATGAAAAAAGGCAGGTGGGGTCGGTGGCGGCACGTTTGCTTGGCGATATTGCGTCCGCTCAGAATTTTGTGGGTGCTGCTTTTACGAATACCATTATGGATGCAAGTTCTATCTTTCTGAATTCCCTGATTCTGTTTTATATGAATTGGAGGCTCGCACTTGTTTCGGTTTCCATTTTCCCGGTTCACATTATATTAAACAAATATTTTAAAGCGCGAATAAAAAAAATGAGCAATCAAATCCAGCAAAAAATGGAGGAAATATCGGGAAACGTCCATGAAAAGCTTGGAGGAATTTCCGCTATACAGGCATATACAAGGGAAAAGAATGAAGAAACTATATTTCTTCAGGATAATCGTGAATACTTGTCATTCCAAATGAAGAACATAAACAATAATGCCACTGCCCATTCCGTTATCGGTTTTTTAACGTATCTTGCACCGGTGCTTGTAGTTTGGTACGGAGCCGTGCAGGTTATCAACGGTCATCTTACTATTGGCGAA
Organism: Candidatus Kuenenia hertensis; assembly: GCA_021646465.1. Lineage (GTDB taxonomy): Bacteria > Planctomycetota > Brocadiia > Brocadiales > Brocadiaceae > Kuenenia > Kuenenia hertensis. Next base: position 54,141 of record SOET01000017.1, on the reverse strand, counting down.
CTGACGGCATTTTATGCTTATCTTGGTTTGTTTTATACCCCTCTGAACCGATTGACAGAACTGAATATTCTCCTGGCCAATTCTCAGGCGGCGATAGAAAGGATATTTGAAGTATTTAATACAACTCCAGAGATTACCAATTCATCTGGCGCAAGAGAATTTCAAGCGGTGAAGGGAGAAATACATTTTATCAACGTAGGTTTTTCTTATCAACCACCGATAGTTACCTTGAAAAATATTAACTTAGATATTCCAGCAGGTCACACCGTTGCGTTGGTTGGACCGAGCGGTGCGGGAAAATCTACCTTTGTAAAGCTTATACCGCGGTTTTATGATGTTTCCGAAGGAATGATTACCATTGATGATTGCGATATCAGGGAAGTCAAACTTGACAGTTTGAGAAAACAAATAGCAACGGTACCCCAGGAGCCTATTTTGTTTTCAGGGACAGTGTATGAAAACATTCTCTTTGGCAGGTCTGACGCTTCAGAATCAGATATAATGAATGCTGCTGTATCTGCAAATGCCCATGATTTTATCTGTAAACTCCCAAAGGGGTATCAGTCTGAAATCGGAGAAGGAGGACTGAAACTATCGGGGGGACAAAAACAGCGTATTGCGCTGGCGCGTGCATTTTTAAAAGACGCGCCGATATTGTTATTGGATGAGGCAACGTCTTCTTTGGATTCCGAAGCGGAAAACCTGATACAACAGGCATTAAAGAGACTGATGACCGGGAGAACAACGCTCATTATCGCTCACCGGCTTTCCACAATCCAATCGGCGGATATGATTGTTGTGTTTGAGAACGGAGAGATTGTAGAGACCGGAACACATAAGAAATTATTACAGGAACCGTACAGACGCTACCGCCGTCTCTATGAAGAACAGTTTCATAATAAATATTTAATGGTGTAAATGTTCCTTCCGTTTTGTTTCCTTTTTTTCTCTTAGTTGAGTTGTGAATATATTATTCATTTTTTTAACTCATATCGGGTAAGATTTAAGTATCTATTCAGCGTAATTTATAACACACCCCTAAATCCCCTCTTGACAGAGGGGACTTCCCAATTCTTCCCCTCTAAAAAGAGGGGTGGCAGCGTAGCTGACGGGGTGTGTATTAACACGCTGAATAGATACAGATTTAATCTCGCTGTTTTTACCTCTTACAATGAAAAAACTAAAATTTTATAAAGGAAATAAACATGAATTTATGGAAAGATATGCCTGCGGGTACTGATTCTCCGAATAGTATAAACGTAATTGTTGAAATTCCGAAAGGTTCGCGTAATAAATACGAATTTGATAAAAAAACAGGGGCGCTTCGGCTCGACCGTGTTTTATATTCATCAATTTATTACCCCGGAGATTATGGATTAATCCCGCAAACGTTTTATGATGATGGCGATCCACTTGACGTTTTAGTAATGGTAAACGAACCTACCTTTTCCGGTTGCATTATACAGGCAAGGCCTATTGGATTATTCAGGATGAAAGACCGCGGTGAACCGGACGATAAGATTCTTGCCGTGCCGGAGAAAGACCCCTTTTTCAGGGACTATCATGACATTGCGGATATTCCTCAACATTTTCTTCAGGAAATCGCGCACTTCTTTGCCGTGTACAAAGATTTAGAAGGCGCGTATGTGAAGACCATAGGGTGGGAAGGAGCAGCAAGTGCAAAGTCATGCATTGTATATGCAATAGATTTATACAAAAAAAATATAAGCAAAAAGAGGGGCGACAAATCGTCAACAGCGAAAGAGTAAAAGCCTTTCTACCGATTGTTGATAATATAATCGATTTTTGCTAAAGTAAAACGATTGTTACTAAAAGGAGGAATTTATAATGCTGAGTGAAAATAAGAAATACATTATATTTATGAATTTTATGTTATTTATTTGTTTTTGCTTTCACAATAATACCGTTTGCAATGCAGAAGAATCGAATATAGAAAATTTTACTTATAAGGCACATAGAGAAAGAGGACGTACGCCTGTTTTGCCGCAAAAGAATCCCCGGAAAAATGAATATCAAACAGAGGTAGAACCATTTGAGGTTACGGCTCCGTCTGGTAATACGTTGTATGGTTTAATCAGGCGTCCCAGCCATCGTTTATATTCCGGTAACAGTTTCCCCGCTTTGATAATTGTTCCTGGCGATATTGAGCCTGGGAGGACACTTGCATATAGTGCTCTGGTTAAGTTGATAAGTGAAGCAGGCATTGTCGTTGCCTGCTTTAATGCGGAAGGCCGTGTCAGCGAAGACCTGGATGATATCGCTTCTGAGGGAACAGAGGATTATAACGGGTTCAGACATCAGGACGGCCTTTATTCAATTATAAATTATGTTAATGAGCGTGATTATGTAATTGATGAAAACATTGGGATACTTTCTTATTCGTTTGGTATTTCCATGGTTGCCGGATGTGTGAGTCGTCATCCGGATGCAGCCGTTAAATACATCATTGATGTGGAAGGCCCCTGCGATAGTTACACGATATGCCTGGAACCATGGGGTCTTGATAATGACCCTTCCAATGATCTGGAAGATAATGCATATGAACTATTTGGCCATTATTCTCTTGAATATGACCCCTCAGAAGAAAATACAGCTTTTTGGGAAGAGCGCGAGGCAATTCGTTATATAGGAGATTTTCGGGGAAACTATTTGAGAATTCAAGGGGAGTGGGACCACGCATTACCACCTTCCCGCAAAAGAGAAATAAGGAAATTTACGAAACCTCCTGTCTGGTGGCAGAATAAACATGCAATAGACATGGTCGATGCGGCAATAGCGGGTGGGGCGCCCTGGGTAAGAATAAATATGCAGGAACAGGGTAACCGGGTGAATAGCATTTATAGTTTTAAGAAACAACCGGAGTATTTATCCGGCTCTTACGATGAAGCCCAGACATATCTCAGGGCAATTATTGAATTGATTCGGATAGCAGGTTAAAACATACTTAATTTGCCATCCCCTTACATAATGAATGTTTCCTTTTTATTACGTAAACATGAAATGAGGTTCATTTTTTGTAACGTGATGCAAATGATACATAGCAATTAGGGCAAATACCATGTGTCAGTTTTGGGATGTCTGACTCATTAAACAAACCGTGCTGTTCAAGAGCAGTGTCTATATCCACCCAATGATCTTTTGATATTTCAACTAACTTGCACCAGCTGCAAATCTTTATCATACGGTCAGATCGATGGGTGCACTTAGCAAGCAATACATTGTATTTCCTTGGTGTCACTTTCAGCAATTGTGCCTCAAAATGTAATTTACCTTGAGAATCGCTAATAATGTGCAATTCCATGAAACGCTTTATATTTGGCGAATCACATCGGAAGGGAAATATCAGTTTCCTGTTGCTTTCCCTGCAATGTTTAAAAATCATTCGATACAATTCTTTGCAATCAATCCCTGTCAAAAAATCAAAAATCAACCTTCCAATAACAGCATTGTCTGCTAATTGAGGCGCGCCATTTTCTTTTGCAAAAACAGACCAACTGGGTGATACATAAACAAATCGATCGTCATAACCGATAGTGTATTTCACCGTAGCCATTGCCAGTAGTGATTCTTTGTTCTTCATGTTGGCATTTCATTACATAAAAAAATACACGGTATAGTCAAACAAATTGTTATGATTTATTTGACTATATTATATGGAATCATGCAGTAGCGAATGACAAGTTGCATCACTTTTTTCCGGTATTATTATTCTTTTAGCTTAATCCACAGATGACCGCTCCTGACTTTGATATTTTCAACTCCTTTTGAGAAGATATCCCAAAAGCCCCCTTCTTCTCCGAATTTCTGCACTAAATCAGTGTTTTTTATGTTCCCCCACCAGGCGCTTGGCAGTGGTACTCCACCAATACTTACCCCACGGATAGTCACAACAGGCTTTTCCATCTCGTAACGTAATGTAACTCCACAGTTCAATCGTATTGTTTTGCCACCCAGGATAGGAATTTCTTCGTCTACAGGAATTAATAGTGCAATGCTGACGAGGTCTTCAGAAAGGTCAATGGCAACACGTTTCGCCGCTTCCACGTCTTTTGAGATCAGGCTGTTTAATTCTTTTTCCGTAATGCTGATTTCCCGCGATGCGCCTTCCTCCGTATAAGGTTCAGGCATGAGACGTTTTTCCTTCATAACGGTGGGAGGTTTTCGGTGTGTTCGCTTTCCTTCTCTCTGTGCAGACAATTCCAGAAGATCAAGCTTTTTATCAAATATCCGTTTTTCCTTTTCGGTCAGCAAAATTGGTTTGAACATACTTGCATATATATTGTGTTTAATCCACCATGCAGCCAGTAATGCAGTGATGAATACCAATATGGCCATTATGCTGAATATCCGGAGGCATCCCCATCGGGTTGATTTTTTTCCGGCGGAATGATTATTTTCTTTTATGGAATTATTCTTCATGGCAAGACTACTTTATGTTTAAATTTTTTGTTTAATAATTATATAATTATTCTCAATTTCCAAAAACAATTTGTCAAGTGTTTATCTGTTAGCGAAATTTCAGAATCCTGGGCACTTTCTATTTACGATTCGCATATACATCCTATACGGAATGCATTTTCCATTCAAATATTAATTTTATCATTGATACATTAAACCCGGTAGTTAAAACTGCCAGATATTGAACACCATATATAATTCTATTGACGTAAAAAAACAAAATGCTATTATCATTTTTTAAACAACCAAAACTAAGCACACAATGCTTTATATATATCTTTCTGTTATTATCAGGGGGTATCTTCGGGTGTAACGAAAACAGACATCCGAATACAATTTATTCCCACAATATGAAAGAAAGTGATGATGTGAAATTTGAAATTGTTAAATCTGACTCCGAATGGAAACAACAACTTACACTGCAACAATACCATGTTGCACGGGAGAAAGGAACAGAACCCCCTTTTTCCGGTAAATACTGGAATAATAAAGAATCAGGAACATACGCATGTGTATGTTGCGGCAATGAACTCTTCGATTCAATTACAAAATTTGATTCCGGCACCGGATGGCCAAGTTTTAATGATGTATTAACGAATGATAACATTATTGCTTTGGAAGATACCAGCCATGGCATGATAAGGACTGAGATCATTTGTAAAAAATGCGGGGCACACCTTGGACATTTATTTAACGACGGCCCACCCCCAACCGGACAACGATATTGTATTAACTCGGCTTCACTGAATTTCATAAAAAAGAATGACCATTAATACAGAAAGGAACTGAAACCATGAATATTTATAAATACACGTTACCGTTATTGCTGGCAGTTACGTTTGTATTTTCGCTTTCTCTTCCTCTGCACAGAGAGAATAATTGCTTTGCCAGTGAAAAATATGCAGGAGACAAATATGAATACAAGGTCGTGCGTATCACTTCCATTGGAATACCTGAAGATACACTTAATGCTCAGGGAGAGGAAGGATGGGAGATTGTGTTGATTTATCAGGAACAAAGATTTAAATACTTAATATTTAAAAGGAAGGTCGTTGACAACGCTGCAGGAAATAAAATTAACTCTGCTCAGTCAGAATTAAATTATTAATACAATTACCGAACGAATTAAATACAGGAAGATTAGTCTAATCGTAAGACCTTCGAACCGCGAATCTTCCTTTCTTTAAGTTCCATTAAGGCTTCGTTTGCTTCTTCCAGCGAAAATTCCTGGAACTCAGGTTTAAGAGGAATTTGAGCAGCCAATTGCAGGAATTCCTCAACATCACTTCTGGTGATATTGGCAACACTTTTTATTTCTTTTTCCATCCATAGGTGGGAATGATATTCTAACTGCTGCAAACTTACCTTATCTGAATTTTCCTTGCGGATTGCATTTATCACCAGTCTTCCACCGCTTTCTAAATTCTTCAATGCCTCAACAACAGGTTTCCACACGGGCGTGGTATCGATTACGCAATGAAGTTTCTCCGGCACCATGTGCTCCGTATCACCGGTCCATACAGCCCCAAGTTCTTTTGCGAAGGATCTCTCTTTTTCGCTCCTTGCAAATACAAATACCTTTGCATTCGGGAAAGTATGCCTTATCATTTTCAGGACTATATGCGCCGACGCGCCAAATCCCGTAAGCCCGATGTTTTTTCCGTCGCTTGTATTTGCCAGTTTCAGAGACCGGTAACCTATTGCTCCGGCGCATAAGAGAGGGGCAGTTTCCACGTCAGTAAACACCCCGGGAATTTTATAGGTAAAATCCTCATGTACGGTAAGATATTCCGCATACCCTCCGTTGGCGTCCCGTCCCGTTGCCATGAAATGGTCACATAAATTTTCCATACCATTCAGACAAAATGAACACTCGCCGCACGAAGAATAAATCCAGGCAATTCCTACGCGATCTCCAATTTTTATCTTATTTACTCGTTTGCCAACTTCTTCAACTCTCCCGACAACCTGGTGGCCTGGAATAACCGGTAAACTCGGAGGAGGTGTTCTTCCCTCAATCTCATCCAGTTCGGTATGACATACCCCGCAGGCAGTGATTTTAACCAATACTTCATTTTCCCCGGGAACCGGAATGGATAACTCCTTTAATGTCAACGGTCTCCTGTTCTTCGTCAAATTGCATATTTTGTCTAATACCATTGCCTTCATATTTGTATCATCCCGTTTCTTATATCTCGTTATACGCAACTATTCAGCGTAATTCATAACGCACCCCTAAATCCCCTCTAAAAAGAGGGGTGGCGGCGTAAGCTGACGGGGTGTGTATTACATGATATTAACCGCCCTGTCGTTTCTTTCTGCAAAAAGTCTTTAATTTATCCAACGAATACGTGTTTATTACATCCTGCGGTTCGAGCCAACCTCTCCGGGCAATTCCCACTCCCAGTTCCATCATCCACATCTGATCAACGTGATGAGAGTCGGTGCAAATAGCAATTTTCACCCCCATCTCCTTTGCCTTTTTGCAATATACGTCATTCAGGTCAAGCCGGTCGTAATAACAATTAATCTCCAGGGCAGTGCCGGTTTCCGCGCATGCCTCCATTACCTTTTCGATATCTACATCATAACCAACGCGTTTGCTGATAAGGCGTCCCGTTGGATGTGCAATAATGTTGACATAGGGGTTACGTATTGCAGTAATCATTCTTTGCGTCATTTTCTTTTTATCCTGCTTGAAACCACTATGTATAGAAGCTATCACTACATCCAGTTTTTGCAGCATCTTATCCGAAAAATCCAGAGAACCATCCGTTTTGATATCCACCTCAGAAGCTTTCAGTAATGTAAGCCCTTTTAGTTTTATATTAAGTTTATCAATTTCTTCAATTTCCTTAAGCAGCCGGTCATCGGTTAATCCGTTTGCCACATGGAGAGACTTGGAATGGTCAGAAATTGCCAGGTACTTATATCCTCTCCTTACCGCATGTTCCGCTATTTCTTCAAAGGTAGAGTTACCATCACTCCAACTGGAATGATTATGAAGATCTCCTTTTATGTCAGAATACTCAATCAATTTTGGCAGTTTTTTAATAATAGCGGCTTCAATTTCTCCCCTGTTTTCGCGCAATTCCGGAGGAATCCAGTCCATTCCCAGTTGTTTGTAAATATCCGACTCATTTTTTCCACCTATCTTTTTATCACCTTCAAAAATGCCATACTCGCTGATTTTCAAACCCTTCTTTTTTGCCAGTTCACGCAGATGAACATTGTGCTCCTTCGATCCGGTAAAATACTGTAACGCCGCTCCGTATTCATCCTCATCGACCACACGTAAATCCACCTGCACCCCCTCTTCCAGCCTGACGCTCCCCTTTGTACTGCCCGACGCCAATACCTGTGTAACGCCCGGTATACTGACAAAGGATTTTATAATATCGGCGCCGTCTTTTCCTGCGGCAAGAATGTCGATATCCCCTACAGTTTCCTTCATCCTTCGCAAAGAGCCGGCTGCCTGTATCTCTTTAATCTTTGGATTTTTTTTCAATCGTTCAAGAATTCTCACTACCACAGGATATGCCACTCCGATCGAAATGCGCTGCTGACTTGTTTTGTATAACCCGATGCCTTTTATGATATTTTCAATCTTTTTTTCCCCGATCCCGTACAGGCCTTTTAGTTTCCCTTCCTGAATCGCATTTTCTATGTCATTCAAATTCACAATACCCAATTCCTTGTGGAGCATTGCAACCGTTTTTGGTCCCAAACCCGGTATCTGCATGAGTTCTACCGTTTCTTCAGATACCCCTTTTGTAACCTCCTCATACTTTGACATTTTCCCCGTAGTAATGTATTCAACAACTTTATCAGCCGTGCCTTTTCCTATGCCGGGAATAGTAGTTAATTTATCCTCTTTTGCAAGGGCTTCGATATCTTCCGTTAAATCTTCAATTACCCTTGCCGCCTTGCGATACGAGTTGATACGAAAGGTATTTTCCCCCTTGAGTTCCAATACGTCGGCAATCTTTCCGAAGAGTAAAGCTACTTCGTGATTTTTCACTTATAATTCCTCATGTGTTTGTACAAATATTTTGTTAGGTAAATATATAAATTCAATATTCTATTCTTTAACAATCAATAATTGAAATATGAAGGTTTGATAATCATCCGTTGCAACAACAGGCCAGACTTCTTTATCTGCTTTTGCCAACTTTAAAGCTGGCTTAGGTTTAAACCGAACCAAGCGACTGCTGTATTGTTTCTGTATCTGTTGAATATGTTCGTAGTATTTCTGAGGATCGTTCTGACATTCCGACTCTATTTCAAGTCTGATTCTGCGAATTTCTTTCAGGATAGGTTCTTGTTCCATATCATCCCTCCATAAGTTCTTCCGAGGTACAGATTCTTGGTGTTCTAATTCCTTGCCCTGCATTAATTTCTTCAACTTTTTCCTCTCCATAATTTGGCAATTTCATCAAAGGCCAAACCTTCAAGTCGTTTTTCCTGACAGAATTTCTGCCATGCCGTTAATTGACGTTTTCTTTTAATTGCGCTGTCGATCTGCTCCGCTGTTCCAAGTATGGAAGATAATTCGATTACTTCAATCCGCTTGGGACACTCCTTCCAGTTATGCGTCCAGCAAACAATAAGGTCAACTCCATCCGGATCGTGCCTGTGAGCTAAAAATGATTTACTATCATATTCAAACTCAATACGTACTTCTTCCCAACGATTTGTACCAACTCTTCGTCTGGCAATACAATCAGGAAAACCAGATTGGATTGATTCTATCCTAAAATCAAATGTGTCGTGAAGTACACCAAAAAGATAGACTACTCCAAGTTCATTCACAGGGGCACAAGAAAGGGATTTAAAACTTATTTTGTCACCAAACACACGCTTCTTACCATTTTTTGTCATTATTCATCCTTATTTGGTCAAAATCAGCGGGTCACCTTCATTATTCAATAACAAATTATTTTTAATCGTTTTACCGGGTTTCCGTTTCTGTAACACCCTCCTATATGGAAGCATCCATGATTTTACACCCCATCATATCAGAGAAGTTTTTTTGAATATTCTAGCAAATGCAGCATCCCCCCGTTTTTCCCGGATTTCAATAACTTCTTAATTGTAAACAGCGTACTACAAAAGAACCATCTTCATTATTTTCTATTATTACTTTTATGTAACTATTCAGCGTAATTTATCAAACTACTTGGGGCGCAGAGCGCAACTCGTTCCCAAACTCCACAGACTGGGCCAAATGAGCAGTTTTACCCTATTTTGCTGTTTTTATGCCCCACTTTAATGGGAATCAGGCGATAAACTTGGGACAAAACGGGCAATTTATAAAGATTGTTCCCTACTTTTAAGACAAGAAGGTTCATTTGACCCATCCTGTCCAGTTTGGGAACGCAACTGCAATGGAAACTCTGTTTCCCGTGAGGGTTTTGATTTAACAAATTATTTAAATTACAAACTATTTGAATCCGGTAATTTTATTTCCTATCTGTCAATATACAGGCGAGACTTGTAGAGACGCATAGCAATGCGTCTCTACAACAAATGCATTCCCAAACTGGACAGACTGGGTCAAATGAGCAATTTTACCCTATTTTGCTGTTTTTATGCCCCACTTTAATGGGAATCAGGCGATAAACTTGGGACAAAACGGGCAATTTATAAAGATTGTTCCCCACTTTTAAGACAAGAAGGTTCATTTGACCCAGCCTGTGGAGTTTGGGAACGAGCCGTGTAACATTTATGCTGAATAGTTACACTTTTATTTTCATTTTCAATACATCCAGAAAGATTTATTAATAACCTGTCATTTTTTTATACCCGAAGCGATTCTTCAATCTCCGTATAACCATTCTCTTGACAACAGAACGATATAGCTCAGCGGCTATAATTGAACTCTGCGAAGCCGTCCGGTACACCACCTTGCCGGAGTGTCATTTAATCTCCTTCTCTGCCCCGCAGTATGAACAGTTCGGAAGCATCGCATGTCTGACCTTGTGGCACGATGAACACTCCTCGAAGAGACCGCTTCCGCAAGATGGACATGTGTACTGCTCTTCCTGGTAGCCTCGATTGCCTGGAACAACTACCTTGTTGACCGTTCTGCGTGTCCAGAACAGAAAACGGCGGGGACCGATACGTATTGGATATTCACAAACCGGACAAAGAAAACGCTCGTATGCCTCCCGGTATTGCCTGACCAACCACTGCTTCCTGGGAAAGGCTATTGTACGTATGAAATAAACCAACAATCGCGCCACGACGAGCAAAAGGCCGCCGATGAGGATGTATTTAAAGTACTTGATGGGAAAGTACTCGTGAACCACCAAAACGACCTTAACCAGGGTCGCTGCCCCAAATGCAAGGTAAATAGGGAAATAGATACTGGAGCGTTTCCTGATGATTACACCAGCCGCCACAACAAGTATGGGCAGTAGTATCGCAAGCTGAAGAAACGCCAGTTTTAACCGGTGTCTCTGACTGAGGATGTTGTATTCATCTCGTGCTGGTTGGCGCTGCTTGTCAATCTGTTGTTCCGTCTGATCCTTCTCCTGAACAAGTCCCTGTTTCTTCTCAAGCATATCCGACACGGTCTGGCTCAGTTCCTGATATTTTTTCTGATTGTCCAGGAACAGATTCAGGCTGGTGGTAAAATTCGCCTGCTCTGTGTCGGAAAAGGCAATGTTCTTCTGCATACCAAGTTTCTGGAGTTCGAGAAGCTGATTGATGGTCTGCTGCAGGTTGCGTGAACTGTCTCCAACGACACGCTGCTTCTCCGTCTGATTCACGATCTGGCGCGTGAGATTGGCAACCTGCTTCTCTAAGGTATCGCGTTTTGCTATGAGGTTTTTGTCCACGTGGCTCTTCTCGATGGCAGCGTAATCAGGACCGCGTATGGATCGGATATCCTCAATCAGAAATCCCAAAACCCAAAATATGAGCACTGCAAGCAAGAGGGTGAAAAAACGTATGGCAAAACGGTGCAACCATGTGCCCTTTGATTTTACTTCAGTCATCATAATTTATTTCTTTATGCTTCCCGTAAACACATAGTCATTCTCTGCAACACCCACATGACACTCGATGCATAATTCTACCTTCCCTTCCAACTTAACTTCCCCATCCGGTTTGTATTTAACCCAATACCAGTCATTCCCCTTCGGATTAAAACCCTTCGCTTTGTACATTACCGTTAATAACGACACTTTTTTTTCTTCCGTATAAATTTCTTTTATGAGGAGGGAACCGTTGGGGAATATTCCCTTTTTGTAAACAACGGTATCCAGGGCAAGGTCGTTTATATATAACCGTAATATATCACCCGGAGGCATAGTGCTTTCATAGATGCCTTCCTTGCCAGGCCATTCCGGATAGTGCTGGTAGGGATTTTCCTTTGTCATATATTCCCATAATTTTTGTGCATTTATTGTTTCATTTGTAAATGGTACTTCGGCAGCTCCTGTTTTATGCGGCATAAAACATAAGGCCGCCAGCGCAGTAATAAAAGAGCATATCATTTTGCCTTTGTTCATTTTATTTTGTCCCCCACAGCGCCTGTGTATTCACAATTTCTAAAAAAACAACACTTAATGCGTATTCCTCCGTTCATGCATTAACTGATTGAACTTCGGCAATTCTTCGTAATCAGCAAGAAGTTCATAAAATAACACTGGCTGCTTTTCTTTTAACTCAATTAAAAAATCCATGAATTTAAACATACCTTCAGCTAACACCTTTTTAACTTTTTTCATTAATGCCCGCTGTTTTTGCGCTTCAGCGATGAAAGGTATATCAGGATTATTGTGCTTAAACAACTTAACCTCTTCAATAAAATGCAAAATATAGATCATATTCTCAAAACCTAAATCGATGTCGTGAATAATTGTCCACTCCATAAAGTTATAAAATGCATGATATGCCGGGACATATTCCATTATCACCGTCTCCATTGACTCTAATGATTTATATTCCATATGGCCGATATCTTTACGCATCTGTTTCAACTCTTCCAGACTCGCATTCTTGATTTTTGAAATCGTTATTACCGGAAATTTCAACGCTTCAAGATTGGAAAGAAATATATTGCGCAGCCGTGAACGGAACAAATAGGACCTAAAATACATTAACCTTTTTGATTGTTCTTCCTTTTTGCTTCTTTCCAATATCTTTTCGATCAATAAGGCGCCCAGCAGAATTTCAAGGGGAATGGCAGCCAGATGTAATGAGAATTCATTATGGGTCTGTTGGTGAATAAAGAGAAAGAAAACGGATAGAGATATTAAACTTGCATATAACCAGGCTTTTTTTGTAATTTTTCTGATTAATTTTACAACATTGCACCACACACACTCTAATTGTCTGACGTGTTCAGCGGTGGTCTTTTTGTACAACTCCAATAAGCTTGTTTGTGTTGCTATCAGTGATCTAAGCCGTTCTTCTTCCGTAATTTCCTCTTTATCAATCACAAATATTTTTTCCGACACAAAGGGTAAGACAGCCATTCTTACATTTAACGCAATACTTCTGAATAACGCTGCCGTATTACGGGGAATCTTCGTCTTAGAGAATATAAGCAGGGCAAATAAGTTGCCTGTCGGCAACATACCGCCAAATCCCATTGCGGACTTAATTCCGTAAGGAACTACAAATTCTTCCTGTGCCGGAATATAAGGACTGCCTAAGGCATCCGGCACATGGTAGACATTAAATATTCTGCCTTCAAGCTCAGAGGCAAGTTTTGGATCGGGATTAAGTACGTTTGAGATACCCATACCCATTTGATCGATAAACTGATGAACCATGATATTCTTTTTCAGCATATCTTCACTTTGCAAAGGAAGAACGCGGTGTCCTTTCGAATGTGCTGTTGAATTCCATTCCGGTTTTACACCGGCAGTTGCCAGCAAAACCAGGCACTTCATTTCCTGCGGCACAGGCTGACCGTGTGACATTGTATCAACTAACTGACGCAATTCTGCGTCAAGACTTAAATAAGGATATGTCATAAAAAAACGAACCAGAATGCAGGACTTTTCTCCCGTTCGTTTATCAATAAGGTTTTCAAAAAAATACTGAACCATCATGCTGCTTAATTGATCAATATTTTTTGCTTTTAACTCCAACTGCTGCAGTGCATCTCCAATCTCAGACATGTCTTGTAAGGAAAATTTTGTCAAATCAAACATGTTTTTCCTTCGAAAATAGATTATTGTCGTGTAGGGGCTGAAAATCTTCAGCCCCTACGTTACGATATAAATAATTGCAATAATTATTGATTTTCATTCCCTTTTGCGAACCATTGGCTCGTGTGGGTTTCACCTTATTTTTTTATTGTGTACGGCCATGAATATAGGCCCCCTTCCATGAATTTTACGTTTTCAAACCCTGCATTCTTTAAAATCTGATACGCCTGATACGCCCTTAAGCCTACTCCGCAATAAGTAATAATTTCTTTCTTTTTATCCCATGTATCAGCCTTTGACTTTAATACATTTAAGGGTAAGTGACAACAACCCTCAATATGCCCTGTATCGAACTCTTCTTTTGTACGGACGTCCAATAAAACAAAATCTTCCTTTCTCTCCATCTTTTGTTTCGTGGTAAACGGGGATATACTTTGAATCTTTCCCTCTAATTTTTTACGCAAAACATTTGCGGCTGTTATAAGGGGATCCATTGGGGTTGAATACGGAGGGGCATACGACAAATCATATTTTGATAACTGCTCAATGGTTGTCTTCCCCATCAAAGCAGATGAAACAACATCAATTCTTTTATCAACCACACCCTCCCCAACAATTTCCGCGCCAAGCAAAAGGCCGCTTTGTTTTTCCGCTATCAGTTTTACAATGATCAGTTTTGCCCCCGGATAATAATGCGCTTTATCATGGGAAGGAACAATAACAGATTCAGTAACGAATCCATCCTTAATCGCTTCTTTCTCTGACAACCCGGTTTTGGCAACAGTCCAATCAAATACTCTGACGACAAACGTACCCAAAACACCAGGAAAGGTATCGTTCCCGCCGCAAATATTAATTCCCGCAATACGTCCGTGTTTATTCGCTGTTGTTGCCAATGGAATCCATACAGGTTTTTTTGTAATCATATGTATCGTTTCTACACAATCACCAACGGCATAAATATCAGGAATATTTGTTTCCAGCCTGTTATTTACCTGTATTGCCCCTGTTGATCCGATAGTAATTCCCGCTTTTCTTGCAAGGTCAATGTTTGGTTTCGTCCCTGTCGTAAGCAGCACAAATTCTGCAGAAAAGGTTTGTTTTTCCGTAACAACAGTTGCAACGTTCTCCTCTGCATCGGCCTTAAATTTCTTTACCTCATCCTCTTCAAGTATCTGTACTCCTTTTGCCTTGATATGGTTTTGAATAAGGATTGCAATGTCTTTATCAAAATTTGAAAGGATATGATCGCGGCGAATAATGAGACGGGTATTTATTCCATACGTTATCAGGGTCATTGCCGCTTCTAACGCAATAAATCCGCCTCCGACTATTAAGGCATTTTTTACTTTCCTCTGCCCGAGAAGAGATTTAATCTTTATTGCATCACTAACATTATGTAACGTAAAAATGTTTCCATAGTGCACCCCTTCATACGGAGGAACATAGGGAGTTGCTCCCACTGCCAGAACAAGGCGATCATATGGCAGAGTAACAGGATAATGTGTTTTAAGATTTCTGACTACTATATCCTTTTCAGCGGAATTAATGGACTCAACCCTGTGTTCGGTAAGGACTTGAACATTCAACATCGTTTGAAAATAATCGGGTGTTTTTATTATGAGAGAGGAACTGTCTTTAATTATATCCGAGATATAATAAGGCGTACCGCATGCTGCATAGGAAATATCCGCCTCTTCCGTGATAAGCGTTATCTCTGCACCAGGGTTTTCTCTTCTTGCCTTTGCGGCTGTTTTTGTCCCCGATGCTACAGCGCCTATAATAACCAGACGTGTATGTTCCATTTTTTACCTCTTATTAATTTGATATCATACTGAGTGCATTAAGGGAGCATTCCCGATTTTTAGTAATTCATCATTTATTATGCTTCGACTCCGCTCAGCATGACATTCACAGTCACCTGAACACATTCGCAGACTCAGTCTGTCGGGTTTCTTATCCGACAATCCGTTTTCATATTGTATTGTCGGGTAAGAAACCCGACCTCCCAAAACTTTCCCGCCAATACAATATGAAAACGGTAATTAGTTTTTACAAAAAATCGGAAATGCTCCCGTGCATTAATGTAATCTATTTATTTGACAGAAGTATCCACATTTTTTCATCTGTCATCTTCTACCTTTTTGTTTTATACTCGCAAATAATCCGACGAACATCCTCGATTTCAAATCCATACTCTTTTCTCAGTTTGCCTAATCGTTCTTTTCTGTCTGCGTCCGCCGGTATCCCGAGTTTTTCAATGATATATTCAACAGAGACTTCCGTCTCTTTTTCCACTTCGGATAATGTCATTGAGCCCCAAATTTGAATCTTCTCATGATCCTGCGTCAGACACAAATCACATTCCTCTGTTTTTACCTTTTTGTCTTCTACAGGACTTAACAGAGGAGATACAGCAAATGCCAGTATGCCAATGAATCCAATAATCCCCAATGCAACGCGCGATCCGGACCCTTCATGTGATTTGCCGGTGAGAATATTTACCACCCAGCGCCAATGAAGAAGTAAATGTAATGTCAAGCTGCATAAAAATACGACTGAAATCCAGAAATGGATATTGCCCCATTCGTGCCGGTCCAATCCCCAGATAGTCTTAAAGCGCCTGCTCCCAACCGGAAGGAGATAGTGCATCAATATACCGGTAGTGGTTAAGAGGATAAAGCCAACAAAAGCTATTGCATCTACGATGATGTTTTGTAATGAACGTTTCATTTGATGACCTGGAATTGTTTACACGCTACTATTTTTTACATTTTAAACTCAGCAACAATTATTGTATGATCCGATGGTTTTTCTGCCAGCCTCGGAGAAATATCAATCCATGCCTTTACAGATTTTTTTGCCAGTGGGCGTGTTGCCCAAATATGATCGACGCGCCACCCTATTTTTCTCTCTATTGCATTTTTCACGCGGTAGTCCCAGAAAGTATATTGTTCCGGTCCTGGTTGATGCAACCGAAAGACATCAGTAAACCCCCACTCTTTAAATCTCTGAAGGGCTGCATGTTCATCAGGATGAAAGCCTATGCTCCCTAGTAATTTTTCAGGATTATAAACGTCCTTTGATTCAGGCGCAATGTTGAAATCTCCCAACCAAAGAATGGGTTTGTCCGGTTGATAATATAGTTTAAAATAACCATACAATCTGTCAATCCAAGCCAGCTTTTCACGAAATTGCCGCAATAGAGGATGAACCCCTTGTGGGATATACGTATTAACAATCCGTATTTTATTAATTTTTGCTGTAATAATCCGGGAGCCTTCAGATTCATCATCATCGAAACCGATCCTGATATCTTCCATGGAAGATTTACTTAAAATCGCCACTCCATTATAAGATTTTTCTCCCCGAAATGCCGAATAATAATTTATCTTCTCAAAAGCCGCATGAGGAAATTCGGCGTCAACAACTTTTGTTTCCTGAACACAGAGGATATCGGGTGATTCCTTTTGCAACCAGTCAATAACAATAGGCAGTCTCGCCCGAATAGAATTAACATTAAAACTGGCGACTTTCATGGTTATATAATTTGTGATAATGAAGATGGTAGTAATTTGATGTTAAGATATTTTCATAACATGAATTGACTCTATTGGAATCTTAATATAAACACTGCTTTTAGACTTAATACGCTCTACTAAATCATAATCCATTGTACATATCGTTATTGGTATTCCAATATCAATAGTTATTGATATTATATTATTCCTATTTTTAAGATTGACAATCTTACCTTTAAAAATGTTGTCGTTTCCCCCTTTTGATTCTTCTAATATTTTTATAACCTCCTGCCGCATAGTAATTAAAACATTACCCGTTGTATTATATTTTGTTTTTAACCTTATATTTTCATCAATAAGTATTTCATTTCCGCTTATCGTGCCTTTAAAAATATTTTTTGTCCTTGTAAATTGAGCTACAAATCCGTTTACAGGATGATAAATAATTTTTTCAACAGTATCAATTTGCTCAATTGCTCCCTTGTTAATAACAGCCATTCTATCGGCCATTTCCGATATTTCTTCAAAGTTATGTGAAACATGTATAAAAGTTTTCTTAAATCTGCTGTGTATTTCTTTTAATTCATTACACAATATTTCCCTGCTATATTCATCCACCGAACTTAAAGGTTCATCAAGAAAAACTACTTCGGGTTCTGTAGCCAATGCCCGGGCAAGAGCTACTCGTTGCTTTTCACCGCCACTGAGTCCCTGTGTGTATCTCAATAATAAATGAGATATATTGAGAGACTCAGCAAGTCTGTTTATCACTGACTGTATATGTTTTTCCTCTTTTCTTCGCGCCTTCAGACCAAAGGCAATGTTTTCTTCTACTGTCATATTAGGAAAAAGAGCAAAATCCTGAGGAAGATAACCAACATTCCGTTCTTCCGGAAATTGAGAAGTCACATTTTGGTTGTTTATCCATATTTCTCCGGAATCCGGTTTTCTGAGACCAACTAACGTTTCTATGAGCACTGTTTTTCCACAGCCTGTTGGACCAATCAATACAAAATATTCACCCGTATTCACCTCTAAATTGATATGCTTCATTACAAAACTACCTAAATTAATACTCAAATTTTTTACTCGAATCATATTTTTCTGGCTTGCAATCCTTTCCCGCTTATTTTATTCAGTGTATAGACTGACATGAAAGTGATGATTACAAGAACAAAACCGATGGCAATGCCTTGTTCAATATTACCGCCTTCTATTTCCATCCACATTCCCACAGGAAGTATATCGGCGCGGTCTATTCCCAGAAACTTGGTTATATGGGAAAACTGCGTCTCATGGCGGTTTCGGAAAGTGCTGGAAAAAAGTAATACTGCGCCAAATTCTGCCATCGCCCGTGTCCATGCCAGGATTATACCAGCAAGAATTCCTTCTTTAGCCAATGGCAAAGTGACTTTCCAGAAAGTACGCATGCGAGAGCTTCCTAAAGAGCGTGCTACATGTTCATATCTCGGATTTACATCATCGAAAGCAACCCGCCATGCCTTAATCCCGAAAGCAAGTGCAAGCACTAACTGAGCAATAATAATACTGGGGATGCTGTGAACTACCCGAAATCCTAAAGCTTGTTGAATTTTTAATATTGGCTCATACTGAAATGCAACCATCAGGCATAAGCCAATGGTAGATGCGGGTAATACGATAACAGACGCGAAAACTATATCAATAATTGTCTTTCCGGGAATGTTAAACCTGGAAAGCGCATAACTAGCAGGAATACCCACACATATTGCTATTATCGTAGTAACGAATGATGTTAACAGACTAAGTTTAACAGATTTCCAGAACCATGGTCTGCCAAACAATTCTAAAACAGATCGTGTATCTGTATACCCGATATTGCTTAAAAACAGCCAACAGACACTTAAAATGAATACAATAGTTATCGCATAGAATAAACATACGAACCGCGTGCTACCGGACATGCGCTTTGCCTCCGATTCGATATACAGCATACATACTTACTATGGCAATGAGTACACAGAACATACTTGTTGTAAGCGCCCAGCCCAGCTTACCTCCAACAAAATCGAGGTATACGGCAAATGGCATTACATCTGTCCTGCCTTGAATTCCGCCAACGAAAAGCATTAATGATTCCCATTCTGCACATGCCCGGGCCCATACGATAATTAAAGCAACGATAAGACTGTTTTTCGCCAGAGGCAAAGTTATTTTGAAAAATGTATATGGCAATGAGGCGCCTAAGCTCCGGCCTACGTATTCATACCTTGGACTGACTGTTTCAAAAGATGCCATTGTCAAACGAATACAGAATGATACAGTCACAGTAAATTGAGCAACGATTACCCCGGGTAGAGCATGATCTACTTTTATTCCCAAAATACTTGTCATGCCGCTTAAAGGAAAGGTTTTAAATAATCCGAGTAAAAATAATCCTACTGCTGCTGGCGGCACCATCACCGGTAAATCGATTAACGTATCCATAAATTTTTGACAGGGGAATTTGTATCGGGAAAGTATGTAGCCTACAGGAATTCCAATAAACATTGATAATACCGTGGCGATTGAGGCTGTCCAGATAGTAGTAACAATATTTATCCAGGTGCGCGACTTTTGTAAATAATACAGAAAGTCGCCGAATCCCAGAAAGAAAGCATTCGTGATTATAAGAAAACCTATTCCTGCCAGAATAATAACTACAAATGAAGAAAAAAAAATAACCCAGGAGATCCGTTTAAGCTGACTATGTTTTTTCACGATACATTACCTTCTTGTTTCACGACTACGTTTTACTTCTTTTACCAGGTGTCCGACCGTTTGTTCAGAAACAGAAATAGATGTGTCTTTACTCGCCTTGCACGCCTCCACCAGCCATTTCATATCTTCATCAGTTTTAGTCGGGTCAATACAATAGGCGTGACTGTGAAATATATCTTTTCCTTCATCAGAAAGAATAAACTCTTTTAGTTTTTTGGCTTCATCCGGATATTGAGAAAACCTTAATACTGCTACAGGTAAACCGACTAACTCGCGGTATTCAGGCTCCATAGGTATTATTTCAATATCTTTTAGATAAAGCACAGCAGTAGTTGCCCAGACAATAGTAGCATCAATGGCTTTCAACTGACAGGCATTGCCCAGTTCAGGAATACATTTAGCATCCATAGTAGTATTCTTCCTTACCTTTTCCAGAATACCTGCTTTTTGGAAAATTTTTTCATGCCAGATGCCGATAGCACATGCCTTCGGATCACCCAAACCTACGCGGATACCTGGTTTTGCAAAATCAAAAACCGAGCGAACGTTTTGAGGATTACCTTCAGGTGTAATAATTACAGGAACAAAACATGCTGCAATATCTGTTTTTGGGTCATAATCGGCGATAAACTCCCTGTCCGCTGCCTGCAAAAGGTAAAACTCTTCACCGGGCATATACAGGTCTCCTTCCTGTGAAAGCGTCACATCTGCCAAAAAATATCCAGACCCTTTATAAGAAAAGTCCACTTTAACATCCGGATGACGCTGCTGAAATACCTGAGCAATTTCATCAAGTGAAGAACGCTGTCCGGCGCCTGCATGAAAAAGCAACCGTTTTTCTTTTCTTCCACAACCGGTAAGTGTTAAAGATAAGAATCCAACAACAAATAATATTATTATAAACTTACTGGAACGTTTTGTTTGAGACATAATTTTATTGGATTTTTCCCTCTTTATAATAGTCTATTTCGTACTTCTTTTTCCTCAATACTTTTTATATCATAAACAATCTACCGCTGCAATTTTTAAAACTATGAAAATATCAACCTTATTCCACCTTTGCTATTAATAAATTGAGAAGTTTAATTTATGGATGCCCCCTGCTGTATCCATTAAACAATTTGCATGTTTTTTTACAAATAGAAACAAGCATGAGCATCACGGGAACCTCAATCAGGACGCCAACCACGGTTGCCAGCGCCGCGCCGGAAGATAATCCAAACAGCATTGTAGCTGTCGCAATTGCCACCTCAAAATGGTTGGAAGCGCCAATCATGGCTCCGGGGGCTGCGTCCTCATAAGAAAGCCTGAACAATCTTGACAGGGCAAAATAACCGAGGCTGAAAATAAATATCGTCTGGATAAAAAGCGGGATGGAAATCCAGAATATGGTGAGCGGATTTTTTATGATAATCTCACCTTTAAAAGAGAATAAAAGCACTAACGTTGCAAGCAGGGCGCTTATACTGACCGGAGTAAGCCACCGAAGAAATTTTTCATTGAACCACTCCTGTCCCTTATAGACAAGTATGAGCTTCCTGGTGAAATATCCTGCGGCCAACGGAAAGGCCACATAGATTGCAACAGAAAACAATATTGTTTCCCATGGTATGGGCATTGCATTCACACCAAGCAGAAAACCCCCAAGAGGGGCGTAAAGCACGAGCATCGTTAGTGAGTTTATAGCAACCATTACCAGCGTAAGCCCGTCATTGCCTCTTGCCAGATAACTCCACATAAGTACCATCGCCGTACATGGAGCAATGCCCAGCAGAATTGTCCCCGAAATGTAACTTCGCCACAATTCAACTTCCTGTCCGCTTCGCAAAATTTCCGTGCCGGGCAAAAACCCTTTGAACAGATATCCGACGAAAAACGTGGCAATAAAAAACATCGTAAACGGTTTAATTGCCCAATTGATAATAAGCGTCATTGCCACCGGTTTCGGCGTTTTTGCCGCCCGCATCACCTTTGCAAAATCAATCTTTACCATAATCGGATACATCATAAAAAACAGGCAGACGGCAATGGGTATGGATACCTGATATGCCGAAAGGGCGTCTAATTTTATCGCAACTCCTGGCGCTATCTTGCCAAGACCGATTCCCGTGCCAATGCAAATCAGTACCCAGAGCGTCAGGTATTTTTCGAATATTGACAACTGCTTCTTTTCAATTTTTTCGATCTCCCGTTTTTGCGCCCCTTCGCGTACCTTGATCCTTTTTTCCTCTTTTCTATAAATACCGGCAGGAATGAAAGGGCTTGTATGATCAAGCATCTTCTTTTCAGTAATAAACGATTCAAGCTGCGCCTTTAATGTGTGTAGCGGTTTTTCCGTCAGAAATTCAATCTCAATAAACCGCCTGATATCCTCCCGCAGGGCAAGGTATTTTTTGCCATACTCCGAATATTGGTATTGATTTTCTGTTGGCTTTAAAAAGATTAAAAGAGATGTAAGGGTTGCGGCTGAAAATCCTGACAGCCCGGCAAATATTTCAAAGTGAGGGAATGATTTGCTTAAGGCAATGCCCCCCGCAAGCGCCGACAAAATGATGGAAGAAATACCGAGCCACAGGTTTACACGCCTCTTTCTTTCAACTACGGTAAAGTAGGCGCAATATGCGTATTCTAATTCTCTATATAACCTGAGGGCTTCTTTTTTAATCTGTTCCTTAAGTTCATTCATAACTCAATGCACACCTTCATGATATTGAATAAAGACCAATGGTGGTAAGAGTCAGCAAGATTTTTTTTGTTCCGTAAGTTCCTGAGAAAAAAATATATGCATATATTTTTTTGCTTCTGTCCATTTTTCAGAGTCTATACAATAGCATACTCTTGGACCATCTATCTCTCCCTTTACCAGCCCTGCATTTTTCAACTCTTTCAGGTGCTGAGATACAGTAGATTGTGATAAAGGAAGTTCATCGACAACTTCACGGCAAATACATTCTTTCTCTTTAATCAAGAAATTGACAATGGCAACCCGCGCCGGATGAGCCAGCGCCTTGCAAAATTGCGCAATCCTTTTCTCTTCGGTTTTAAATTCGTTGAATTTTGTTGTAGCCATACAATAAGTCCTATATCGCAAATATACGATTAAATAAATAAAAATCAAGTAATTTAAAAAATGAACCACATCTCTTTTATGCAATTACCAATGACAGGTCAAATAAAAAATGTTCTGAGAAGTGTTCAGGGTCATATAATTTCTTCCAATCTGCGTACGGGCGCCATACTTAATTTTCAAATAATGCTGGCGATGAAGGAAAATAATTAAATATGGTGTCCCTGAAATTCCCAGAGATAACACCATCCCTCATTCGAACTTTTTATGAAGGAATCTGATTGCCAACACGAGAAACAAAATAAAGAAACCTATCAGTATTAATATATCTTTGAAAACTGGCAATATCGCCCCGTTTACGAAACAATTCCTTATTCCATTAACGGTGTATGTAAGAGGCAACGAATGAGAAACATACTGCAACCACAGTGGCATTTTTGAAATAGGGTACACCACACCGGATAAAAATATCATTATGAAGCGGGGAAGATTAAGCAAAGTCTGAGCCTCAAAAACCTCTTTCACCAAGACGCAGAGAAAAGCGCCGAGTGTCGCAAATGTCATACATGAAATAAGTATGATTATAGTCAGATAAAGCATGTTCGAATGAATTTCAAGAAAAAAAACAGAACCCATTGTTACTATGGCCGTCATGATACATCCAAAAATAGCACCTCCTGCTATTTTCCCCATGAGTACTGCCGGCACAGTAACAGGAGCTAAAAGCAATCGTTCTAATGAACCTAGCCGTAGCTCAAAATTAATAACAACCGCTTCTGCTGCGGTGGTGCTAAATAAAATAGTCATTGCAATCAAACCAGGAACTAATTCACGGAAGTCGCCCGGCATTCTCAAATAGAACGCTAAAATCCAGGTAATAGGAAAAACAATCCCCCAGCTAATGGCGGGCGGTTTAAGATAATATGTTCTTATATCCTTCAAGGCAATATAATAAATTGCCCGTAAATTATCGCGCAACATCTTACTTTCCTTTTTCAATTACCATAACCGTAGGCTCTAAACCTGTGATTTTAATAAAGACCTCTTCCAATGATTTTTTATTTGTTTTTACCTTTAAAGTTTCGGGTGTATCAATTGCCAGGATTCTCCCTTTTACGAGAATAGCTACACGGTCACATAATAAGTCCGCTTCTTCCAGGTAGTGTGTTGTAAGAAAAATGGTAATGCCTTGCTGGTGAAGATTACGAATCAAATTGCGAAGTGAGCAAGCAGCCACTACATCCAGACCAACTGTCGGTTCATCAAGAAAGAGAATTTCCGGGTTATGAATCAAGGCTGCCGCAATTGTCAGAGCACGCTTCATACCCCGGGAAAATGTGCGAAAGAGGTCGTCTTTGCGCTCGTGCAGTCTAAAGGTTTTCAGTAATTCTTCCGCTCTTTTACTCCGCTCTTTTGATGGAACGCCATAAAGTTGTGCCATAAACACTAAATTATCCCTAGCGGATAATTCATCGTAAAGATTGGATACCTCAGGGACAACCCCAATGTGTTTTTTTATCCCGGTAATCTCTGAATTGATGTTGAGTCCTAGAATTGATGCTTTCCCGCCCGAAGGTCTGGAAAGACCGGAAAGCATTCTTATAGTTGTAGTTTTGCCTGCTCCATTAGGACCGAGAAATCCGAAAATTTCACCCCTGTTCACTTCAAAACTAATGTGGTCAACAGCAGTGATTTTTCCAAATCTTTTCGTTAACTCATTAACTTCTATTGCGTTTTTCATGTAACAACCTTAGAATGTTACACCTTATCGTTTTCTTTAACAATTTCATACATATCCTTCATAGTTGAGATAAGACACATCTGAGAACCTTTCTGTTCATCCTATCGGAATATTTTATGCCTTGGGAGCATTCTTATAGCCTCCTGCCTTTCCAAGAAAGGGTATTGCCAGCATACCAGGAAGCATTACGCAGCGCTTTTTATCCCGAAAATTATGGAGGCCGATGGTCATACCCTCGTGCCCCATGCGTGGCTGATTGCGGTAAGTACCCAACAAACGGTCCCACCAGGGCAGATTAAAACCCTAAATTGGAGTTTGTTTCAGGAATTAAATAAAATTATTCGGGAATCAACAAAGCAAGGCCCATATAAACAACTATACTCAAAATTATCCCTAAGCCAAATAAAGATATTCTTTTGTATCTACGGGCCATGGGCAGTAATTCATGAATTGAAACGAATATCATAGCGCCTGCGGCAAAAGCCATAAAGAGCGGATTTAAAACAGGAAGAAAACTCACTGCAATTAACCCTAAAATAGCTCCTGCTGGCTCAGCCAATCCTGAAAGAAAAGCTATTTTAAACAAAAGCTTTTTCTTTTTGGTTTGTACAATAGGGACAGCCATTGCAAATTCCTCCGGTATATTGTGAATTGCTATTGCCAAGGCTACTAACAACCCTAAAGAAGGAGAGTGAATATAGGAATTGGCCATTGCAAAACCCTCCGGGAAATCATGTAAAACAAGTCCAAAAGCAACCAAATAAGCTGTTTTGAGTAAATGTATATCAATATGCCCTTTTTCTTCAATAAAATGGGTATGAGGGATTATAAAATTCAAACTTCCAACCAACAAAATACCTAAAAGAACAGTTATTAGAGTCCCTGGAATTCCTGCTGCACCAACGGACTCGGGAATAAGTTCAAAAAAAGAAATCAGCAACATAATTCCTGCTGAAAAACCTATTCCTATAACTATTCCCTTTACGCTTTTTCTAAAATAGAGTGCAAGCGCAACTCCTATTAAGGTAGTAATACCTGAAAGAAAAGCCAATAAAAGCACAGCAATATACGTTGTTGGTAACACTGTTATGTTTATTCAACCTCTTTACAGCAGCCTTTCATTAGTTTTTTCACTTCAATGCAGAGAAACCCGGCATCCCTTGCATAGCCTTCAAGTGGCTCATCAATCCTGCGAGGCTCATCAGGCTTATGCAACAGGGTGCTTCTGACCCTAAAAATTTTGAGTCCCGCGATCTGAAAGAAATTCTCTGTCTCCCGCAGGGTGTAAAACCTTGCATTACTATAAAAGGGATGCCCCGCCCTGCCTTTCTCCTCATAAAGGATTCCCCATGATGAATCCCTGGGAACAAGCCCTATAATAATACTCCCGTCTTTTTTTAAGACCCTTTTTGCCTCTCTCAGGACAGTAATGGGGTCTGTAACAAAGCAAAGTGTAACAACAATAAGGATGCAGCCAAATGTTTTATCCTTAAACGGAAGATGCTCTCCATCACCACCTACAGTTTTCACCCCTCTTTTTTCAGCCATTTTGAGGGCATTCAGGGATGAGTCAATTCCAATAACATCAGGAAAATGCATAGCAAACCTTCCAGTGCCAACCCCAATCTCAAGGATGGGTCCGGGAGAATCTTCGACCATTGGGTTAAGGCATCTCAGCTCAGTCTCATAAAGGGGGCGCCCATCCTCTGAGTCATACCAGGCGTCGTATTTGTCCGTTAAAGTATCAAAAATATTTTTTATGTGATGAAACCCGTCATCATCTCTTGTTTTATAATCCAATACCATCGATCTGATTCTTACACTTCTGACATTTCCCGTCTATCAATTTATTTTCTGCAATCTCAAAACCATACCTCTTTATAACAATTTCTCCACAACTATAACAGTAGGTATTCTCACCACCTTCACCAGGAATATTCCCTTCATAGACATATCTCAATCCTGCTTTTTTGCCAATCTCTCTTGAGTTTCTAAGAGATTCTACGGAAGTAGGAGAAATATCAGGGAGTTTGTATGCGGGATAAAAAGCCGTTACATGCCAGGGAATCTCTTCTCCCACACTTTTAATAAACCCTGCTATCTCTTTCAATTGATTTTCATCATCACTATAACCCGGAATCAGTAATGTTGTAATCTCAATCCAAACGCCCGACTCTTTGTAAAGTTTGATATTATCAAGCACCGGCTGGAGTTTTGCGCCGCATACCTTATGATAGAAGTCTTCACGAAAACTCTTTAAATCTATATTAGCAGCATCGAGAAAAGGCGCAATTACTTTAATGGCTTCTGCTGTCGCATATCCGTTCGTTACAAATACGTTTTTTATTCCCTCTTTCCGTGCAAGCTTTGCAGTATCATACGCATATTCAAAAAAAATTGTAGGTTCCGTGTAGGTATACGCAATACTTTTGCATCCTCTGTTCTTTGCAGTAGCAACAATCTCCTCAGGGGACAACTCATCTCCAACAATTTCCCCTCCTTTGCCTTTTGGCATCTGGGAAATTTCCCAGTTTTGGCAGTTAAGGCAGTGAAAATTACAGCCTACCGTAGCGAAAGAATAGGCGGTAGTGCCTGGGTAAAAATGGAAAAAAGGTTTCTTCTCAATATGATCAACGCCAGCGGAAACAGACTTACCATACACCAACGAATATAATTTCCCTTCCTGATTCTCACGAACCCCGCAAATCCCCCTGTGTCCCTCCTTAATCACGCAATAATGATTACAGAGATAACATCTGACTTTACCGTTAAGTTTTTCATAAAACATTGCTTCTTTCATTTTTACAACCCCCCAAAAAAACCACCAATTCAATTTTTCTTACCCGTAGAAAATCGGAAAACAGATGCTTTTGACTATAAGATTTCAGGTGCCTTCCTGCCATGACGATAAATATGACGTCTGTTCTTCAGTAAGCGTGTCAATACGTGTATTCATTGCCTTAAGTTTCAACTGTGCAATTACATGATCAATTTCAACGGGAACAGGAAGGACTTTGTTCTCCAGCGTTTCTTTATGAGTGTAAAGAAAGACGGCGCATAGAGCCTGGTTTGCAAAACTCATATCCATCACTGCTGAAGGATGCCCCTCTGCTGCAACCAAATTGACCAAACGACCTTCAGCAAGCAGACAAATAGTATGCCCCGAAGGTAAACGATATTTATGTACATACTCACGTGGCTGCTGTTTACTCACCGCCATCTTCACCAGCGCAGGGATATTTATCTCGACGTTGAAATGACCGGAATTTGCAAGAACGCAACCATCCTTCATTACCTCAAAATGAGACTGATCAATTACATGCTTATCCCCCGTAGCAGTAACGATAAAATCTGAAAGAGCAGACGCCTCCAACACAGGCATGACACGATACCCGTCCATAACCGCTTCCAACGCCCGAATTGGGTCAACCTCCGCAATGATCACATTGGCGCCAAGGCCCTTGGCACGCATTGCAATGCCCCTACCGCACCACCCATATCCCGCCACGGTGAAGACCTTCCCGGCCAATAAAATGTTTGTAGCCCGCACAATCCCATCAATGGTACTCTGGCCGGTGCCATACCTGTTATCAAAGAGATGTTTGGTCATTGCATCATTTACGGCGATGATAGGATATTTTAACGCGCCTTCACGGGCCATTGCACGCAACCGGATAACCCCTGTCGTTGTCTCCTCAGTTCCGCCCAACATGTTATTCAACAGTTCTTTACGGTTTTTATGCATTTCGCTTACCAGATCAGCGCCATCGTCCATAGTCAATTGCGGGCAGTGATCTAAAGCGGCATTGATATGCTGGTAATAGCGCTGATTATCTTCCCCTTTGACGGCAAATGTTGGAATTTGGTAATGAGCCACCAAAGCCGCTGCGACATCGTCCTGAGTACTCAGTGGATTACTGGCACAGAGAACAAGGTCGGCACCCCCCAAAATTAAAACGCGGGCCAAATTCGCCGTCTCAGTGGTAATATGCAGGCATCCGCTCATACGCACCCCCTCCAAAGGCCTTTCCCGGGAAAAACGTTCCATAAGGTTTCGTATCACAGGCATCTCATTCAAGGCCCATTCAATGCGTGCCTGCCCCTTGTCAGACAGGGAAATGTCTTTTATATCACTGGCGATTTCCGGCATGTTTTACCTCCTGTAATAGAATAGATTCAACTTCAAATGGCAACTTTCATTAATATTTCTTATTCAGTCATTGCCGGTTCAATCTGCATGACTGAACATGGTATCTGGATGCTCGATACAACTCCAAAGAGTTCAGGACTATTATGGCTGTAACGCCTGCCTCAAGGATCTGCAGCACAAGATTCAGGCCCCTTTCCAGGACAGTGGCATCAACCATAATAACAGAGCCATCAATATCCTCTTCAAATACAACCTTTTCTACAATTATTTCCTCGCTACTGGCATCGAAGATACTATAAACACCTGGTGTATCCATTATTTCAATCAGAGATGTGTCCATCTTTATTTTCGTTTTTGTAATTTCTACGGTGGTGCCTGGATAATTTGACACAATAGCCCTGGCTCCTGCCAGAGAATTCAAGAGGCTCGACTTTCCCGTGTTAGGCTGGCCAACAAGAGCTATTTTAATGTCCATCATCTTCCCCTACTGTTCCTTGCGGGTTCAGATTTGTAATCTGAACCCAATTGTTTATCTGATTAATAGCGATATATACAATTCATGGCTAATTGCCACGTATGAAACGTGGGGTTCAGGTCACAGACCTGAACCCGCGCCTGGGGGGTTGCAAAAATTTGGGAATGCTCCCGAAATAATGTCCCATCCTTTCTCTGCCGTTATTCTCAAAGCATCTTCCATTATTTCTTTAACAGGATTCATACTTAAAATAAACTATGCCTTCGATAAAACAATTATTATAGCCACCAGAACGCCTCCACCAAGTGCAACAAGGCTGTATTTCTTTTGTTCTTGTTCTGCTTTAGGTAACAGATGCGTTGCGCCAACGTAAACCAGTGCGCCCGCCGATAGCGACAACAACGCACCTAGCATTGATTTATCAATTATGCTAATCATCGGGTATGAGATAAGCATGCCCATCGGCGTAGTTAAAGCGGCTGCAAGAAATGAAAAAATCAGAGCATTTCGCTCTTTTAAACCTCCTTTTATTAATAACAGATAGGTGATTATACCTTCAGGAAATTCATGCAATACCATCCCTGCCGTTGCAATAAATCCAGTAAAAATACTCACCGTAAATGCAATAGAATAGACAAACCCGTCTATAAACGAATGAAAACCAATACCTATCATCGACACAAGCCCGATACTGTACTGGACTTTTTCAGTTTCTTTTTGACACACAAACGCGGTAATAAAACGATTGAATAAGTGCAAACCGAAAAAGCCAACCAGAAGATAAATTGGCGCCCCTGGATTCATTGATATTGATTTAGGAATAATGTGAAGAAATGAGGCAGAGATAAGTATCCCCGCTGCAAAACACATAAAATATGACGTATTGCGCTGCCCCCAACCTGCAAAATTACGAATTGTATATATACCTATTGAAGTAACAATAGCTGCCGAAAAACTAGTTGCAAGAGCTGACCAAAAAGTAGTTTCCATTTATTTTTTATCTCCTTCGTTATTTTTCTTCCGCTTTTCTTCAAGACCCTTTTTGCCCTCCTTTGCCTGTCCATATTTCCCCCTCCCTCTGCTTTCCGGTTCAATCGTCCCCGGTTGAACCGAAACATTCGGTTTCCAACGTCTCAACGATACACTTTACCTCTTCCAAAGCCTCACATTTTCCAAGGGCAGTCCCCATCAGACCTGTTTTTCCTATCCCGGAATCATAATGTACCGTACCAATGATACCGGTTTTTTTCTTTTTTAATTCATCAATCATTACCGATTCCATTTCTTCTGATTGGACTTTATTTAATATTGTCCAGGCCATTTCTTTTCCCAGTTCTTTACAAAAATGAAATACTTTCTCTGCAATCAAAAACGACTCAAATGTGGGGTCTACCACAACTAATATAATATCAATATTCTTCTCTACACCTCTTCCAAAATGCTCAATTCCTGCTTCGACATCGATTAAGGTTACCCAGTCTCCTGTAACGATAAAATCTCTGGTCACTTTTGACATTGGTCCGTCACAACCTTCACAAGCCGTTTTAATCTTTCCCACCTGAAAGAGAATTATTTCATCTTTTTCTATAAAATATTCGGAAGGAATTTCAGTTACCTCGATGTTCTTCTCTGTAACCGGGATTGTATCGTTCAGTCTTGTGAGGGGCGCCGGATTATCAACCGGACACTCTACCTTTTCCCTTCCTCCAAAAAGTTCTATCAGCGGTTTTGGCCCTCTCTTTAATCCAAACATGAGTCTCGCCAATCCTCCGGGGTTTGAGGCATCGCCATCTAAAACCATTACCTTGTACCTCTCATTATGCAGAACATTTGCCATCAGAGCAACAATGGAGCTTTTCCCGCTTCCCCCTTTCCCGCAAACAAATATCCTTTTCCCTGAAAACTGTTTACACGATTCTGAACTTGTCACTGTTTTTTCTTTTTTTGTTTTAATCATTTTTAATACTTCTTTCAAAACAAGATTTGTTTGACTATATTTATTTCATTTTTATAGTGGACGATAATGTATCCTAAAGTTTGGTTCAATAGATTGAAATAAATCAAGGTATTGTTCCAAATACCGGGTCAGGAGAAATTTTTCCTTCACACTTTCCTTTGCTTTATGCCCAAACTTTTCACGCAACATTTTGTCTCTGATCAACTGTACAATTCTCTCTGCCAACTCCTCATTTGAGGAGACAAGATACCCATTGACGCCATTCTCAATCTGATAGCTGATCCCTCCTACATCCCTTCCGATAACTGGAGTTCCCTTCCACATGGCCTCTGTAACGGTCAATCCAAAGCCTTCCCGGATCGAGTTTTGCACTACCACGACAGCCCGACGCTGGAGTGCATTCACCAATGCCGAATCCTGACACGAAAGAATGATGATACGCTCCTCTTTACAATTGAGCAGGCTCTCAAATACCGTTTCCCCTTCCGGATCATCAGTGGCAACATTACCCAGCATCACAAGGGTACATTTTTCTTTTTTTCGCGCCAGTTTAAATGCCGTAATAACACCTTCCGGATCTTTCCAACGGTCAAAACGCGAAATTTGCACAACCAACGGGAGATCTGTTGGAATATCATAGTGTTTTAAACGCTCATCTATTTCATCTTCATTCATTTCACGATTTTTTATGGTAAAGGGATCGATAGCCGGCATAAATACCAATTGCGGTATGTTGAGTTTTTGCATATATTCCTTGCCACTGACGATTACTGCATCATATTTTTCAATAAAGGGGACCAGATATTTCCATAGTTCTTTGTTTGGATGTGACAAGTCCACATGGCAACGCCATATCCAGGCGCCTCTCCTCCTGTAATGATTGATCATTGCAAGTGGCTGCGGATCATGAACAATTACCACGTCATGATCCAAATGGTTTCGAACAACATTCTGATAGGTTACTTCTTCGTAAAGTTGTATTTTCCTTTCGGATAAATTAATCTCCGCTCCCTGAAGGGCGTTATGCATTTTCTTCGTAACACTGAAAAAATCCGGCGACCCTTCAATCACCCGCCATCCCGTTGTAATACCCACACTGTTCATTAATAATGTTAGTGATGACAACAACTCCGACACACCGCCTCCGTAGTATGTTGAGTTGATATTCACTACATGAAGATGTTGAAGTTGTTCGGCTTTTTTTCGTATCCGCTCCACTGTCTCAGCTCCGATATACCACTCGTAGTCTTCGACCTGGACAATCTTGTATTGATCTGGCAACACTCAACTCCTTTCCTGTATTGAATTAACCGGTATAGGGCAGACAATCCCACCCTATCCATGACTGCTAACCCATATAAAAAAATGTGTTCCAGCAGTTGCTTCCTTTCTGCCGGTTTTTTGCTTTTGCTTTGCTGGTTTAATCGGGGACGATTGAACCAGCAAACTTACTTTAATCCTTTCGCCTCTAATTGATCCAACGCTTCAAGGGCTTCCGCACCATAAACCATTGAAGGACCTCCTCCCATAAGAATTGCAACTCCAATTGTTTCAACAATCTCCTGGTATGATGCGCCTGCAAGAAGGGCTTCACGTATATGGATAGAGATGCAGCCTTCACATCGGGAGGTAATGCCTATTGCAAGGGCAATAAGCTCTTTAAACTTCTTACTCAACGCTCCTTCCGTTATTGTACTCTGATGTAATTTGGTGAACCCGGACATCGGGCCCGGAAGTTCTTTTGACAGCTTACCTATCATAATCTTCAGGTGTTCTAAATATTCCGGAAAATTTTTCTCCATAATGTGTCCCTCCGTTTAATTTCAATGACTTTCAATCTGCCTCAAGCTCCACCACATTCTTTGCAATGGCCTTGAATATCTTACCCGTCTCTGAATCTTCTTTATCAGCCATGAGAGGTATACCCTCATCACCCCCTTTTCTGAGTTCTATATCAATAGGAACGGCCCCTAAAAGCGGAATATCCATCTGACGGCTTAGATTCTCGCCGCCTCCTTTCCCAAATATCCCTATTTTTTCTTCAGAATGAGAACATTGAAAATATGACATATTCTCTACGATCCCTAATACTTTGACATTCATTTCACCAAACATGGTAATTGCCTTTCTCACATCAGCTAAAGCAACTTCCTGAGGGGTCGTAACGATAACTATTGAGACGTCAGGTATTTGTTGAGCGATGGTAATAGAAGGATCCCCTGTTCCGGGTGGCAGATCAACGACAAGATAATCCAGTTCACCCCACATTACATCATTCAGAAATTGTGCAATAGCCTTCGATACCAATGGACCGCGCCAAATTACCGGCTGATTTGCCTCCAGAAAAAAACCAAATGACATTACTTTTAATCCAAATTTTTTCAGAGGCATAATTGCTCCTTCTTCTATTTTAGGCTTTTCAGAGAGTCCCATCATTACCGGAATATTTGGTCCATAGATATCTGCGTCTAAAAGCCCGACATGATAATTTTCTTTCCTGAGCGCCAATGCAAGGTTAATGGCAACAGTGGTTTTTCCCACACCACCCTTGCCGCTTGCAACGCCAACAAAATGATCTACTTTACCTATTCCCTTACTATTCATATATAAAACTCCCTGTAAGATTGAACCAGCAAAAAAATCGCACCACAAATAATATTTCCAGTAAGGTCTCTATTAAAACATTGTAGGTCGGGTTTCTTACCCGACAATACCAATAGGAATAAAAAGTTGTCGGGTAAGAAACCCGACCTACGATATTATTTTTGAGAAATTTGCGTAACTATATTTTTTCCACAAATATCTTCTCCGTAAGCCCGGCCCCTATCACATGGCTTTTATTTTCCACCTTTACCATTAACGGGATGCTTTCCGGGTCCAACCTGTGCATGATTTCAATTTCGTTGCCTTCTTTGATCCATTCTCTATCAAATTTTTCACGATTCCCTTTCTCTGCAATAACCTTTGCTATCTTTCCTTTTTCACCAGTTTTCATAAATGATATCTGCTTTTCGGTCCCGTTAACATCAACTATGATGTATTCTACCGGGGGCAACTTCAATAATTCCTTCATATTTTCATTAAATATCTTTACACCTTGACACCTGACATACTGCTCGCCGAGATGTGGATATGATTTGAGGATTATCTCTGTTCCTTCATCCATTCCAAGCTCTTTAAATCTACTATTAGCCTCATACCCGCCTTCCATATCAGTGATCTTTCCTGATTCTCCCGGTTTTAAATCTGTCAACCTTCTTTCACCAACAACAATCATTCTTGCAGATTCATACCCTAAAAGAACATCTCTTCCTTTTCTATTCAACAGAACCTGAGATACAAAAGCCGGATCAATCTCAAGGTTTGCTCCTTCTTTGATTCCGAATTTATTCAGTTGTTTGAGCCCAAAGCCGCATACGTGCTCACTAATACCTGTCACCTTTAAACGCACTCCTCTCTCAGCATATTTCAGAGTATTCTCCATTTTCTCTCCCTTCATAGATAGATTTCATAAAATACGGAGGGGCAAAAAGGGGTGCATTCCCGATTTTTTGTAAAAAGCTTAATATTTAGGATGGGTCAAAGCCTGTCCTGAGCGATTCGTATGCTCAGCGTAAACTTTGCCGAATGGACGAAGCAGACCCGTTCATCCAGTCCTCCCCCTTTGTCCCCCTCCGGAGGGGGATAGGGGGAGGACTGGATTGATAAATCTGTTTTGCCTGACCCAAGCTTAAATTAATATACTTTTAGAAAAAACCGGGAATTCACCCCTTTTTATCCTTTTTTGCAACTGCTGGTTCAATCGCCCCCGATTGAACCAGCGTCCACACCGTATCAACAAGCCTTCTGATAGCCTGCGATGACGGGGCATCAGGGTATGCATCTACAACAGGCATTGCCTTTGCAATCGCCTCCGGAATACGCAGGTCATATGGTATCGCGGAAATGACGGTAATCTCATTTTTCTCTGCAAAACCCTTTATTTCCCGCCCCGATTTCTGATCTATCTCTGATTTGTTAATCACAATACCTGCCGGTATTCGGAAATTTTTAACAACGGCAATAAGCCTTTTCAGGTCGCGAAGCGCAGCCGGTGTTGGTTCGGTAACGGCTATTACATAGTCACTTCCTTTGACTGACGATATCACAGGACATCCAATGCCAGGAGGACCATCAGTAATGATAAAATCCACATTTAATTTTTTTGCCTCTTGCTTTGCAATTTTCTTTACCTCATCAACAATCCCTCCTGAATTGCTTTCACCTATATGTAACGCCCCTGATACGATGATGATGTGGTCTGTACCGTAGACAGTAATCCTCCCGTTTTCCACCCTTTTAATTTCAATAGCCTTTTCAGGGCAAACAACCATGCATGCGCCACAACCCTCACAAGTGTATGCAATTACTACTGGTTTTTTATGTAATGCAACCATTGAGGAAAACCTGCATACCTCCACACATCTCAAACAGCCTGTACATTTGCCATAGGCTATATATGCCTTCTCTGAGGTTGATATATCATAAGAGTTCTTTTCTGCAACATCGAAGAACAATGCGAGATTAGGTGCATCGACATCAGTATCTGCCAATACCACTTTATACTTCTTCGAGAATAACACACCGAATGATGCCGTAATTGTGGATTTACCAACACCTCCCTTTCCGCTTACTATTACAATCTCTTTCATGATAAATGCATCGCTGCTATCTTTTGAGATAACTTTATTATCGCCTGAGAACTTTTCGCCCCCGGATACATTCTTACAACCGGTATTCCTTTAACGTAACTCCGGACAAGTAAGTCATCCATTGCTATTTCACCTGATATTTCTACATTGTAATTCTCTGCAACCGACTGTATTTTTTCCCTTGCCCCTGGCAAGTCGGAACGATTAAGGATGATATTCGCTTTAATCTGCATGATGCTCAACAGCTTAAGGATACGTTCCAGATCATGAGCGCCAAGGGGTGTTGGTTCTGTCACTGCATAGGCGTGATCCGAACCTTTCAGTGCATTCATTACATTACAATGGGCGCCGGGGGATGTATCTATTATGATAATATCACTCTCTCCGGCTTCTTTAAAAACCCTTTCCTTTAACGCATTGACGACAAATGAACTCTCTTCAATACCGGGGATAAGTTCACCGGTAAAAAGCTTCAGGTTTTTGTTTTTACTCATAAAAGTCTTTCCCACCAATTTCTTGTTCCTGGCAATGGCGTCAGAAGGGCATACAAGGATGCAGGCTTCACATCCGTTGCAATCGCCAATCAGAACCGGAATATGATTTTTCGGTTGAAAGAGGGCATTCACCCTGCATACAGTAATGCATCTTCTGCATCGTGTACATTTATCATCGATAAACAATGGTTGTGTTATCACAACGTCTTCTGAATTTTTTAAAGGGATATTGAGCAGGAGATGATCATCAGGGGCATCGACATCAGCATCCACCAATGAAACCTTATATCCCTTTTGAACAAATGCTTCTGCCAGATTCACCGCTACCGTACTCTTGCCAACACCTCCTTTACCCCCCGTTATTCCAATGATAGGGATGGAAACTGGTGTTTCATTCATAGCAGCAATTACGTCATTTATACCAATAGTATCCCTCTCTGTCACCTTCCGCCTCTGAAACCTCCTCTTCCCCTGCCTCTTCCGCTTCCATGGCCTTCTGCAGGACAAGAAACCTCTTTAAAATCACCTTTTTTAAAGCCTTCTACAGCATTCTTAACGGTATCCAGTTCCGAAGCGCCCTCGTAGACATTTACCTTTGCAGCTTTTAATGCCTCAAATGCGTTAGGACCAACGACGCCCGTCAATACGGCATCTGCTTCGTTATCCACTATGAGTTGAACAGCCCTTATACCGGCTCCCCTTCCCGCTGTCTCCGCAGTGTTCGGTACTGCCTTAAAGTCCATTGTATCGGTATCCACAAATAAAAAATAAGGAGATCTTCCGAATCGCTCATCTATCTTTGATTCTATGTCCTTGCCAGCAGAGGTAATACACAATTTCATGTTATGTCTCCTAATAATAAAATTCGTTTAATATTTAAAAAACCATATTCGTTTTGCTATATTATTGAAAAAACACCTTACTAAAAAATCCGGCAAAGTAATCATGGATGAAATATCATATACGCCAATAGGAATCATTCATTCTCAATTCAAAGAACCAAAGGGTATACCAATACAAACCTCTATCGCAAAAGATACCGAGGGAACAGTCGAAGTCTTCCCGGAATATGCTGAAGGATTAAAAGACGTTGATGGTTTTTCTCATATTATTCTTGTATACCACTTTCATTTGGCCAAAAAATCTTCATTACACGTAAAACCATATCTGGATAACGAACTCCGCGGAGTCTTTTCTACACGGGCGCCCGGCAGACCCAATCCCATCGGCATCTCTGTAGTCCGTCTTGTCAGGGTTGAAAATAATACCCTTCACATCCGGGACGTAGACATCGTTG
This sequence comes from Candidatus Kuenenia hertensis, assembly GCA_021646465.1. Classification (GTDB taxonomy): domain Bacteria; phylum Planctomycetota; class Brocadiia; order Brocadiales; family Brocadiaceae; genus Kuenenia; species Kuenenia hertensis. The sequence goes on along the minus strand of SOET01000017.1, from coordinate 16,363 downwards.
ACGGAACGCCACTTCTGGATATCAAGCCATATGTACCAGTATTTGATGTTCGTGAACAGGTGAAAACAGGATGGCTCAAAAATAATATCCATAAGCTATCCGTAGCAAAAGATGATGGAAGATTCACAGCATAATTTAATGTTTGGAATTTCAAACTGTTCATGTAGTGGCAAGGCGCGCCTTGCTACTACCTTGTTAAAAGTTGCCGAAGGCCTAATTTACGGGAATTACCGCAATCAAACATATCAGAGACTTTGATTCCCTCTGTACCCTATTCTACCGTATTAGTATGTAAAAATTTCTTCTATTACAAGTTTATTACCACCCCTTCATCCCCTCCTTGCGAAGGAGGGGAAAGAGGGTGGTTATCTTTGGTTACAGTTTCCGCCTCGTTCGGATTATGGATATTCAGATTATAAGCATTCTGCCAACAGACAGGCGAGACTTGTAGAGACGCATTGCATGCGTCTCTAATCTCGATACACCATAGTGTTGTATATTAAAGGTTATTTTTCGCACTTTTCACATTTTATGTTTGTGTTGAAGTAAGCGTTGGTCCCTTTGAATTCAAAGTTTCTATCACCATCGCTATAATTGCCGGAAACAACCCTGCCCTGCATAAAGACCGGAGACAATTTACTTTTGGTATTCATATGGATCACAGGGGTTTTGTTATCCCCTCCGAGAATAGGCTCAGTACTCAGGGACGCGATTTTGCCGTCATTTACGGTAACGTTGTATTTTCCGTCAGAACCGGAAAAATTAATCTTTGCACTATCAGTCTTTTCAACTTTACCAAACGAAGCAAAAACACTTTCAGCAAACCTGGTGGCTGCCTGCTTCTGTTTCTCATCTTTTGCATCAACATAAATACGCACCCATTTCCCCGGCTCAGTGGCATACGCAATTTTTGCACCTGACAGATTTTCACCTTCAAATTCACCCATGCTCAGTGAGATTGCAGCGATAGTTTCGCATCCCATTTCAAAACTAATCAGTTCGCAAGGGCAAGGCACATCGCAATTGCATCCTTCAACGAAGACACCTTCTGCCGAGTATTTCCCTCCTGCAATAACATTCGAGGTATAAAGAAAAGAAATGCAGCATAATGCCATTACCATAATAGATATATTGAATTTTGTACGCATATGTTTCCTCCTGTATTACTATTAAAAACTTCCGGTTAACGTAAAAAGCACCTCTCATTAAAAAAATTAATAAAACGAAAAAATCACATACTACAAACCTCATAAATTACAGAGACAGAAACCAAAAGCAAGACATCTCCACCACCTCCTTTCCATAGCTTTTGCCAGGCAGGCAAAATATAACTGAATCCCTATTATCATTTTTGCATTGCTAACCCTTTAATATTTGAGCGATATTTTTGGTGGTCAATTCATAATCCATCTCATGTTGCCATACCTTTTTATTAAGCATTGCTTTTAAAGGGGTTTTCACATTAGCGAGCATAACGCTGATGTTGCGTTTGTAATAATTATCAATCATTTCATCAAGTTCGATAATCGCAGTTCCATCAATGTCATTTACCGCAGAAAAATCGAGAATAATACTTTTAACTTCACCTTTGTCTTTTATAGCCTTATTAATGTAACTTTCAATAAAACCGATGTTGGCAAAGTAAATGGAACGGTCAATTCTTATGACCAGGACGTCATCCCTGGTTTTCACATCATCATAATATTTAACATTCTTTAATACCCCCTCTTCTTCCCAATACCCTACTTCGGCAATATGGGGATGAGCACTTTCCCATATAAAAAAGAGAAGGGAAAGGATGACTCCTGAAATAATACCGGTCTCAATGCCAAACCCCAAAGTCAGGACAAAAGTAAAAAGAAGGAGAAAACCATCCTTTTTATCAAGTTTTATAAGATTCTTAAAGTCCTTCACATCCACAAGACCCGCCACAGCTACCAGGATAATGGAGGCCAGGACACTTTTCGGAAGATAGTAAAAAAGCGGCGTGAGAAAAAGCAATACCAGAATAATCATGATTGAAGTAATTACTGACGATAGAACCGTTTTCGCTCCTGCTTCATAGTTGACCGCAGTTCTTGAAAATCCACCGGTTACCGGATAACCGGAAAAAAGTCCTGAAACAATATTTGAAAAAGCCAGACCTCTGAACTCGTAGTCGGGATTAATGTGATATTTTTCCCTGGCAGCCATTTTCTTTGCGATGGCAATGGATTCCATAAATCCCACAAAAACAATAGTCAATGCAGGGGGAAGAAGGGATTTGATCAGCGCAAAATCATATAAATTTGGTATGTTTAAACCTGGTACCCCCCGGGGAACATCACCGACAATTTGCACTCCCCGATCATGGAGTTTAAAAAAATATACCACCATGACTCCCAAAACTACCACAAATAAAGAGGCGGGAAAAAAGGGGAATTTCCTCTTAAAAAAGAAAATCACTCCCACAGCGGATAGTCCTATCAGAAGCGAATGAATATTGGTTTCAGAAATTTTCCCAAACAATTCATGAATCAGATGAAAAATAGAATGAGTGGAGGGAAGTTTTATTCCAAATAAATGTTTTATCTGGCTGAAGCCGATAATAAGAGCAGCGGCAGAAGTAAAACCACTGATCACGGCATGGGAAAAGAAATTTACAATAAATCCCAATCTGAAAAACCATAGTACAATCTGGATACACCCAACCATAAGCGCCAATAACCGGGCAAGATTAATATAATCAGGTGAACCTGGTGTTGTTACCTCTGAAAGAGAGGAAAAAACAATGATGGACACAATGGCAACAGGTCCGACTGCCAGTTGTCTTGATGATCCGAAAAACGCATAGACAAAAAGTGGAAAAGTAGAAGCATAAAGACCTGTGATCGGAGGCAATCCGGCAAGCATTGCATAGGCCATGGCCTGGGGAACGAGCAGTACGGCCACGGTCAGACCGGAATTGATATCCCCTCTGAGAAATTCCTTTTTGTATCTGAGAATTGAATAAATACCGGGAAATATCCCCTCCACCCTGCTCATTTACACCTCTTCTCATAACAAATAGTTAGACAGACTATTTCAATTTTCGGTTGTAAATAATATGTCACACACGCCCTCTCAGCATTCCATGCCAGTACATCCGCGGCAACATATAAGCCTTCATTACATACATGCTGTAACGTTCCTGCGCCTGGTCAAAGGGAAAGGTCTCTTTCGGATTTTTGTCATAATCAAACTCAGCAAGAATCAGGCTTCCGTATCCGGTTACTATAGGACAGGCAGTGTAGCCATCATAAGAATCATCCAATGGCGCTCCGTTGATTTTGGATAATAAATTATGAACAAGTACCGGCGCCTGCTTCCGGATAGCAGCAGCAGTCTTTGATGTGGGAAGGCTGCTGCAGTCGCCAACTGCAAAAATATTTTCATAACGGTTATGTTGCAATGTATCTTTATTTACGTCCACCCAACCATTTTCACTTGCAATCGGGCTCTTTTTCAAAAAATCCGGGGCGCTCATCGGCGGAGTCACATGAATCATGTCATATTTCATAACAACGTCTTCCCCCGTATCAACCTTCCTGAATATTGCCTCTTTTTTATCGGATCGTAATTCTGTCAGATTATGCTGATACTTCACACCGATGCCTTTCTTTTTGGCCACTTCCACAAGTGCATCAGCATATTTCTTCACTCCAAAAATCACTCCTTGCGGAAGCGCAAAGGTAATAGTGCTCTTTTCCCGCACGCCGGATTTCCGGAAATAGTGTTCTGCCAGATAACAAATTTTCTGAGGCGCCCCGCCGCATTTAATAGGGGTGTCCGGCTGGGTAAAAATGGCGTTTCCGCCCTGAAAATTTCGAATACTTTCCCAGGTTGAACCAACCGTTTGATATGAATAATTACTACAGACGCCGTTTTTTCCGATTGATTCCTTGAGGCCGGGTATTTTGTCCCAGTCGAGCTGAATGCCAGCCGCCACTATCAAATAATCGTATCCGATTACCTTTCCGGCTTCAGTAGTAAGATTATTTTTCTCAGGATCAAACTGAGCAACCTTATCTTTAATCCAGACAACGTCAGCAGGAACAAATTCTTTTGTTTCCCGTTCGGACACCTCTTTGGGGAAAACCCCGGCGCCAACAAGCGTCCAGATTGGCTGGTAATACAATTTTTCCGAAGGTTCAATTACTGCAATATCCGGGATTTTTTGACTTTTGTGTAATTGGGCTGCTACCGTAATGCCTCCGGTACCACCGCCCACAATTAACACTTGATAATGATCTTTCTGTACCATTCATCAGTCTCCTGTATAGAGAGAATTTAACTGTAGGGTGGGCATTGCCCACCATCTGACATTGCATACCTTTTCGGTGGGCAATGCCCACCCTACGAAGATTGAAATTCCTAAAACATCAAGGTATGTATATTTTTTTTCTTAATAAACAATTATTCTTAATCACCATTGTCCGGTTAGGAATTTGCATGTTTTATTTCCTTGTTCTAAAGCTGTCATTCCCGCATGTTTTTAGCGGGAATCCATAATAAACAAACCTCTGGATACCCGATAAAAGCATTCGGGTATGACAAAAACGGTACGCGCAAATTCCTAACCGGACAATACTGATTCTTAATTTTTATTAAGCAAACGTCCAAATCGTTTGCCAAAACTAATAAGAAATCCAAGTGCGCGTTGCAGATCACAATTCCATATTGCTTTCATAAGGCCTATCAATCCGATTTTTTGGGGACGATCTTCTCTACATTCCGCCAGTGCACATCCGGCTTGCGCTACAACACTTACCGCTTTGGGGTCCAAAATGCCTGAATTCATAAGAGTTTTTAACTCGTCAGATTTGAGAAGTTCGTTAAATATTGCTGCTGCGTTCTTTCCTTGTTTTATAATCGATTCAAGATCGAGTCCTGATCGTTGGGCATTTCTGCACAGTTCGTCAAATGAATCTACCATTACTGCGAGGGTATCAGGCATTCTCTCTAATTGTTCCAGGAGAGGCGTCAGATTGTCGATTTTTTCTATAAATTGGGAAATGGTATCGATCTTTTTGGGATCGGTAAGCTGGATTAACAATTCGCTTACTTTTTTAAAGCGTTCATCGATGTCGATTCCGGATTTGGCAGTTTCCCGATAATACTCGTCTGCTGCGTCAGTTGTTACCGCCATCACCGCAGGAAGTTTTTTGGCTATAACTTCGATGCCTGATAGCGACCTCTCAAGAGAATCAATACGCCCTGATACCTGCGTTAAGAGTTCGGCTATCCTGGCAGTATCCGCACTCTCCTGTAACATGGATTTTTCTTTTTTGTCATGTTCCATATTTCATCCTCATCCCTTTTTGTTATTTTTTGTCCACGATTTCATCCCTGTAGAAATGCTCTTTCTTTTCTTCTTAAAGAATGTATCAAATCTTTACCGGGAACCCGGCATTAGCCCATGCCTGCATGCCACCGGCCAGATTGTGTACGTTTTTAAATCCGCGCATTTGTAAGTAACTTGCCCCCATATTCCCCCGATATCCTACGCGGCAGGTAACTATCATTTTTTCCTCTTTTGGCAGATTCACTTCTTCTTTCAGAAGCATTTCTGTCAGCGGCAAAAGCTCGGCTTCCTCTATGTGCCCTTTATTCCATTCTGCTTCCGACCTGACATCTATTATATGCCGATACGTTTTCCTTTTTATTTCATCCTGTAATTCCTGCACGGAGATTTGAGGAAGTCTTTCTATCGGGAAACCATGCTCCTGCCATGCAGGAATCCCGCCTTGCAAATATCCAAGAATATTATCATAGCCAATCCTGTAAAGAAGAGTGCACATATCTCTATACTTTGTACCTTCGGTAAAGACGAGGAGTATCTTTGACTCCGGCTCCACTGCCATACCAATCCAATTGACCATCTGATTTCCAAAACCAATGTTAATACTTCCCGGAATATGCACACCGCCGTACGCGGGAGCATCCCTTGTATCTATAACCTTCCCACCAATTTTCATGGCATCCCGGAATTGTGACGGCGTCAGAGGTCTGTCATCAATGCTTCTGTCCATCCAGGGGGCGCCTTTTGTGTTCATTGATATAATGTGTGAAAAACTCTTTGGCCTGGCCGGATATTCCTGCATAAAGGATTTTTTAAACTCTTCCATAGAATCAAGATGGAGAAGAGGGTTTGTATGACGTTCATATCCCAGCGTAGTGCTGGTTTTGGAACTCATTCCTTTCCCGCAAAGCGAACCTTGCCCATGCGCCGGATAGACCTCTAAACGGTCGGATAATTTGCCAAGTTTGTTATAAATACTTTCATAAAGATTTTTCACCTGTTCTTCCAGCAGCTCCTTCCCCGCCAGATCGGGCCTTCCTATATCGCCGACAAAGAGAAGGTCTCCGCTGAGAATGAGCCAGGGTTCCTCTGATCTGCTTTTATCAGTTACTAAAAGAGAGAGAGAATGCGGGGTGTGTCCGGGGGTATGAATTACCTCAAATTTTGCCGTACCCAGTTCTATGATATCCCCTTCTTTCAGTTTTTTATGTTCGAAGGTAACAGGCGCCGTTTCATGAAAATAGATATCAGCGCCGGTACGGGAGCGAATTTCCAAATTGCCGCTTACATGATCGGCATGAATGTGTGTTTCGATAACGTGTGTTATCTTCATGCCTTCGTTCCTGGCAATATCAATGTAGTCCTGCACATCTCTTTTCGGGTCTATAACTGCCGCAACTTTTGCGGCAGGGCAGCCAATCACATACGACAGGCAGCCAATACCCGGCACTGCAATTTGTTTAAAATACATGTAAATCCTCCTTCCCGAAAAGTTGTGTAGTCATTAACAGTAAAATGCAAGACAACCCCCTAACCCCCTTTAATAAGGGGGAATATGGTAAATTTCGCTGAATAGATACATTTGTACAACCAAATTTCTGTCAATCGAGTTTTGGTTTGGGCGTGTCCTCTTCAGGAGCAGGTAAAATAGGATATTCAATCCCCGGTTGAATTCCAGTCGTTGCCCTTAAAAATGTCACGATCCCTTCTATTTCGCATACGATGATTGCATCCCCAACAAACATATGAATGAAATCAAAACAACAGAAAATCCATTTTTTCTCACTATCCAGCCTCCCTATTAAAAGATTTTTTAAGAAGAGAAATCAGCGGCTCCAAATTTTCATCTCAATTCTATGCTTATTCGAATAATGAGAGACCCGTAGGTTGGGTTTCTTACCCGACAATGCTTATTTTTCAATACGGGTTTCTTGCCCGACATAATGGCTTTTCTGCTATCACTGAATCCTCCTCATATAAAATCTATGCCCCTCATACACCGACTCAATGAGTTTTCCGTGATCAATTAATTTTTGTATAACTGACCAATCGGCCTTCGCCCGCACCAGATAATCTCTTACCGCCTCTTCCTTCATCGGGTGTACTGCGGTAATACTCAGCAAATCATCTTCAACGTTACCCGTAAAGGCAAAATCGTCTCCTTCGTACCCGATAAGATATTCCACGTGATTCAGTGTTTTCGTAAATATTTGATGTGCACGAATAATTGCAGCCTCTTCCGGAGGCTGCACATCCCTGACTGCCGGAGGTCTTGTAGGTATGGCAATGTAGGCTACAGAAGGCTTTACGAGTGCTAAATAATCAGCAACAGCATCGAAGTGTTCTTTTTGATCATTAACGCCATTTACCACCATTGTCTCCGTCACCAACTCACCCTTGAACATTTGAGAAAACCCGACCATTCCGTCCATAATCGATTGCAACTGTAAAGAAGGGTGCGGCCGGTTGATCCTGCGCCATAGCTCTTCATTTGTCGAATCGACCTTCAATGAAACCCAATCGGCTTCCATAAGGTCTTCTTTTACATCGGTGCGCCAAATAAGAGAAGAATTGGTAATCACGGCAATCTTTATTCCAAAAGATTTCAATAATTTAATCTCTTTGCCGAGATTAAAATCAAGAGTCGGCTCTCCGTCGGGTACGAAAGTAAGGTAATCAATGGATTCTCCAAATTCTTCTGCCTTCTTGATTTTTACTCTGGCTTCTTTCAGAATTTCATCAGGCTTATAAAATTCTCGGCGTTTTGCACTCATTTTAATAGTACGTCCCAACTGACAATAGATGCACGAATAAGTACAGACTTTAGGCGGAATATTATTAATGCCTAAACTGCGTCCTAAACGCCTTGACGGCACGGGTCCAAATATAATCATTTTCTGCAAACGATCTGTGAAACGTATCGCCTCACAGAACTATTTTTTTCACACATCATGGTAAAATTTACACACACATACTCCCCCCATATGCGACAAGTGAAATGTCGGGGGGAGCATTTCCGATTTTTTGTAATTCATCATATGTTTGTAAGATGAATTTCCAAGCTCGCAGAATATTTTGGAGCAACATTTGAATTATAACCACCCCTCTTTCCCCTCCTTCGCAAGGAAGGGATGCAGGGACAGTTTTCCTCCAGCTACATTAATAATATGATAACGATTAGCTGGAAGCCTCATAAAACAATGAAAATTCCTATACTATTGAATTAAGGCTTTCTTCAAATTTGGTTCTCGGAAGCATCCATCCTGACCCCTGTTGCAGCATATTGTTAACATGCAAAATATCGTGGTTCAATCTGCAAGATTGAACCATCGGAAGTACTAAAAATTATGACGGCAAAAATTCTTGCTGGTTCAATCGTCCTCGATGGAACTTCCGCGGGTTCAAGTTTGTAACTTGAACCCCCACGTTTTACCGTCACTTTCGCCATTGATTCCCGTAAATACCAAGTTTCAATCCAGCCTCTACTACCTACATAAACTCATGGGTTCAGGTTGTAAACCTGAACCCGCCTTTAGAGGAACGAAAAATTCTGACGGCAAATTTTCTTGCAGGTTCAATCGCCCGCGATTAAACCGAAACATTTACTATTTTTCATAATGGGTATAATTAATTTTTCTCTTTTTCCCTTCGTAATTCATCTTCCAGTTTTTTTATCCTCTCGTTTAAGCAATCAGCACATTTTGTGCAATCACCGGGACAATCGACATGGTTACATTTTTCGCATTTTTCAGACTCCTCCTTTGCAGCCCTTCGGCGGGCTATGCACTCTTCACACTTCCCGCAATCACCAGGGCATATGTAGTGCCCGCAATTATGGCAACCATGGTGCTTATGCCCATGGGCATATACCATTGAATGAGATATGTCGAAGAACATGTTTGGAATTGCCATGGTAAACAAAAAACCAATGACTATAATGAAATTCTTATACATAATTTCCCCTCCCTTTCCTAAAAAATACTATTTTCCAATAGTAGGTCGGGTTTCTTACCCGACAATTTTTTTCCATAATGGTATTGTCGGGTAAGAAACCCGACCTACGGATCTTTAAACAATTTGTTAAATCAAATCCTCACTGGAAACGGAGTTTCCGGCACAATAACTCGCCCAAACAGTGTAATTCGTACAATGAACATTATTTTCTCCTCCATCCGCTCCAGACAGGAATACCTTTTTCATCCCGGAGCGTTAATACGGCACTGTCCTTCTTTACACACGCGGCAATGATTGCCGGTTTTCCTTCGAAAGTAATCTTTGAACCTTTTACCTCAATCATATCGTTCTGCCCGATTGTTATATCCTGGTTTTCAACATACCATGCCGGCCCAAGATGAACGGGTATCTCTTCTTTATCAGTTTTTACCGTCAGGTGCACTCCGCCTGACATCCCCTTCATCGGGGCAATTCTGTCTACTCTGATTACTTCCCCTGAGATGGTTTCAATGGTTTTGGGATCATACATCCGTCCATATTGACTCCCTGCTCCCCAACCACCCTGACCTTTCCAATTTATCTTCCTTCTCCAGCCGCTCCATGCGGGAACACCATTTTCATCACGAAGTACCAGGCATTCTTCACCCTTCTTAATTTCGGCAGCGATAATAATTGATTTCGTTTCCAGCTCAATTCTCGAACCCTTAACTTCAATAATGTCTTTCGGTTCGATTTTTGTATCCTGATTTTCAATATACCATGCAGGCCCAAGATGAACGGGAATTTCTTCCTTGTCTGTCTTTACCATTAAATGTATACCGCCTGACATGCCTTTTACGGGGGATACTATATCAACACTTACCACCTCTCCTTTAATGGTCTCTATGGTATCCGTATCAAACAACCTCCCATATTGTTCACCTACACCCCATCCGTAACCGCCCCCTTTTCCCTTTTTCCCCCACCGGGGCTGAGAAAACAATTCATTTGACATAAATAATCCCGTTATCAGAACTACGGCCATAAACACACACATCTTCTTCATTTTCTTATCGGCTCCTTTCTTTATTCATGTTTCATTTATTAACTTAAATTCACTCTGCATGACTTTATTGCAAATTTTTTGACTATTCAGTGTAATTTATAACACACCCCTAAATCCCTTTTGTAGAGACAGGTTTAAAACCTGTCTCTACTTACACGCTTTTATGAAATATATATAAGGCAATCCCCTCTAAAAAGAAAAAGAAACAGAAACATATAAGGTTGGGTTGAGGTACGAAACCCAACCTGCAAATGCGGCAAATACTAATGCCCCAGCGGCTGCCTGCCTCTTTCTTCGAGGGCTTCTTCAAAAGTGTAGAGTTTCCCACCAAACCCTTTTTGGAATTTTTCTGCTTCATCCTTTTTACCAAAAGCTATCCAATTATCTTTGCAGGCAGGAACGGCGCTGCTATGAACGAGTATATACATCTTTGCAACATCCATCCATTCACCACTGATAAAATCCCTTGCCCTCACCGATTTTATTTTGTCCTTCTTTTTCGCATGTTCCCAAAGCCCGCAATGTGGGCAACCATACGATACTATTTTGCCATCTTCAAAGGTGATCTGATAATCCGTATTTTCATTTCCCTCCAGTTTCGCACCACACAGTGGACATTTTGCTTCATCCGCAACGGCATATCCTCCCGTTGACAAGGCAAAAGCAAAGACCAGGAAAAATAAAAGCGCTCTTGCATACTTCATTTTAACCTCCTCTTTTCATAAAATTTGAGATATTTCATCACAATTGCCGTAAGAAGGCAACAAGGTCTTTTTTCTCTTCCTCATTCAGGTTGGTTTGCAGCACCAGGTTAAAAAACTCTACCGTATCCTCCAGCGTTAACAATCTTCCATCGTGTAAATAGGGAGGTGAGTCTTTGATTCCCCTGAGAGGAAACGTTTTAATAGGGCCTTCCGCCCGGATATATTGTCCGTTTATCACCTGAGGCTTGTAAAATCTTTCCACCTGCAAATCATGCATGAGATTATCCGTATAGTACGGCGCCGGGTGGCATTCAAAGCACTTCCCCTTGCTGAAGAATATCGTTTGCCCCCTGATTTCCGAATCGGCAGCTTTTTTTGGGTCGAGTCGTCCATAGATATCAAGTTTCGGGGCAGGAGGAAAATCCAGGAGCGCCTGAAACTCTGCCATGAAATGCACCTGGCTGCCCCGTTCCAGGACGTTCACTCCTTTTTTGATTGCTGTCACGATATCTCCGTCGAAATAAGCAGCACGCTGTTCAAACTCCGTGAAATCTTCAATGGATTTAAGGGCTCTCTGCGACCCGAACAGGCGTTGAATATTCACGCCGCGTAATGACGGGGTATCAATACGGTTTCTGTGAGATTGAGGACGAATATCTCCTACAAGATGGGTAGCAGCCGAAGTATGGCCATTTACATGACAATCAAAGCAAGTAACACCAATACTTGGTTTCTCACTTTTTCTGTCGGCTGTGGCATTAAACTGCTGCTGCGGAAACTGCGTTACCAAAAGCCGTAAACCTTCCATCTGTTTAGGGTTTAATATTCCGTTAAAAACCTCGTAATAATTGTCCAGCGTTATCACTTTTCCCTGTGAAACATCACCCTTGCCTTTATGCGTGGTAAGATAAACAGGCGGAGGAAATTCAGGCAAAAAGTGTTCGGGCAGATCAAAGTCCAGATCAATTCGTTCTAACCGTGGAAATTGTTTCACCTGCAATTGAGAAAACACCATTCCGCCTGTTGCATGATTCGGATGAGGCAAAGGAAGATAAGGAAATACATTTTTCTCTTTGATCTCCTCAGGTGTCATTGAAGAAAGTGTTTCCCATGTTAGCCCATTTTTTAACCTTGCTGTGGGGCCTACGGGCAGAGATTTTCCTCGTGACATGGTAACATCGTTTGCTACTTTTTTAGAAAGGTCATAGCGTTCATTAAGCAAATCCATATGTCGCTTCATCACTCCAGCCTTCTCCGCTTTATCACGCGCCATAACCTTATCAAACGGCTCTTCAATGATCGGTGAATAGCTTGATTCCTGCATATCGTTGCCTTGTTTCATCGCACCGGATTTTTCAGGTTTATCCTCGTTCATCGCTTTTTTGGCTGGTTTCTCCGTAATTGAAGAGGTTATAGAAACGGATCTTTCCTGCGCGTGGGACAACGCTATGCCTGCAAAGAAAAAAATAAAAACACACATATAATGTTTCTTTGAGACAGTCATATTCTATCTCCTTCTTTTTAAATCAAAATTAACCGTAGTAGTTTTTCCTCCTTCAACCACTATCTCTTCAGATAATGACATAAGCCTTTCATGCCAAGTTTTCAGCGTATATTTTCCCGGAGGAACGCCCTCAATGGTATAATTTCCCTCGTCATCAGTGACTGCAAAATACGGATTATCCAATGAGACAACAAATCCCGACATTTCTGCATGCACGTTGCAAAGCAGCGGAGTTTCTCCCGTAACATCAAAACATACTTCCTTGATAACACCCGGCGGATAGGTGCCAAGATTAAATTGGAAAGCAGCAGTGGGCGGAGAAAATATATTGTGCCTTACCGCATCGCTATTAGGAAAATCAACGACTGTGCCTTTTTGAATAGCGACGACATGGGGAACATAGGTTAAATTGAGCTGATCTACCACCGCATGTTCATCGGGAGGGTCAAATACGTTATCACCCACTTTTTCAATATATACAATAGCATCGGCATTTGTTCTTGACCGTTTGCAGGTAACAACCCCCGTGATAGTTCCCGGATTCTCTACTTCAGGAACCTTTTTTACGGCTCTCTTTAGTTTTTTCTGCGCTTCTTCAAGTTTCTTCTGCGCCTCTGCAGCCTCTTCAGGGCTCAGCGCCTCTTTCTCCTCCTCTACCTCTGCATGCACCAGCGGCGACGCATGGAACATAAACACAATAAAAAATAATGCAAGCAGGCCAATCACAGTCTTTTTCATACACATTGCCTCCCGTTTAATAAATACGTTTTTAGTATGTACTGTTTTTTAATCCACCTTTACCTTTATTTGTTTTTGTTTTGCCTCTTCTTTTTTTTGCATGGCAATCTCTAACACACCATTTTTATATTCTGCGGTTACCTTATCGGCGTCGATGGTAGCAGGAAGGGTTACGGTGCGGGAAAAACTTCCGTACCGGCATTCTACCCGGTGAAAGGTTTTTCCCTTTTCTTCCTTTTCCTCTTTCTTCTCTCCTTTAATAAGAAGAGTATCCCCCCGTATAGAAATGTCCACCTCTTTAGGGTCAATGCCGGGTAATTCCGCTTTTACAATCACCTGATCCCCTGTTTCCGATACGTTAACAGGAAGCATTAATCCCCCTCTTCCGAACACCGGCAAATCCCAATCCCGCCAGAACCGTTCGAATGTCCTGTTTATTTCGTCCTGCAACGAAGATACACCCGGCAATTGCGACCATCTCATCAGTTCTTTCGCCATACCATCTCCTTTCAGCATAGTTTTTACACAATATAGAATTTACATCGATAAACAGCAAAAGAATCTTTGGCATGTTCAATATCACTATTACATTTATTACACCTTCTGTTTGCAATATCAAGACTGATAAATTTCTTGTTACACAAGAGGCAATTTCTGATCCGTGCATTTTTATGCACCTGTTTAATCTTCTGCAGTTTTTTAATAAATAACTTTTTTTCCGCTTTATTATCAGCAAAAAATGGTGAATTACGTCTCATCTCTTCAGCATTTTCCATAATTTCCCAGACGTAGCCTCTTCCTGAATCTTTCTTCTTATTAATGCAGTAACTTATCGTGGCTTTGCTAACACCGGTATATTTAGACGCCTCCGAAAGAGAAGGGAATATATTCAGCACCTCACCACTTCTCGCATCTATTTGTTTTACTTTTATAGTTTCCATCTGTTCGTAAACCAGAGCCGGGTGATGCTTTACCTCACCCGACTTTTTGTAGATAATTTTTAGATAAAATGCAAGATTTATTTAATGGGAATGCTCCCCATTTGATGGCAGGCCGGGTTTCTTACCCGGCATGATAAAAACTCTTACCCTTACAATGTACGCCTCTGTCTGCCCACCGCCTGACGGCGGGAGGAGGCAGACAATAGCGGCACAACAGAATCCCGGAGAACTGATTGATAACAAAACATCTTTTACAACAGTTCTATCCTTACCGTTTCGATCATTTGCGGTAGTTCTTGTGACAGTCTATACACGTTTTTTCTACCAACCCCGACAAAGGCATGTAATGTAGATTCAAGACTGTTAGTATCAGCGGCCTTTTTAACTTCCTGTATCTGCGCATTTATCTTTTCCATATACTTTTTTAAAGAAAGGTTACGCTCGCCCCCGATAATCCTGTTGATTAAAGACTTCCCTGTTTTCTAATATGTCTTTTATCGTATTTTTTAATTCATTCAAATCAGATGATTTTGTTATATACGCATCGGCAGGCCAGGACAAAAAACTTGCCTTATAACAACTATACGCCGAGTTAATAATGATTGGTATCTTTCTGTGTTTGCTTACTATTTTCCCCATCGACTCGAGTCCGTCCATTTTAGGCATAAGAATATCCATCACTATTATGTCCGGCAAATAATCATTTACCATTTTAATACCATCTATACCGTCTCTTGCAGTGATAACATTATACCCCTCATTTTCCAGTTCCTGTTTATACAATTGTCGCTGATTCTGATCGTCTTCGACTACGAGTATGGTTTTCATTTACAAGCACTCCTTTACAATCATTTGCAAATATAAAAATTATGGCACACTAACAATTTAGTTTTTTTAAAAAAAATAAATTGTTACAAATTTTTTAAGTGTTTTTTATCCCCGGGCTATCACAGTCTTGCAGTTATTTTTCAGAATATATCTTGCGAATTTAATACTGCTGCGGGAATTTTTGATTGTTCTGTTATCACCTTCGATTCATGGTATTCTTCAAGGCAATCGGATTCTTGAGCATATGCAGAGCTGCAACATTAAACAATGCGGCAAAATTGAAAAAGCGGGAGATTTGTCTCCCGCTTTTTAATTATCAAGTTAAATTCGATTTTGCTGACAATTAAAAAGTCATTTGTCATTTTTTCCCTTTTTTACATCCGTGCTGAACACATGTATGACCACACCATATACATTCTGTGGTTACAGTAGGATGTATTTTAAAATCTTTGCAGTCACAAACACTGCACGGATGCTTTCCTGATCCTTCGGGGAAAACAACACCTATACGATTATATGATGCGGTGAAGGCCTCCTCATGACAATGTGAGACATTGCTTTCTGCACTCTTCTCCATATGTGATGCACTGCTTTCGGCTTCTGATGCCATTATTTTGTAGTTAGCTAACAACGGCAACAAAACAACGAACGAATAAAAAATACATTTTTTTACACTCAGCATAATGAACGCCTCCTATAAAAAAAACTCAAAAAAACTAGCTGACATCAGCTATAGTTTATTCTCATGCTTATAAACAATAGAGAAGTCCCCCTCTGCTTTGAAGATTTGCATAATAACAAAACATGGGATTAAAAAGATTGACCATGATACATTATCAGAATATTTATGTTTTCTTCACAATTTCAAAAATATACCAGGATGTTTTATTTATCAATACCCCAATATGAATAGACCTTTATTAATACACCCAAAAGTGCATATCAAAATAAATAAACCATAAGAAATGAAAACAATGAAAGACTGGTTAGTAATGAAATGATGAGAAGGGTTTGAACTTTATACTTTTTGCTATATGTATAAAGAAATAATGACTACATGGGAAACTTATCTTGTATGGGATATTATACAGACAGTAATTTACGAATGGTGATCGTTAAGAGGTGGAGCATTCCCGGTTTTTTGTAAAACTATCGTTTATTATGATTCGACTCCGCTCGTAACTATTCTGCGTAATTTATCAAACTACCTTGGGCTCAGAGCGCAACTCGTTCCCAAACTCCAGTTTGGGAACGTCTGTCTGCCGTCAGGCAGACAACTGCAATGGAAACTCTGTTTCCCGTGAGGGTTTTGATTTAACAAATTATTTA
>SOET01000016.1 GCA_021646465.1 Candidatus Kuenenia hertensis | reverse complement strand
ATTGCGTCTCTACAAGAGGGGATTTAGGGGTGTGTTATAAATTTACGCTGAAATATTTTTTTAAAGAAATTCTTTGGACGCCATTGGAAAACTATGGAAAAAAGTTGTATTTCTCCGTGTGTTTTACTATCATTTTACATTCGCAAAATTAAATTTATTCTTGTAAGCAGAGATTGATTATTTGTATGTAACGTTGAAAGGAGTTTATTTTTATGTCCGCAAAATTAATTAAAGGTACAGAGATTGGCGAACAAATCTTAGAGGAAATTACAGCAGAAGTGGGAAAAATAAAAGAAGAACGCGGCATTGTTCCGGGCCTGGTAACGATCCTTGTTGGAGAAAATCCCGCATCCATATCGTATGTAACCTTAAAAATCAAAACTGCTCATCGCCTGGGTTTTAAAGAGGTGCAGGATTCACAACCGGTTGATATTTCGGAAGAAGCCCTTCTTGCCCTTATTGAAAAATACAATAACGACGATTCAATCCACGGCATTCTCGTTCAGCTTCCGCTCCCAAAACATATAGATGAAAAAAAGGTGCTTAATGCAATAGATCCGGACAAAGATGTTGATGGTTTTCATCCGGTAAATGTAGGGCGTCTTATGATAGGGGGAGACGAGGTAAAATTCCCGCCTTGCACTCCTGCCGGTATTCAGGAATTGATTGTACGGTCAGGTGTTGAGACAAGCGGAGCAGAGGTGGTTGTAGTGGGTCGTTCAAACATTGTGGGAAAACCGATCGCAAATATGATGCTTCAAAAAGGGAAAGGAGCGGATGCTACGGTAACAATCGTCCATACGCGAACAAGAAACATGGCGGAACACTGCAAGCGAGCGGATATTCTTATCGTTGCAGCCGGTGTTCCCGGACTGGTAAAACCTGAATGGATTAAACCCGGCGCGTGTGTTATTGATGTGGGAGTAAACAGGGTAGGAGAAAAACCAAGCAAAAATGACCCCAACAAAATGGTTGCCATTTTAAAAGGTGATGTTGATTTTGAAGCGGCGAGTGAAATTGCAGGATTTATCACCCCGGTACCCGGAGGCGTCGGCCCCATGACCATTACGATGCTTATGAGAAACACCCTCAGGTCTATGAAATTTAAACTTGGGATATAGTCAAACAGATTTGATTTTCGAATATTTACACACCTCTAAATCTCCCCCTGACAGAGGGGACTTGTCCTCTCTTCCCTCTATTAAAAGGGGAGGGTGTGTGTGTGTTTCATCCTTGAAATGTAAGAATACATTGCAGGAATAATATAAAGCGTTAAGAATGTGGAGAATGTCATGCCGCCGATTACAGCGATTCCCATAGAAACACGGCTTTCCGCCCCAGCCCCTAATGTCAGTGCTATAGGCATAGTCCCTAAGATTGTAGACAGGCTGGTCATAAGAATGGGCCTGAACCGTGCAACCGATGCTTCCTGAATTGCATCCATAACGCTGAGCCCCTGCGCCTTTCTTTGATTTGCAAATTCCACAATGAGGATTCCGTTCTTCGAAACCAGTCCAATCAGCATGATTATTCCAATCTGACTGAAAATATTGAGTGTTTCCCCGAAATACCAGAGTGTTAATACTGCCCCGGCAATTGCCAGCGGAACGGTAATCATAATAATGAGCGGGTCTCTGAAACTTTCAAATTGTGCAGCCAAAACAAGGTAGATTAATACGAGTGCAAGAAAAAAGGCAAACGCCATACTGGAAGAGCTTTCAATGAAATCTTTTGATGTTCCGGATAATGTGGTACTAAAGGAGTCATCCAGCACACGTTCTGCAATGCGGTCCATTGCCTTGATGCCGTCGTCGATGGTCTTGCCTTTTACAAGGTCTGCTGAGACAGTGGCGGAAACATATCGATTATAGCGATATAACTGCGGAGGGCTTATTTCTTCGGATAATGTAACCAGGTTATCCAGCTGTATCATATCGCCATTTTGATTTCGCACAAAAAGCGATTTTAAATCAAGCGGTTCATTCCTGTCTTCTCTTTTTAACTGGCCTATTACTTCGTATTGCTTTCCATCCATAATAAAATATCCGAAACGTTGTCCGCTCAATACCAATTGCAATGTCTTCACGATATCCATTGTAGATACACGCAAACTTCGTGCTTTTTCCCGATTTATTTCCATTCGTAATTCCGGTTTATTAAACTTCAGGTCAACATCCACAAAACGAAAAATGGGTTCATTGTATGCCTCAGCAAGAAATTTCGGCAATACTTCCCGCAGCTTTTCCATATTCATTGCCTGAAGCACATATTGAACTGGTAATCCACTCCAGCGGTCTCCGATTGTTTGTTCCTGGGAAACAAAGGTTCGTGCTGCTGTTAATTGTTTGACTTTTTCATTCAGTTCGTCTGCAATTTCCTGTTGCACCCTCTGTCTTTCGTCCGGGTGCTTCAGTTTAATGCGTATGAAACCGGAATTTATGGAACTTGATGCGCCATGGCCTGGAGAGGTAACAGAAATGACGCCATCTATCTCCGGAACTCCTTCCATTACTAATTGATTCAACTGATCCATGTATTTATCCATGTATTCAAAGGAAGCCCCTTCCGGCGCAGTCGAAAACAGCCGTAAATTACTCCTGTCCTCCAAAGGCGCCAGTTCCGAGGGAAGAAATGACCCTATTCCAAAAATTAATCCGAATGATAGAAGGATAATTCCAAACGACCACTTACGGTGTTTCATAAAATTTTCCAGGGAATTTCTGTATGTATTGGTCAAATTGAGGAAAAAAGGCTCTGTCTTGCGATAGAACCAGTTATGGACCTCCCGCTTTTTGAGGAGTTTGGTAGACAACATTGGCGTAAGGGTTAATGCCACAAAGGAAGAAATAATAACTGCACCGGTAATAACAATACCGAATTCCCGGAATAGTCTGCCGGTAATACCTTTCAGGAAAATAACGGGAAGAAACACTGCCGCAAGGGCAATGGTTGTAGCAATAACTGCAAAAAATATTTCATTGACGCCTTTTAATCCCGCTTCAATTGGTCTTACACCATTCTCGATTTTCTTGTAAATGTTTTCCAATACTACAATGGCGTCGTCCACCACCAACCCAATAGCCAGTACAATGCCCAAAAGGGTCAAAATGTTTATAGAAAAATTGGCAATATACATGATAAAAAAAGAGCCAATGAGCGAAATGGGGATTACAATTACCGGGATAATCATAGTACGCCAGTCTCTCAGGAACGAGAAAATAATAAGTACAACAAGAAAGAAGGCAATGAAAATGGTTTGTTGTACTTCCTTGATAGAAGCCCTTATGAACTCTGTTTGATCGAACCCAATATCAACGGTTATGTCTTTTGGCAGGTCTTTTTTTATTTGTTTTATGCGTTTGTAAAACGCATCCGCTATTTTGATGTTATTGGAGTCAGGTTGTGGAATGATGGCATTTCCAACCATAGGAATGCCTTCCCGCTTTAAAACCGTTCGGAGGTTTTCAGGACCCAATTCCGCATGGCCAATATCCCGAAAGCGCACAACCCTGCCCTTCTCTTCTTTGATAATAAGGTCGTTAAATTCTTTTGGGGTTACAAGTCTGCCAAGAGCCCTTACTGTTAATTCGGTGTTGCTTCCTTCAATACTGCCGGAAGGCAATTCTACATTTTCACGCAATAATGCATTTTGCACATCCAAAGGGGTTAGCTGGTATGCGGCCAAACGCGCTGCATCTATCCATAATCGCATTGCATACTTCTGTTCCCCCCAGATTCTGATTTCACTTACCCCAGGTATTGTTTGCAAACGCTCTTTAAATGTCCTCTCTGCAATTTCTGTCAGTTCAAGGAGTGATCGTTTATTGCTTTTTATATTGAGGAAAATAATAGCGCCTGCATCTGCATCCGATTTTATGACAACAGGGGGGTCGGTATCGGGAGGCAAATTTCTTATGGCCCTGGAGACTCTGTCTCTTACGTCATTTGCTGCGGTTTCAAGATCAATTTCGAGATCAAATTCCACGGTAATAGTGCTTCGTCCGTCACGGCTGACTGAAGTGAGTGAACGGATGCCCGCAATCCCGTTAATAGATTCCTCCAGCGGTTCCGTTATTTGCGATTCTATCACGTCGGAATTCGCCCCCGTATAATTTGTTTGTACGGTAATTATCGGTTTATCAACACTCGGATATTCACGAACACCCAGATAACGGAATCCAATAATGCCAAACAAAATGATAACAATGGACATTACGATTGCAAGAACAGGGCGTTTGATGCTTACAGAAGAAAGACTCACTTCTCTGTTCCTTTCATCAGTTAATACGTTTCTGTGATTTCTATGGGCATGTCTGGCCGGATTTGCAGGATACCGGACGTAATTAAAGTATCACCAGGTTGCAGACCATCCGTAATCTGGATAGTATCTTTTGTCCGAATACCTGTTTCAACAAATACTGGCAATGCAGTGCCATCCTTGTACACATAAACCTTTTGTCCTCCAAGTTCGGGGATAAGCGCCTCGGTTGGTATTTGGATGGCATTTTCAAATTCCCTGAGAGTAAGTTCAATGTGTGCAAATGACCCCGGCAGTATCTCGTTCTTTGCATTGGGGTAAAGCGCCCTTAACTGTAAAGTCCTTGTTTTGGGATCTATCTTTGGTTCAATGGCATATACCTCTGCAACGTAACGTTGTTCGTCACCTTCCACGCCAAAGGTTATTTTGTTTCCGGTTTTTACAACGTTTCCATACTTTTCAGGTATTGCAAAATCAATTTTGACAGGTCTTATACAGACCAGGTTCGCTATTCGCATTTCCGGGTAGATGTATGTGCCTTCACTTACGTATCGTAATCCGATAATACCGTCAAAAGGCGCTTTTATTTCTGTTTTTTCTATCCGGGCCTTTATCAAATCTACTTCTGCCAGCAATGAATTTACTCTGGTAAATACCGTATCGTATTCTTCCTGGCTTATAATACCCTTTTCCCGAAGTTTCCGTTGCCGCTCTTCATTATCTTCCGCTAATTTCTTTTCATTCAATACCTTTTGTAACTGTGCCTGCAATTCCTCATCATTCATTTTTACCAGTAAATCATCCTTTGCGACAGCACTTCCCTCCTCAAAGTAAATATATTCAATTTTGCCGGTTATTTCACTTGTCAAAACAACTTCTTCATTTGGAAGCACTGTGCCTGAAACCACTATTTTTTCAATAAGCCTGGAAGGAGCAATCTTTTGCGCACTCACTGTTAAACGTTTGGTAGCTGTATCCTGCGTTTTAACATCCTGATGAGCAGTTGTTAAAAGCCCCAGTTTCATTACTGCTAAAGCTGCAACGATAGCAATGATTGCAATAATGGTGATAATTCTTGTTGCTCTGTTTCTCATGTATGCATACTTGACCGCAGTTTCAGGCGCGGAATGATTCGGGTATTTTATAAGTGCGAAAAATAAGGTAATCCATATGAATTACCTTATTGTAACTAATCATGGGGAAAAAGCAAGGCTGGTGTGCATTAACGTTGCAAATCGTTAAAAATATTATAATGGTTCATAGATACCGGTTTTTCTTACCATAAAAAAATGCATTCCCATAAAGAGCGCCATTGTGAGAGGAATTCCGGCAACATGCAATGTATAAGAACACGTAAGTTGAAATTTAGATAGTTCAACGGCATTATTTGCAGTTAAAAAACTTCCCGTATAATACATGAGCAGCGTTAAAATAAGGAGGCTTGCCCCTGAAACCCAATGTAATTCCCTTGGATGCCGGTAAATTCTTTTGAAAAAAATCCTGAGCATGTGGCTGAAAACCATTCCAATCATAATATGAGGCCCAACGGAGTGGATACGCTGAATCAGCCATCCATAAGGGACTCTGTGGCTCACGTGTTGAAAGCTTGCCGCCGCTTCATTCGGGCTTGGGATGAAATAAAACATAAGAAAGATGCCCGTTCCCAACTGGATTAAAAAAGCCAGTAACGATAATCCGCCCATACAGCCAAACCAACTCAGTCCTTTCGGGATCAGCTTCCGGGTGATGTTCGTTTCGATGATTTCCTTTAAAATCCCTTTGTTTTGAGATTCACTAACGGATGTGTCGGGTTTAAACATATGAATCCTGCAACCTCCTGTCAACACAACATGATGGTTTTAATACATTGCCCAACAAAAGTGGTGATAAAGAAGCTACCATGCTGTTGAATACGTATTAGAGATATTTTTTAAAAGTATTAAATCTATATCTTTATATCGTACCTCATCAACAGGCGTATGTAAAATATGTTGAAAAGCAGCAAGCGTTTCGTTGTATGCCTTTTTTTCAACAATACAGTAAATGGTTTTATCAGAAAGGAAAGTGCTTGCTATTTGCGTTTCTTCTGTTACTTCGGGAATAATGCGATTCAAATAAAAATCTATAGGGGAAAGACACTCATCGGGAACCTTATAATAATAGAGTTCGTCTTCTTTAACATACTGTGATACGAAATTGGCAAGATCGAGTCCCAGAGAATGATTATAATTGTATGCGGTGAGCTCTTTCATGTAAACCAGTCCGATACTGACAAAAAATAAGAAAATAATAGCGTAGGAAAACGTGTAATTACGTAAGTTTTTAAAAAATGATCTGCATACTATTGCTGCGGTAAAGACAATACAAATGCCGATACTTATCGGAAAGAGTTCCGTGAAATGTGTTCGTGTGTAAAAGAGTAAACCCCATGAAGCAATAATTATGATGGCAAATGCCGCAATAGTGGTATATTTGACCCATTTTCCCCAAAAAACATTTTTTGTTTCCGCAAAAGGAACTTCAGCCCACATGCCTCCAAACATCAGAGCGACCGCAGGGTACAATGGGAGGATGTACCGTCCGCTTTTGCAACGGGAAAAAGACATAAAGATAAAAATTGTAGTAAACCACAGGGAAAGCCACAATCTATCAACATTTTGTTTTTCACCCTTTTTTGAATACAAGAAAAAATATATTGCCGGGAAAAAGATGCTGTATGGTAAAAATCCTTTAATCAGTTCGGGAAAAAAGAAATAAAAAGGTTGTTTATGGCCATATTCCGCCGTACCATAACGGACAACTGACTCGCTGAAGACATTTTTAACTATCGTGTTAAACCCTAACTTTTGGGATAGAAGGATAACCCAGGGGCCAACCATGAGTAATAATATACAGAGTCCCATAAGCCACTGCATGTTTTTAAAAAAGGAAAGATCTTTTTTGATGAAAAGGTAGGTAAATATAATTAATAGAGGGAGAATAAAGGCTAGGGGGCCTTTTGCTAAAATACCGAATGATATTGATACATAAAAAAGCATGAAAAAGGTTCTTCTTTTATGAGGCTCGGATGTGTAAGCCATATAAAATGAATACAATGCCGTTAATATAAAGGTTGTTAACATCATATCTGTTTTAACAATTCTGGCATAAAAGAAGAACATATAATTGGACAAAAGGACTAGTCCCGCAAAAAAACCTGCGAAAGGGTTTTTATATAAATGATTTCCAAATAAAAATACAGTGATAATACTCAACAGCGCACAAATTGCGGAAGGTATTCTTGCGGCAAAAGGAGTAACACTACCGTTGAATTTTGATAGTAATGCAATTGACCACATAAACAATGGGGGTTTTGCCAGATACACTTTGCCTACGTAGTGAGGTACAATGTAATCCCCCGTGTACATCATTTCGCGGGCAGATTCAGCGAACCTCAAATAATCTTTGTTCTGGAATCCCCTTCCCCCTAAATCAAAAAACAAGACGAAACAACTAATACCAATGAGCAATATAATCAACCTGTTCTTCTTTGAAAAAAATCTATTCTCTGTAGTTGAAGTATCGTTCATTTTTCTTATGTTTTTGATAAAATTCTCTCTAATACTCCGTAAAGATAATCGATGTCATTTCGTGTAATTACCAGCGGCGGCTGAAAGGTGAGTACATTCCTGGATATGCCTGTCTTCCCTGCAAGAATTCCCTGATCTTTTAATTGTTCCAAAATACTATCTATTTTTTCAGACGCCGGAGTTTTCCCTTCATTTACCAGTTCCACGCCCAGCATAAGCCCCTTTCCTCTCACATCGCCCATAATGTGGTGCTTTTGCCGGAGTTCAAGCAATTTGTTTTTGAAATAATCTCCCAGTTCTCTTGCATTTTCAGCAAGGCGATATTTTTCAATGACGTCAATCGTTGCCAGTGCAGCAGTTGCCGATACGGGATTGCCACCCGTTGTTGAAGCGCCTGGCATGGTATACGCTGCCGCAATAGTATCATTTGTGATAAAAGCACCCATTGGGGTTCCATTTGCCAATGCCTTTGCCATGCTCATAATGTCAGGAACAACGTCCCAGTGTTCTATGGCGAACGTTTTTCCCGTGCGGCCAAAACCAGTCTGCACTTCATCCGTTATCAGGAGTGTATTATATGTATTGAGAATTTCCCTTATGAGTTGAAAATATCCCGGAGGTGGAGTAATAATGCCCCCATTCCCCTGTATAGGCTCAATAATTAAGGCAGCAAAATCTCCGTTCTTAATAACATCCTCAAGATGACGCGCACATTTTAAATCGCAGTCCGGATAGGTAAGATTGTAAGCACAGCGGTAACAGTAAGCAGCAGGAATATGGGTTATATTAGCGGATGGGTATGGGTCAGTTCTCCACATGGGAATACCGGTAAGGTTCATCGTCAGTTTTGTACGACCGTGAAGACCCTGTTCAACAGAGACGAATTTGTTCTTCTTTGTAAAAAGCTGTGCAAGAAGCGCGGCGCCTTCATTTGCCTCTGATCCGCTTGCGCAGAAAAATGACCTCTTGAGATTCCCCGGGGTAATTTCCGATAATTTTTCTGCAAGGTCTGCAATGGGCTGCGTCAGGTATATTGTTGTTGTGTGTTGAAGCGTATTTGTCTGAGCACATATTTTTTCAACGATTTCAGGATTGCAGTGCCCGGCATTCATCACCGATACGCCGCCGTAGAGATCCAAATATTTCTTCCCGTTATGGTCATAGAAGTACTGCATCTCTCCCCGTACAATTTGCATGGGATTTTTATAAAAATGATACAAACACGGAATAAGATATTCCTGTTTCTTTTTAAGAATTGCTTCAGGTCCTATATAGTTCATTAATCCGGTGTCTCCAATAAATAATAGTCGCTGTTCCTATTCATTTCTTATTTATTACTCTTCATAACTTCTGCTGTGCTCTTCGAATGTGTTATGTCTTTAACGTAACTTCCCGGATTGCATTCCCTGGGACTGTTTTTTAACAAGGCGTCCCAGTCTTTTTCTGATACCGGCATGGAAAGCTTCGGATGTTCTAGCAATATATCCAGATATTTTCGATACAAACCCACCGCTATTTTCGTAAAAGCCGTTTCGTAAAATTGGGCTTCAATTCTCAATATCTTCACTTTCGTTTTTACGAATGAATGGAGATACGGCAACACGCAAATATCTCTGGCAAGTAAAATGTGATTACGACAGTATTGATCTGTTTCGATAGGGCGTATTTCTCCCCTTTCATCTTTCAGTGCGTATCCCATGTATTGGCAGACCTGCCTGCAATGGTCTTTTTTATGTGATTTGGATGTGAGCATGGCAGGGATGCAGTGTTCAAGAATCATGCCGGTAACGGGGCCGTGGGCAACGCATTCAACAGGCACAACTGCATTTTCCGCCAATTGTTTCAGATGTGAATAAGAACACTCCAGGGAAGCGGTAGCTCCGCAAATTCCTGCTTCTTCTAAAAATTTCATCGCAGCAGAGTTAAGTATGTTTAACGAATAATCTGCAAATGGCTGTAATCCATATTCTTTCGCTATGCGCAAGGTCCCAAGGTTGTGGATAAGGACATCATCCACTTCCAGTAAAACGGCTTGTTCGTACAACCATTGTACGTCGTTCATTTCCAGGGCGGTTGTGATACGCGGCGTGCCAAACCTTATTATTTTTCCTGCGTCTTTTGCCCTGTCTCTGGCCTCTTTCAATAACGATTTTGTCCAGACCCTTTTCCCCAATTGCGAGCTTTCAGCATTGACTATGATTTGGTCTGCACCTTCTTCCAGTGCGGTTATTAAAGAGTCCATAGAACCAACTTTTACCGATAGTTGCGGAATGGCGGTTATTTCGTTTTCCATAGAATAAGGTTCCGCCGTTTCAAAAGGATTATCGTAAATATCTTCATTTGTAAGCGACCTCTCTTTTGCTGCACGGCTTAAGAAAAGCGGCTCCCGTTCACCGGAAATATCAACAAGAGACACGGAAGATGGCGTAAAGGACATTGCCGTTGTAAATTCACGCACACGACTCTGATAGAGTTGTTCGTACGAGGCAGAATGCATATAGTAGGCCATGGGGTCTTCCCTGTAAGTATCAATAGCGTTACGATAGATACCTACAATTTCCCTTAAATAATCGGCGTGTCTCATTCTCCCCTCAATCTTAAAGGAACATACTCCGGCATGGATAAGGTCAGGAATATGTTTTAATAGGCACATGTCTTTTATTGCCAGTAAATAACCGGAGGGTAAATTACCTATTGTTTGTCCGGAATTACTTTCCACGACGGTATACTGCCATCTGCATGGCTTCATGCATTCGCCACGATTTGCGCTTTTTCCAAAAAGTACCCCACTGGAATAACATTGTCCGCTCTGGCAAATACATAGGTCGCCATGGATAAAATATTCAACCTCGATGTCTGCCTTTTCATGGATTTCTTTTACAAGGGAAAGAGGGATATCCCTGGAGGTTACGATACGTTTAACTCCCTGTTCCTTCAACGTCAAGGCGGATTCAACATTATGAATATTCATCATGGTGCTGATGTGAATTGGTATTGAAACACCTATGTTTTGTATCGCGTGAAGAACCCCTAAATCCTGAACAATTAGTGCGTCAACGCGGATTTTTTCTAAAAATGCAAGATAATCCGTAAGGATTTTAAGTTCTTCGTTGCCGAGAAGGTTATTCACGGTAATGTATAATTTTACGTTTCGTGAATGTGCGTACTCAACTGCTTCGGTGATTTGTTCGTCAGTAAAATTAAAATCCGACCGGTGCAGTCTCATGTTAAATTTTTTCCCGCCGATATATACGGCGTCCGCTCCGGCATCTATTACTGCAGTGAAAGCATCCCACCGGCCTGCAGGTGCAAGTAATTCAATTTTATTATTTGTTGGTTTCATACTGTTCCTTTCGTTGTAACGCATATGTATTTTTTAGTAAACCCCTGTCCTGGTATTTGCCTCAAGGCCGGTTAATAGTGAAGGGTTTTTAACGCCGTCCTGAAAAATACCCAGCGATTGTGCTGTTTTTGTCGGTGCAATGCGTACGGCTTCATCCCTCTCAAACATATTCGGGATAAAAAAAGATTCATCTAATCTATGGCATACTACCTGTCCTTTTTCCCCGTATTCGACAATTTGACTCAGGCGGTTTTTTCCTGGCTGCATGCCGTCTTTTGTTGAAACGCACTGCACTATCATACGAGGGCCTGGAGGAAAATATTCCAAATCTCCGTTTTCCGATTCCTCCAGTTCCATGCACAAACCAAAAAGGGTATTTCCATACCCTGCAATGTGCACTGCATTGGGGAAAAGATTATCTCTGAAGTTTTTGTATTGCTCAGGTTGTATGGCTACCCCTCCGTAATGGACGCCGCGTATCCGCATCCGTTGTTCTTTATTCATTTCTTCACCCAGCCGTTCCAGTAACGGAGGGGTTGTATAAAGAACTTCTATATGCTGCCGCCGTATTACATCAAGCGCCTGTTCAATTATATGGCGGATATATCGTTTATATCCCAGCGACTCAGGGTTCATTTTTTTTAACCACCTGGGGTCAAGGTCAATGGAAAAAGGGTCCATGCTTTCCATACTGTTAGCAACAGGGCATACTGCTTTCCCAATAATATGAGGCCCTCCCGGACCTGCCCACAACCAGTTTGCCTTTTTGGGGAATCCTCTTTTTTCAGCAATATACCTGAACCAGTCCACAAATATTACAGCAAACTCTTCTTTCAAATATGCGGTTACTTTCGGCAGCCCTGTCGTTCCAGCGGTTTCCCCTAAAATAAAATTATCTTTGTTTTTGAGATAGAATTGCGGAATAAAATATTCTAACGGATATTTTCGCAAATCTTTTTCGTCCATAGGCCCAAACAATCTCAGGTCTTCAAATGACAAAATATCTTTTCTTGCATTAATGCCTGATTCTTTTTCTTTTTGAAGCCAGTACCGGGAGCCGGTGCACGGGTCGAAATGAAGAGAAACAACATGACGAACCCATACATCTAAAGGCGTTCCATACCATTTGGCATTCCGGAGAGTCATGGTAGCGGAATGCTGATAGGCGGCATCGCATGCATCCTGTGCCGTAGAAAAATCATGCGGCACGTTATCTGTTGTTATCGTGTTATTTTTGTTTATTTCTAAATACATGTTATTCATTCCATACGAAATATCTTCAACAGGATCACAAATTATGATTTATAGACTATGTCGTACAAATTCAACATGGACAAACGTAGAGACGCATTGCTATGCGTCTCTACAGTCCGTGCCACCCTGCCGGTCAATTTAAAATTCTCTTTTTATGAGCATCTTAAGAATATTTTATGTTTTTTGGTTTCAACAGCATCAGGCAGCTTGGTGATAGTAACAAATCTGACACCAGTGCACTGAGCATGGTAATACCGGTAAGTACTCCAAAATATTGTATTGGTTTAAAATTGGAAAAGGAAAAAACCATAAATCCACACGCTGCGGTTACTGAAGTAAACACGGCTGCCCTTCCCACCCGAAACATTGTGCGGCAGATAGCTTCCTGATAATTGGCATCAAGGGACAACTCTTTTCTGAATCGGTAAAAAATATGTATCGTATCATCAACCGATATTCCCAGGGCAATGCTTGCGATCATAATCGTTGCCGCATCAAGTCTCATACCGGCAAACCCCATCAGCCCAAGCGTCACTGTTATGGGGATGAGATTGGGAATAACGCTGATAAGGCCGATCCGAACCGATTTAAGAACGACCGCCGTAGCGATAAACATAAGAATAAAAGCCAGGGAAAACGACTGTATCTCACTCCAAAGGATATTGTCCTGCACGTTGATTAAAAGCGGAACAATGCCTGTTATGTGCCATGATAGTGAAGCCGTATTTAAATGATTACGAATGAATTCTTTTATCGATTGAATGATGGATTGATATTTGTTTGATCCGACTTGTTTCATTCTCACGGAAACCCTTGCACCGGAATGCTCTTGTGTATAGAGGGTATCAACATATTTGTCGCCATACATGGAAGCCAGTTTTATGTAATCGGCAGATTGCTTTTCTGACGCAGGCAGTGCGCAATGTCCAGTCTTATTATTGTTGAGTATTTGATGTGTTTTTTGAATGTAGTCAGCAATAGAAATTGAATGTGTAATTTCAGGTATACCGTTCAGATATTTTTGTAACATAACAACATTGTTGAGGATATCCGGTTGAAATATACTTGTACCGTAAGGTGTTTCGGCAACAATTTCAACGGGCAGCAAGCCCATTAGGTGTTTTTCAATATAATTATTGTCTCTGGCAATGCTGCTATCCTTTGGGAAAGAAGTCATAAGATCTGATTCCAGTTTAAGCCGCGTAATGCCGATTATGGAAACAATAAAAATAGCAATACCTGCCGAAAGGATAGCAGTTTTGTTTTTTACCGTAAACTTCCCGATTTTAAAAAACAAGGGCAGCGAGTATTTGTCATGAGAAGAAATATTCATACTGTGCTCTCTCTGTAAAGGAATAAAAGAAAGCAGAATTGGCACGAACGTTATGCTAACGGCATAAGAAAGAATTGCGCAGCCGCTCATAAATAAACCTGTGGTAAAAACGGGGGGGATGTTGCTTGTCGTGAGAGATGCAAAACCGATTGCGGTGGTAACGCTTGCCATAAGGATTGGTATGCTGACGTGCAGCAATGTTTCGTAAATTCGTCTTTCGTGGTAATAGTAGTTAATTGTACGGATAGTAGTAGAAAGTGAAATTATAAATGTCAGCGGAAGCAGCATGTTTGCGATCATGTTCATTGTCTGTCCCATCAATACAAAAATCCCTGTAACCCAGGTCACACAGACGCCGACCGTCAGAACAGGAATCAAGACGCCGGAAATGTTACGAAACAAACATCCCAGCACCGCAATGGAAATAATAGACATGAGCGGAATGAATTTCCCCATGTCTCTTTTTGACATACGGTCAAGTTCTGCATTTACCACAGAAGGCCCCGCAAGATGATAGGGATGTCTTTTCTCATTCTTTGTATCAGCAGGCTTTATCGTTGTTTCCTGAAGTACTTTCTTAACATCCGCCACCAGTTTCTTTCGCGCTTCCGGACCTGCGCATTTCACGGTAGCAATGATTGCTGTTGTACGGCCGTTTTTGGAAATAATGGTATTTTGGTAAACAGGGTCATTACGGACTTCCTGCTTAAAAATATTCATTACAGAACGGTTTCCGTATTTCTTCATCTTTTCTTTAAAAGGAGGAGAGGTAATCTTGTTTTTGAATACATCCGCCAATGAAGCTACCCTGACGATACCTTCGAGGTCTTTTATTTTTTCGGCAAGCGTACTGATCTGCCGCAAATATTCTTTGTTAAACAGATTGACAGCGCTAAACGCGACCACAAGGAATTCCTCATCTCCAAATTTCTTTAAAAACTCTTTGTAGTACTCTAAATCTTTATCATCTTTTGAAAGCCATATTTCTATGGAATTATCCGTCTTCATTCCCTTTGCACAGAAACCCAAAAAAGCTGTGATGATAAGGATACACACCAGAATAGCTATTCTGTATTTAAGAAGAATGTGGAGATACTTTTTCATTTTGTTTTAACTTAATGGCAGAAATTACAGCTTTTTGAACTAATTTCCATCGTTTTCGCAACTAATTTTCCTTTTTTAACAGAAACGTTTACATAGACCTGTACGCCGGATACCATGTTATCAAATGAAATCGTTCTGGTGCTCATGCTCACTCCGGAAAGATTGCTGGCGTCAATTTCCTGTCCCAGAAGTTCAAAGGTCTTTTTTGACGTGTTTACCTTTCTTGTTTCCCCTGAAAATCTTCCGTCATATTTTTTATTCAATTTTACCGGTGTTTTTACCTTGCTTGCTTCAATAACGCTTGAACCACCGGCGTCACCCTTTACTTTTACTGTATCGCCTACTTCAAGCTCTGCAAAAACGGGGTCATCAACTCCTTTGATACGTAATTTTGCATCAATGCAATCAACCTCCACGAGTTCATCCATCAGCATGATTGTTTCCGTGGTTTCATCAAGACTGCTGATTTTTCCTACCACTGTTCCTTTGTTTGCCGCGTAAAGAGGAAATGCAACGGCTGCACCAAAAATGCCTGCGATAACGGTATTGAGTGTGATACGTTTCATGCGGTGTAACATATTATTTTTTCTCCTTTTCAAAATTTACATATACTCGACGAGTATATTCATCTTTAAAGCCAGCAGAATATTTCCTTTAATATCCGCTCTGCCTCCGAAGAAAGCCTGTTGCGGAGTTATTTCCCTTTTTACTATGGATATGAACGTTTTGCTGTCCAGGCAAAAGGTGCATGTCGGATTATCAATCGTTCTTTTTGTCACCTCTTTTACAAGACCGTTTTCTACAACAACATTCCACAACCCTTCATCATCATCAGTAATGCGAAATTGGATAATGGCATTCAGGGTATCTATTTTCGGCAGGGGGGATTTGTTTACCCTCTCCTTGAATAGAAATTCAAAATACTCCCTGTGCGAAATGCTTGCAGGTATTTCAGGCCTTTCGCTCATATGCTTTTCACCAAACCATTATTGCAGGTTTTGTTGTGATTTGTTTCTATTTCTCTGTATTCCCTGATCACTCCTTTCTTGCCCCACTTTGCATCGATTGCGTATTGAATAATACGGCTGATAAACTCCTGTGTTATTAAAGGACAGTCTATATTTGAGCCTGCGAGAAATTCTCTTGTGTTTGCAGAATCAAAACACGCTTCTCCAAACATGTATGACTGAAACGTCTCTGTTTTTTTCAAAAAATTCTTTTCCCATGTATTTGGTTCTGTGATGTGGAATTCATGTTTCGGAACGATCCTTACACTATAAATACCAGTGGCTACTTTTAGCCATTCTGCAATCTCTTCTATTGTGGGCGGGGATGGGTTCACAATATGAAATGTTTTGCCGGTTGTTTCCTTTTGGACGGAAATATGAAAAATAGCGCTTGCCGCATAGTCTACCGGAATAAGATTTATCGTACTGTGTTTATCGCCTGGTATTCTCAATGAAACAGGAAGGTCTGCATGTTTTCCCTCCGTAAGGGTGCTGCTGTCCCTTAATTTCATTCTTGTTTCATAAGTAGTAAGACGAACAAGTTCCCTGCAAAATGCATAAATATTATCGTAGTTCCTGGTGAATCCTGTTCCTGAATCACCTGTAATGATGCTGGGACGGTAAACAGTTAACGGAATGCCCTGCTGTTCCGCGAATGAAGAAATGCGCTTTTCGGCCTCAAATTTTGATTGTTCATACGTGTTGTTGAATTTCTGTCCATTTTCCAGTTCGGTCTCAAAGACCGTTCCTCTTCTTTTTCCCGCTACGTATGCGGTGCTCACATAGTGAAAACGTTTGATTTTTTGGATTGAGCAAAACCTGGCCACCCGCAGTGAACCGTATATATTTGTTTGTGTAAGTGTGTCATTCCTGTCATTTTCAAACTTTGTGGCGGCTGCGCAATGGAGCACCTCGTCAACCGTGTCAGCAAGCCGTAAATAATCATCAACGGGTAACCCAAGATTTTCTAATGAAATATCTCCCTCAATCAATTCAACACGGCCGGCAAATGCATTAAGTTTTTGCATTGTTTTCTCCGAAAAGATTTCAGAGAATATTTCCTTCAACGGTGTGCGCTGGCGATTTCTTACCAGGAGTTTGAGGCCATATCCGTTATCAAGATATTTTTCCGCCAGGCAGCTTCCAAGAAAACCGGTTGCACCTGTAATAAGCAGTGTTCTTTTTCTCATTATTTTATAAATGTTCTTTTATGAAGAATAAATGTATCTATTCAGCGTGTTAATACACACCCCGTCAGCTACGCTGCCACCCCTCTTTTTAGAGGGGAAGAAGGGTAGTAGAGACGCATTGCAATGCGTCTCTACTACCGGTAGGCAATGCCCACCCTTACAAATGATTGAAATTCCTAAACGTAAATATATGACCCTAACGTTTGCAAGGACAATGCCAGATATTTTGTAAAATTACAGCGGAATTGTAAGGTTAAGATATACATATGCTTATAGAAGGCATGGATTTGGTTTGTTAGGAAAGAAGCATTTATGGGGGGCAAAAATATGTAACAATTACATCCGGTGTTTGTAATTATTACAAATGCAATCAGGAAAAATAACCCTGACAGGGTTTGGGAACCCTGTCAGGGTTAACCAGGCATATGGGTTAAGATTTTGCAGTAGTGTTACTTTTGCAGTTTGTAGAGCGATATATCTTCATCAAGACAGCTTACGTGTGGGTATCCTTCAAACGCAATTATCCTGGAAAATCGTGCGTCCGGCTGGGGAATCTTTTTACCTTTCCATACAATAAGAATCGTTTCAGGATTCATGAGTGATGACTGAAGGTCAAAATGAATATCTGCCACATCTCTTATGCACCTCACATCCCATTGCGGCAGATAATAATCAAAGAACCTTTTTTCCTCCGGGCCGCAATAAATTCTGGCGGAGGTGTTTTTATAGTGTGTTTCTACATACTGAAGCAGTTGAGTTGGCGCTGGAATGCTACGACGGTATTGAAGGACTGTAGTAAAAGAGCGTGTCGAAGTAAAAACAATAAGTGATGCTGCAAAAATCATAAAAAGTTTTTTCCCCCAAACTTCGTATAGTTTCCATAACCCGAATGCAACACACATCAATATTAGCGGAAGCAGCGGTAAAAGATGGCGCGGATGTGCCGCGTTTTGTCCAAAGATTATCCAAAGAGTGTAAGGGATTGCGTAAAGTACACAGAAAAACCGTTTACTGCCGGAAGGGAAGTATCGAAATGCAAAATATACGGATAGTGTTATTATTATTGGGGGAATACCACTGAAATACGAAAACTTATGCCGCCATGCGCCTAGCCCATATTCCCAAAAAGATCGCAAAAAACACAATACCCTTTCCCATCCGCCAAACGTGAAAACAGAACCTCCCCAATCTGTAAAGTGTCCTTTGGTAAAGAAAAGGGCATGGTAAAAAAACGGCCCCAATCCTGTATTATATATTTGTGGAATAAACCACAGACCTGTACCGGCGAAAAGTCCGGCAACCCCGGAAAAAATACAATTCGCTTCAAGATGTATTCTGTGAAAGGCGTAATACGACAAAGTTCCCAGCCACAAAAAAATAAATGGAAAATACGAAAGCCTTACCCCAAGACCTATACCTAAAAATAAACTGCCCAGAAAAAGATAATATCCGCCGTATGAGTTCACCTCTTTTTTCCCAAAAGGAAAAGATTGGGAAACCGAAGTTATTTTTTTATGACCGAGGGGATATGTTTTGTAACCAGCAATGGAAAAGGCGGAGAAAAAAAATTGTGCGGACAGTATAATAAAAAACACCCCTGTGGAATCCGAGGCAGGTCTTTCCGACTGTATCCAGCAGAGAGGATTTACTATGTAAAGAACTGCCGTCAGAATAGCCGTTTTTTCCGTAAATAATCTGCGGGTAAGAAAGGAAAGAGGAAAAATCGTAAGGCTGCTAAAGAATACCCCCGGCATTACCAGTGCTGCGACATCATTGTGAAATAAGGTAAAAAACAAGGATGATAGAAAAATATACACCGGATAGCCGGGGAAATGCGGCTGAAGAAGAGAGAGATCATAATCATGAAGCCCCATGGCAAAGTTGATGCTGTCTTCATTATCCAGATATTGCCCGGCAAAAAAGAGGCGTAAAAGCAGGCAAATGAAGAAAAGAGAGGTTAATTTGGCTTTAAAAGAAAATTTCATGAGATGGGTAATAGAGTTATGGAGTTAAGGAGTTATAGAGTTATGGAGTTTGGGCGTTGTGGTGGTGTTTAGATGGTTCATAAAATCGTGTAACATTTTTAAGATATTTCGTGCTGTCAGGAGTTTCCTCCTGCCGCCACTGTTCATAAATTTTCGAAAACCAGATTTGTTTGACTATATTACGAAAATCTTATTTGTTTTGCGAGGGTAAGTTAACAATACTTCTTTTCCCAGGTTGTTTCCAAATATTTTTCTCTTTGTAGTGCATCTTTAAGGAAGGATTCATTACTATTTTTATTTTAAAATCCTGATACGTCAACTCTCCGGCTCTTTAGCTCCCGAACTCCTCAATCAGACCCGGAAAACGGACAACGGAGCACGGGCAACGGAGAAAAGTTTCAATCCTTGTTTTAATGGAATTTGTTTTCATACGCATACAATCTAGTGAATTTATTCGATAAGGTAATGTTTCAATCCTTGTTTTAATGGAATTTGTTTTCATACTATCCCAGACAATGATGTATATCCCTGGATTTCTGGTTTCAATCCTTGTTTTAATGGAATTTGTTTTCATACATACAAACACAAAAACCAACACACAGTCACTATATAGTTTCAATCCTTGTTTTAATGGAATTTGTTTTCATACACATTAGCGGCCTCACATACACAGACAACGCTCAAGTTTCAATCCTTGTTTTAATGGAATTTGTTTTCATACTGCAACAAAACGCTATTGTTGTAAAGACTGTCCTTGGTTTCAATCCTTGTTTTAATGGAATTTGTTTTCATACGCTCCGGGCATTTTTTTATTTATCTTATTCTTTATTGTTTCAATCCTTGTTTTAATGGAATTTGTTTTCATACCTTTGTCAACCGTTTTGTCGCATTTATTGCAAACGAGTTTCAATCCTTGTTTTAATGGAATTTGTTTTCATACGTTTCTAGTTGTACCGTTAAATTACCGCCATTACAGGTTTCAATCCTTGTTTTAATGGAATTTGTTTTCATACCTGTGAAATTTATCACCTAAAACTCCAAAGATATCGTTGTTTCAATCCTTGTTTTAATGGAATTTGTTTTCATACATCTTTAGATACTTGTGCAAATGCAATTTATACAAGTTTCAATCCTTGTTTTAATGGAATTTGTTTTCATACGAAATTTTAGCTGAAGTTAAAAGAAGAAATATTTAAGTTTCAATCCTTGTTTTAATGGAATTTGTTTTCATACTAAAGGCGAATATAAACAAACAAAAGGATATAGATTGTTTCAATCCTTGTTTTAATGGAATTTGTTTTCATACTCTACCATAAAAAGATTTTAACTTTGGGTATTTCTGTTTCAATCCTTGTTTTAATGGAATTTGTTTTCATACCTGTGTAATGCCATGTTACCGCTTTCGGCTTGTGTTTGTTTCAATCCTTGTTTTAATGGAATTTGTTTTCATACATGGTGTCATTATTGAAAGAGAAAAGGGCAATGGAGGTTTCAATCCTTGTTTTAATGGAATTTGTTTTCATACATCGTTTCAAGCAGGCGGTCGCAGCGGCGCTTCTCGTGTTTCAATCCTTGTTTTAATGGAATTTGTTTTCATACAACTTTAGTTGAATCGGAAGTATGGATATCTCCCCTAGGTTTCAATCCTTGTTTTAATGGAATTTGTTTTCATACATGGGAGATTTTGCGCAAAGCAATCAACAAAATGGTGTTTCAATCCTTGTTTTAATGGAATTTGTTTTCATACAGGATGTCAATTTGCCCATGTCCCCTAAAAAATAGGGTTTCAATCCTTGTTTTAATGGAATTTGTTTTCATACTATATTCAAAAATTCTGGTCCAAGCTGTGTTTTTGAGTTTCAATCCTTGTTTTAATGGAATTTGTTTTCATACCCCGACTTTTGCGTCTTTGAATAATTCTACGTTCGAGTTTCAATCCTTGTTTTAATGGAATTTGTTTTCATACTATATTGCTTTGTTCTAAGTAAAATTGTTCCATTTGTTTCAATCCTTGTTTTAATGGAATTTGTTTTCATACAGCAATGTTATCTACTGCATTAGCACCCTTATCAGAGTTTCAATCCTTGTTTTAATGGAATTTGTTTTCATACAAATCAGCAAAAGCCATATTATTAACTCCGATTAATGTTTCAATCCTTGTTTTAATGGAATTTGTTTTCATACACATTTGTCACAACCATCAAACACCTCCTTTTAATTGTTTCAATCCTTGTTTTAATGGAATTTGTTTTCATACGTTTCTTTCCTTTTTATCGACTTTCTTTTTTCGTTAGTTTCAATCCTTGTTTTAATGGAATTTGTTTTCATACTAATACACACACAAGGCACACTTCACACACAATAAAAGTTTCAATCCTTGTTTTAATGGAATTTGTTTTCATACGGTATTAGAAAATGTATAGATTTGGCACATCGGAGTGTTTCAATCCTTGTTTTAATGGAATTTGTTTTCATACCTGGTCTCGCCATCTAGGTCTCGATATCATTTTGAGTTTCAATCCTTGTTTTAATGGAATTTGTTTTCATACCTTGTTGGGCAGGTTATATGTATTCCCCGGTAGACTAGTTTCAATCCTTGTTTTAATGGAATTTGTTTTCATACTATGAATCTCCGTCAATGTTATTGCAACAATCATTACGTTTCAATCCTTGTTTTAATGGAATTTGTTTTCATACAAACGCCAGCAAACACACATCCATTTCCGGTATCCAGTTTCAATCCTTGTTTTAATGGAATTTGTTTTCATACAATTTTTTCATTTTATTTTCCCTCTTTTCTTTTTTGTTTCAATCCTTGTTTTAATGGAATTTGTTTTCATACGCTGGGCTTATTTGCACTTACTCTACACTTTTAAGGAGTTTCAATCCTTGTTTTAATGGAATTTGTTTTCATACCGCATTTTTGTGCTATCTTCTTTTGTTTTATTACTTATGTAACATTTTCCTCCTCTTAAAATGAATAGTTTTGGTTCAAAAATAAGCATTTTTTCCTGTTTTAAAATAAGTGTTTACATAGGTTATTATGTAATATCTTATTGGCCAGTTAAAGGTTATAGTTGAAAGGATTTTATACACAAATATTTTTGTAACAGCAGTCAATACATCGCATCCGTGATTGGGTTTTTTTTGGATAAAATCCGAGATGTATTATATCAAATATTTCAGATATCAACACTTTTGCTTTGTCGAAATCTGCGGGACTGTATGTTATTTCTTTCAAATGCGATCGGTCTTTTGCATAGCAAATAAAGCCTTTTTGAACCGGTTTTTTATAAATTTCTTCTATCAGCATAGCGTAAAGAATCGATTGGATTTTGTAGGTCTCAAAGGTATATTCCGTGTATTCCGCATATTTGTAATCAAGCGGAGCCATTGAACCGTCGGAAAATTCCAATACCTCGTCCACAATTCCCCGTACTCTTAACCCCGGAGACGCCAGATATACTGAAATGGCCTTTGAAACACATCCGATCTTTTTCCGCAGATACTCCCTGTTTTCTTTTCCCCTCTTCTCATGTATTTCCCTGCCTTTTATCACCTTGTAACGCAATCCCTCCCGCTGTGGGATGTTTAAACAGTTCATAAAGTAAATAAACCTCGGGCAGTAAAGGTACTCAATTACCTCCGAAGGGGTGATCATTAATGTTGATTCGGTGTCCATGTTTTCCGTGATCCGATGTCCGTGGCCCGTGGCCCGTGAACCGGTTTCCGTGTGTTGGTGTCCGTTAAGGAAAAAACGGATCACGGATACCGGACAACGGGCAACGGACCACGGAAAACGGAAACCGGTTCACGTCCTTTAAAAAAATTTCTCCAGTAATTCTGCTGATACGAGTTTTTTGTCAAATGCCTGTCCCAGGAGCTTTACCTTCTTGAAATCGTCTTCACACAGCGGAAATATATAAACAGAGTCTTTTTCTTTATCAATGATATCATCACAGATAATTTTCAACTCATCTACCTGATTTCTGTTGAGAGTTCCGAGAAACGCTGATTTTTGCACCCTGTAAAGGCCTTTGTTTTTGCATGCCTTTGCAATTTTGTTACGTGTTTTGTCGTTAACGATATCGTATATTAGCCAGATGAGGTTTTCCATGTATGGTACCACAGAATACAGAATACAGAGTACAGAGTACAGAGTGTATATATTTGCAAATTCCAAAATCAGATGTCAGGTTTTCGTTTTCTAGAAGACAGATTTTTAGAAAATCCAACAATCATCGCTGCTATTTCATCAGATTCTGTAATTAGTTTCTCATAATCATCTTTTTTGCAGTACTTTAATTTCAGGGCAATTTCCAGACATGTCATAACTTCGTAATCTGATCTTAGCGCAATTTCAAGGAATCTTTGGAATTCCTTATTTGATTTGTTGCCACTACCCTCTGCAATATTAAGAGATACAGATGTTACTGCCCTTCGGATTTGGTTTGTAAGGCCAAATAATTCATCTTTAGGAAATATTTTGCTGACCTGATATATTTCTACCGCAAAATCTATTGCCCTTTGATATACTTTTAACTTTTTAAAATTATGCATTTTTAACCTCCAAATAGAGATGATTAGAATACAGATAACAGAATACAGATTAATGATCTGTGTCTTTCGTCTGCGGTCAGTTGTCTTTTATCTGCTATCTGTCATCTGTTATCTGTTATCCGTATAAGCCCATTCGCTATCCTGTGGCACTCAAACTGTATAATATCCCCCCGTTTAATATTCCTGCCGCTGTACCGTATTGATTCGTCAAGAAATGCATTGAAGGCGCTTACCAGCGTTGCCTTGCCTTCCTTATTCAGGGTAAAGCCGTTTTCCAGCTTGTCAAAGTGGTCTTGTTTTACGTCTCTCCCCGCAAAAATTTTTATTACCGTTTCATCCGCCCAGATTCTGAAATTTTCAATAAGGTCAAAGACCAGGGATTTTTTATTATAGTGATCGGTATGGATTATTCCCACATAGGGATCAAGCCCGGCAATTATGCACGCCTTTTCCACTTTAGAGTAAAGGATACCGTAAGCGTAATTGAGGAGGGCGTTGAACTCATCCTGTGCGGGATTGCGGCTGCGCCCCTTGAATTTGTACCGATCGGGCATGAGAAAGCTGACGGCTTCAAAATAAATACGGCCGCCGCTTCCTTCTATTCCCATAACGGAACCCCGTACATCGTCTATGCCAATGCCGGTTGTTTCCGGTGGAACAAGAGAATCCAGACTATTCCGGCAATTGCGCAGTTTCTCGATGTATGCGGTTATTTCCGCCGACTTGCGTGACCTGCTCTCGCGAAGCCTTGTCAGAAGGTCTATCTGGTTGTCAAATTTTTTCTTTACCCATTCCAGTGCAAGGTGTACACCGTCTTTTGTATCTGCAATTTCTAACTGCCTGCGGCGGATAAGGGTGGTGCTTCCCAGTTTGCTGTGCCACACACGCCCGAAAGGGTCGCCGAATTCATCAAGGAAGATGATATCAATATTGTTATCCATTGCCAGCTTGATGGCGTCGGTGGTAATATAGGCTGCGGTGGTGATCATGATACTGTTCACCTTCTTTACCGAGACCTCAAAGACCTGGTCGTCCTTCCTGACCTTGAAGCAATCACCATTCTTTTGAAGATATGAGCCGTATGTGTTTATTACGAGTTGCATGATATTCAGTTTTGGAGTTTAAGAGTTAGAGAGTTTAAGAGTTAAGGAGTTTAAGAGTTAAGGAGTTAAGGAGTTAAAGAGTTAAAGAGTTGGTGAGATAGTTCATAAAACCTTGTACCATTTTTGATACCTCGTCAGCCTTCTGATAAAGTATTTCAAAGTCTTCTTTAGTAGTGTAATTCATGTCCAAAGCAACGTAAAGGTGGCATTGAACCTCTGCGGCAGACCCGTGAGACATATTAAGAAAGTTTGCAAACTCCTTATTGCTTTTCCGGCCAAACCCCTCTGCGATGTTGGCCATTATAGAAATTGACGCCCTGCGTATTTGATCCTTCAGGGAAAAATCTTTTGAGAAGGAAGGATCCATAGTTGCCTTATAAATATCTTTATTTAATTCTCTGGCCTTTTGCCATGCCTGAATATCTTCAAACCTTTCTATTTTTGCCATATTTACCCCCCTTTCTCATAAACTCCCAACTCCCAACTCCCCAACTCTTAAACTCTTTTCACCGTCCCCCCCTGAACACCGATTGGCCGATGCCCTGGTAGTCAGGAATTTCATGGTTGATGGAGAATACGTCGGGAATACATTAACCTTGTATATGCTTGAAAATTTTCCGCTGTTCCTCAGGCGAATATTCGTGACCGTAGAAACGCAGGAATATTCCTTTTCTTATTTCTCTGATATCAGCTTCCGGTTTATCCGCCTTTATAGATGCGATAACCTGCCTTTGCGCCATTTCGAACATGGAAAATCCTAATCTCATCCTTTCCTGTCCACTCTTTTTCATCAGCATTTCAACAAAACGGGTTTCAACCTGTGAATTTGTGTCTTTCATCTGATCACCCTGTTATATACTTTCTCGATTCCTAATTTTTGTACCCAGTTCGCTATATATTCTTTGTCAATATACAGAGCCACTAACCATATATTGGATACCAACTGACTCGAGTCTTGTTATTACCTGCTTTAAAACTTCAAGTTCATTCAGCATAAAGTTTCTGAGTTTTTATTGTATGCTGGCATCGTATTATTGTCTTGTGCTGATGCCGATCCTGTTTATTTTATTGTTCATTACACATTTCGAAACACCCCAACACCCCAACTCTCCAACTCTCCAACTCCCCAACTCCCCAACACCCCAACACCCCAACACCCCAACACCCCAACACCCCAACACCCCAACCCCCAACACCCCAACACCCCAACACCCCAACACCCCAACACCCCAACACCCCAACTCTTCAACTCCTCAACTCCTCAACTCCTCAACTCCCTAACTCTTAAACTCTTAAACTCTTTTCACCGTCCCAAACCCCCTCGACACTGACTTGCCGATGCCCCAGTAGTCAGGGATTTCAAAATTTACCGAGAACGTGCCGAGAAAACCGAGCATGGGGGTGCCTTTGAGAGAGCATTTCCTTTCCTCGAGAAATAGTGATGTAACTTCTATTTGTTTATCTACAATATATCCAATGCTTTTGGCCAAACTCAGAAGATTGCCTCTTAAGATATTTTTTACGATTGTATCTCTTGCCCTTTTATTTCCTGCTTTTATGTATTCATGGTAGTTTTGTTCATTGAGGGCAAGCCATGGTTTTATAAAATAATAGTTGACAAATGTATCATTCAACCCAAAACGTACCTTCTCTAATAAGATATGCTTTTGTCCGATAGAATATTCCTTGCCCTTCAAGTTTAGATGGTCAATCATAGGTTCAATTTCTCTCACCACGTTAACACCCTCTTCTATACCGATTATATAGCCGTTTCCATTAAGGACTCTATATTGAACTCTCGGATAAAGATATAAAAGGCTCCCGTCTGGCCTATGATTATGCAGGATTTCGTACTGAGGGAAAATACCCGCTATATAGCCTCTCAGACTATTGCCGTGTTCGGACAATAGCGGCTCCGTTTTTAGCTGTAACGTTATTTGATTTATTATCATTGAATTACCGCCTCAAAAATATTCTTTCCCTTCAATATCTTTGCACCTGCAATGCTTCTTATGAAATCAGGCTGGTTTTTCAATAACCGCAGGAAACCGTTTTTGGAATATACATTGAGGTCTATGTGTTTATGTGAATATTTTGTCAGCACTTCTCCCCTGCCAGTCTTATCATGCGTTACAGCAAGGAGGTCTATATCGCTTAAACTATCAGATGTTCCCTTAGCAGAAGAACCGTAATGGATTAGTATTAACACATTGTTATCTTTTTTAAGTCCTTCTATAATTTTTTTGGGGGTTGCTTCTTTCTTTTGATCTTTTGTAAAGACAGCCAAAATCTCACTGCATGACTTTACAAAGGCATCAGCAAGGTTTGTATCAGCGAGAAAATAATGATTAGGGTTTCCGACTTTTTTTATTAAAATACTGTTTTGGATAAGTATATTAAGAGACTTCATTATAGTTATTTTAGACATACCAGTTTTTTTATTTAGGCCACTTATTGATTCCCTTTTGTTTTTACAAAAGAGACTGCTGATTCTAAGAACAGAGGGCAGCAAAAAAAGTTTTTTGATCTCTATGTCATTTTTGGCAATAAAAAGCATTTCTTCTATGATTTTAATAGGCGTCTTTGTATGGTCAGCAATCCATGACCTTGCCCGACCTTCAGGATGTTTTACAAGATCGAGCGCGTAAAGCCTATGCATTGCATGAGACACGTTTGATATGGTCCCGCCCACCTCTTTTGATAACTCGGAATTGGTCTTTTCCCCTTCAAAAACAAGATGAAAGAGGTATCTAATGATAAACAAATTCATGGTATAATTATATTCAATTTTTATCAATTATTTGAATAAAACTTTACATTGTTTTTAGCAAAAGCTTTCTTATATGATTTGATACTTTATGCTTATCTCCATCTGCTTCAAGCGCCCCGCTTTTCTCTAGATATTGCAGATTGTTATTTATGCAATCTTCTGAATGGTTTTCTAACGCTATAAACAGTGTTTCTTTGTTCATTGGTTCTTGAACAAGGATATTTAAAATTTTATAAAAAACCAAAGACTTGTCTAATTCTTCAATGCCTTTTAATTTTCTCTCTACACGTCTCTTATATTCAATGGCTGCATCTTCGTCAATTTCAATGGTTTTCCTGCTCAGATTAGACCTGTGAAGTATTTCTTCAAAGCGCAGTCTATAGATTCCATCCTCATCCCAGTTTGTATCACAGTATAAGA
This sequence comes from Candidatus Kuenenia hertensis, assembly GCA_021646465.1. GTDB lineage: Bacteria > Planctomycetota > Brocadiia > Brocadiales > Brocadiaceae > Kuenenia > Kuenenia hertensis. The sequence continues at coordinate 54,884 of SOET01000016.1, read as the reverse complement.
CTTGATGAACCTTCTCCTGAACCTTCTGTATCTCCGCCTTTTGCAGTTCCTTTGATCTTTTCCTCGCAGACATTAATTATCTCCTCTATTCTTTCAATATATCCGAGAAAAACATTATTTTCTATAGGCACATATTCACCTTTTGAGGCCAATCTCAATTCGTTAAACCATTCTAAATCCTTCAGGGCAGAATTGAGCCGTTCCTCTCCCGGAATACCCATTAAGAAATGTCTTACGGATAAGGCAGTCCTAATCATATGCAAAATGATATATGCCCTGTCTTTTAAGGGTAGGGAAGCATCTTTAGCTTTTATTAATCCAGGTTTCAGTTCATTCAATCTTTTTAGCAGCGCATCTTTATCAAAATCCACTTCACGTGCGGGAAGTGCGATGAATTCTCTCTGTCCGTGATTCCTTATTTCATAAGCATGTTCAGCACAGGCGCTGTCCACAATCGGATATGGGAACATTCCAATCATTACTCCCCTCTTAACCTTTGATACCAGAGGGTCAACAGGATGATTAACATATTGGTCTGATATTATTCCAAACGTTTTTATTCTCTTGCCGATTGTCAGAATTGCCTTACCCCTGAAACTCCCAAGCCGCATACATGCAGGCATACGGCTTATAATTTCAGGGTCGGTATGAAGATAGCCGTTAAACTCCGTCTCCGGGGGAATAGAAAATATCCTATATGCCTTTAATACTTCGTTTCTGCCTATATTTTTACCCAGTATTTTCGCCTGTCCAAATCCTGGCTGTATAAGATAGTCCATATCCCCTTTCACTGTTTCCACAAGATAGTTTACTGCTCCTTTTGGAGATGCAGGAGTAAAGTAAAAATCGGGCTCAATCCATGAATGAGTATACCTGGGGATGTTTCTGCCGCCTTTTTCTTCGCTGATGATATAACTCTGGTCTTCTCTCATTCGCCCCATACTCCATGCAACGGCATGATTAATGGCAGTAGCGTGGAGGTACGCGGTCGTGTATGCCCCTGACAGCGCCTCGTGCGAATAAAAAAGCGGGTCAATGAGTTTGATGGTATAAGGGTAAATCTCCATCTATTCCCCTCCTGTCTCTTGCTCTTCTCCTTTGGTTTTGGATTTTTTATCCTTTTTGGGAGAACGCCTTTCTATAAGGTCTTTCAAGAGTTCGGGTATTTGATTATTTAATGTTGTATAAGCTGTATTAACAGCCGGCAAATCTGAGATGAAACCGGAGAGATTGTTTTGTGTAGGTTGTTGAGTCTGATTCTGTAAGAGGTTATATACACTGATATCTTCTCTGTCAGACAGTTTGTAGTCAACAATGTTTGTCTCCACACGCCCCCATTCAACGCTTCTTGCCCCGATTCTTGTCAGTCTTTTCAAATTATCAGCAATAACGGATACCATCTCCTTTGTAGGGTCTTTAATAGTAACGACGCCCTTAAACACTGTTTCCTTTGGTACCGTAAGGATTGTCATAAGAGCCTGTCCGGTCATAAGGTCTTTTTCGCCGACGGCGTTTTGAGTATAGTTTTGAATGTTCTCAACTGTATTAGTGGATATGAATGTTTCTCCGAGCACGCGGGAGAGAATGTTATACTGCATTTTTTTTGAACTGGTCTCTCCAGTGCCTCCAAAGAGCAGACAGGAAGGACATTGAAGGCATAGATCATCTTTAAGGGCGCAGTCAGGCTGTATGTTATAACCCCTCTGCTTTTCCAATACCAACCTCCTCAACTTGCCCTTCACCTTGCGCCATGGGATAACAAACCTATTTCCCAATGCCTCATAATGGTGGGTTAAGACCTCTTCAGGTTCGTTGCTGCGGATTATTGCATCGTCCAGAAGTTTCATGTCTACAACAAGCTGGAGATAAACACCTTTGCTTAAAAGCGATGGTTTTTCAAGAAAGTTACTCATTTACGACCTCCTTTATATTTGGATAGCGTTTTAGTAAATAGATAGACGACAAAAGGGCATTTTTTGCCTGAATAAAGGCGGATATATCAGACTGCCTTAAAGCATAGTAGCGGCTTAGTATTTCTTTTGCATTTTCCACGAAGACTTTAAGATCTCCCACATCCACTTTGGCAAGCGATCCTTCTTTTGTCTTGTCGCCCGATATATCTTCTTTTATCAATGACAGAAATTTTGCAAAGGCGTTCTCAAAGTCATCGCCTTGAAGGATGCAGTTCATTGTCTTGGACACGGGTTTTGTAATCAGATGCTTTGATGCGTTTGAAATCCATGCCTTATGGTCATCGCCGCTCCATATAAAAGACGGAATACCTTCTGCAAAAAATGCAGCATCTTTAAGCAGTTCTCTCATAGTATATTCACCTCCATTTTTTGTTTTCCTAAATCTGAAATTGCCTTTAATTAAAGTTTCAACAATATTGGCAGCCTGTTCCTTTTTTATTTTTTTATCTTCTGATGCATCTCCAATTTTTGTTAAGGCAACGGAGGGGCTTCTGGTTAAGATCGTTTCAGCAAGTACATGGGCATTTTGCTTTGTTTTCTTTTCTCCGCCTAAAAGATTGGCTAAGTATTTAATTGCCAATCCCCTATAATAAAGACTTTCATAATCTTCTCCGTGCCTTGCAACAGGGTTATCGCCAAAGAGTCCGTTCTGTTCCTCAAAGCCGATATGCGTATCAAAACCCATCATTTTCAACAGGGCATACAGGCACAAATATCTTGCGCGTAAGTCTTTTGGGCTTTCGGAACTCTCGGCGCGGGAAACGGGAATAATATACCCTCTGATGCTGGTAAAAGGCTGTGATATATATTTTGGTTCTTTAATCTGAGGCATTTTAAAGTTTCTGGGAAGCGGTAGAAAGCCATAATCTTTTTTTTGATCCAGGGTCTCCAGCGTATAGGGATTGTAAAAAGCGGCATCGAGTTTCTGTACTAATTTTGTTATCTCATCGTATAAACGCCATATATCCGCTGTTTTGGACTCAATCCTGATATAGATAGGGTTTTTGCTCTCTGATATGCCGTATCTGAACACCATCGTATCATAGGCACACAAAGTGCAAGTTGCCCTTGCGCTGTCAGTGTGAGCGCTTATCTGAGAAAATCCCCATCGTTTGCCGCCGGGGAAACTTAAAGACTTTTGTGTCGGAAATGCCTGTGTAAAACCACAACTCTCACATATCCCATGTTCGGGGTTTTGGGTAGATTTATATTCTTTATATTTCTCAAACCGTTTTATTGCCAAATCCTTAAAATCTATTTCCTCTTCCATACTGATGAGCGACTCGATTTCTTCACTGAAGACGTCTTGCTTAATAACAGGATAAAGTTTCTCAGACACACTAATTAAAATTTCAAATAATTTATCAGGGCTTATTTTCTTTAAATCAGCATCCGATTCTTCAGTAGTTAAAATTTCGGATGGTATCACCTTTGTTAAAGAGATTGCCCCATAAATCTCTTTTAACATTTCCTTTAACGGTTCGGTAGTTGTTCCTCCCGTGTCTGTCCATTTCCTTCTGGCAATGGGAATCCCTCTTGTACCACACAGTCCCTTTAAAATATCAAGGACTGGATACTTTTCCTTTATATCCATTGTAAGCCTGCCGGAATTGTCCAACATTTCTATTAATAATTTAAAGAAGAAAGATGGTGCCCGCTCAAAATCAGCAAGGGCATCTTTTAAGTAGTCTTGATGTGTCTCAAGATACAGGCGCGGATTTTTTGCAGATTCCCCAGCTAACAGCACGGAGGCAAAGTTGGTTGGATTTGGTTTCTGTAATAATAGGGATCGGCTTATCAAAGTCTGTTGAAATTCTTTTACAACCCCTTTTTTCTCTGGATATTGTACTGTTTTAGGAGCGATGAGCAGCAGGCTGTCTGGCAAAACAAGCAGCGCATCCCATCCCATTTCTTTATAAGTATTAAATACTGTATCAAAGAGCAGGTAATTGGAAGGCCCTTCAGGTCTTGAGATATGAACTGCGGTTATCTGGCAAAACGGATCCAGTTTGCTGGAAATTTGCTGCACCTGCCTTCTATCTAATCTTTCCATTGATGCAAGCCAATCTGCATATCTGACAATATCTGCATATACCGCAAAAGAGGGCGGAGCAGTTTTTAACGCCTCTTCCGGAAGCGCATGATGAAGATGTGCGTGGTAAATAAAATCAATATCGGCTTCTGAGAGTCCAATCTGTTCAATGAGGGTATTATCTTCAAAATACTCCTTAATCTGTTCTTTTGTTTGTGTATGTCTGACTTTTCCTTCAGCCTGACCCGTTAGGACAGCCTGATTTTTTTCAGTCATTTTGCCGATGTCATGGATTAAAACGGTAATTTCAAGAAGCCTCCTCTCTCTGTCGTTAAAGCGGGGTATAAATTTTATAATCTGAGAGGTAACACTCCATAATGTAAAGGCATGAACCCATAAAGGCTCGGCTTTGAATTCTCCGCCTTTGCCAAGAAAACCGAATTGAGGCTTTAAAATGGCTTTTATTTCATCAGTTGCAAGCATCAACGGCTCCTTTCAAAATAATACGGCTTGTTTGAATCTTCACAGAGAATGGTAAGTTCATCATCCTCAGCATGAACGCTAATCTTTTCATATTTATCTCTCAGACGACCCGCTATTAATCCCATGAATGGAATTAGTCTATCTCTAAGCAATATATCAGAAACCATCGCATCATTATTGACATATTTTCTGAGTTGCTTTTCCTTTTCCTGAATATTTAAACACTGCCAGTCATCAATACATTTCTCAGGAGTGTACATTGAGAATATTGATTCTGTATAAGTTGAAAGTCTTTTAGATTCGGTATCATAAACAATAAAGGGATAGCTGTCTCCCCTGAACATATCGCCGCAGACATGGGTCATCTTTATATCTTTTAATGCTGATTTTAGGATGCCGCTTTCTAACTCATCGCGTGAAATGATATTTTTTAAAGAGATGTAAGGCTCCATGTTCTTTGTAGTCAATACGATTACCTTGCCATCGCAAAACCTTCCGACCCTCCCGATCCTTTGCACTGCCGACGTCCAGTAAGACGCTTCGGTAATAAGGCTTTTAAAGACCATATTAATGCCGACCTCAATTGACGATGTGCCAATAAGAATAGTCCTTTCGTCAAGGGAATAATTATCCTTATGAAAGCCGCTGTATTCGATAACACTCCATTGACTTCCGAACGCTTCCTTGAGCAAAGGCATTATAAGCCTTAATCTGAAGACTGAATCCAGTATGATTGCCAATGGTTTAGGTAAAATCGGAATATATTTCTGTAAAACTGCTATTAACTCATTTCGTTTTGTATAACGGCAATTTATAAATTCAAGGGTTAAGGGATGGTTGAATATTTTGTCTTCATCACCACCGATGGAATCGCTAAAATCAATATGGCATGTTTTATATTTGTCAAAAATCTTTTGTAGTTCTTCGGAAGATACAGACGTTGCAGAAAGGAGAAGAATCTTGTTAATTCCACTTTCAAAGAGATTATCCAAAAGCTTTGGGAAATTCTTTAGTCCGACATATAGGTGAAACTCATCAAATACAACTACCGATCCGTTTAAGAATGTCTTTATCCGTTCTGCCCCTCTATATGCTCTCAGATTTATCAAAAGATGGAGGACATCTGGAGAGGTTACCATAATATTTCTCTTGCTCGCCCAAAACTGCTGATGCAGCACGGTATCCAACAGTTCACTCCTGTCAAGGCGATAATCCTTTTTCTGCTGCTTTAAGAAAGAGACTAAGGCATCCGTTGAATAATAAAAAATCGTAGGGGCATTATTTTGCGGAACCCCTGTTTCTTCCGGCCACATTACGGACCCAGGGAAATCGCCTTTTAATGTCCATCTTTGGGCGTCCATCAGTATTCTGGTGGGATAAGTAAGGACGACAGCTCCATGCCAGTTATCAGTAATTTGCCTTACAATATGACTCTTGCCAGAGCCGACAGGGGCCTCAACGATAATTAGTTGTGCATCAGAATGGAGGGTATCTAAGGTTTCTTTTTGAAAGGGGCGCAGTCCTTTTAGCTCTTTAATTTTCCTCGGCATTATTGAAATCATTTCACCCACCCTTTATTTCAGCCATTTAACATGAATATCGTACTTGGTATTTTCACAGGTTAGCCATATCTCTGTTTTCTCAATCCCCATTGTACAACCTTACTTAAAACCTGTTCTTTTCCCTGATTTCTTTGGAGGTTCTGTTAACTGTTTTACAGCATTAAATACTACTTTAAATTGATAATCATACTTCTTTTCAATCTCTTCAATTTTCTGTATCAATTCTTTATGAGTTGTCAACATTTCATGAAGTTTCGTAAAGATTCTCATTATTTGTATATTTACTGCAATTGCCCGTTCACTATTTAAGACGTTTGATAGCATAGCACTCCATTTTCAGTGAAAGAATAGAGTATTTTTCTCAATCCCATTTTCCCTTTATTGGATATCACAAATTGTGATTTCCAATTACCCATCTCTGACTGACTTTTCTGTATAAGCAGGGTTGCGACTCTTTTCGCCATTATATCATCGTTATAAAGAAGAAAAAGAAAGCGTTCTATGCGTTTCTCCAATGTCTTATTTGAGTAGTGTTCACAGATGCCCTGCCAGGATAGGTAGCGAGTGGTCCTACCAATGAGGTAACCATCTGTAATTTTTGAAATAAAGGCGCTTTGCGGAGTAATTCAACATGAAGCCGTGCGATTTCAGGGCAGGTATCAGAGGATAGAGTATTCATGTTTCCACTGTGTAAGAGAAAAGAATAAGGAACATGTTGAGGAGTTTTGCACATATAATTATCGGGGCCTTCATGTCTTTTGTCTTCTGGTTCTTTATCTCCTAAACTCCTAAACTCCTGAACTCCTGAACTCCTTAACTCCTTAACTCCAAAACTCTTTAACTCCCGAACTCCCCTTTATAGTAAAACCCCTATTTGCCGCAATAGTAACAGTTCGATTTTCCGTGTCAAGGTGCATTTTTGTTTACAATAGAAAAGAGTATGGAAAACAGGGAAACAAAAAAGGCCGACTGCCTGGGGGAGTAGGAGGTGAGTTAGGACAGCCGGCCTTTTCCGAATCATCGCCACAACATTCCCACTAAGAGTTCTTCAAAATGTGTGACAATTTTTGCTTTGTATTTAACTAATTAGCAAAATAAATGCCGCACGCCAAATTGCGTTATAGTAAAAATTATAAATATCATAACATGTCTATTTGTTATATGTTAAGATTTGTGGGTGGATTTGTGTAAAAATAAAGCACCTCGAAAAAAGTGTGTCATGACACACTTTGTGTCACACTTGACACAGTGACACACTTTTGCGGTTAGACGTTTCATGTGATAAAAATTTGGGGGTTTTGATACGAAAAATAATTAAATTTTGCATACAACGGCAAAGATATTACAATACTACAATAATAAAATATAGTTCACTCAAAACGGTGGAAACTTAAATATGAAAATGAAAAAACGCAGCAGATTGATTATGACTCTATTTCTTTTTGTCTTTGGCTGCGCCTTTCCGGTTTCAGAGTGCAAGGCACAATTCATTAAACAGGAAACAGGAAAAACCGCACCATTTACACATCTGCGTTCGTCCTACAGGAATGTGTCTCTTTCGCAAGCACATTCAATGGAGAATGTTTTTATACGGAAAAAGGATGAATGGGGATTTTACGGACATAGTACCATTCGTCATGACTATGAAAAAAAGTCTCTAAATGGGGACTACGTGGTAATAGACCATGCCACAGGACTTATGTGGCATCAATCAGGTTCCAGCGACTATGTGAGCTGGAATAGTGCAAAGGACTGGATAAGAAACCTGAATAATCGGGGATATGCCGGTTATCAGGACTGGCGATTGCCAACGCTCGAGGAAGCAGTGTCACTGCTTGAACCAAACAAGACGAATAATTTGTACATAGACCCTGTTTTTGATGATAAACAATGGGGAATTTGGAGCGGCGATATATACGGTTCGGGGGGAGTATGGAGTGTCTATTTCAGCCTCGGCAATACTCGATGGCGCGTAAAGAACCGCTTTGTCCGTCCCGTTCGCTCATTCAATTGATTCGGTCTGTAATTCTATCTTTATGCCTACCGCAGACGTCAAATTTTATTAATGGTTATTGAGTCATCTCCGCATTCATGGAAAATTATCCTAAACAATACAGAGAACTTTATACTGAAGGAAGGTGGTTTTCTTCCGTCCATGATTTTTTTGAGAGAAATACGATAGCAAATACCAAAATTTACAAGGATAAAATTGTATCAAAATTGGAGGAACATTTTGGAAAAGAGTTCTACAGAAAAGAATTTACCATGCTGGATATTGGAGGAGGAAACGGGAAGAGATCCGAGTTTATTTTAAAATCAATCCGCGAACAACCCAATAAAATTAAAATAGATTACAACGATATCTCGAAATATCAATATAAGAAATATCAATCAGTCCTTTCAGAAAATCTGAATGAGATTTTTTTGGGAGATTTCGATGCTATAGATATCAATAAAATGTACGATTTTATTTTGTGTATTCATACCTTATACGGGTGTATAAACTGGAATAGTGATGATACTGACAAAAATTCTCTTTTAAAAATCAGGAGGCTGCTTGCTCCTAACGGTACTGCCTGTATTATTATCAGAGACAAAAATAATATCTCTCATTTTATTCAAAACAGGTTTAAGGATTATATCGGCATTGTTGATTCAACAATCTGTGCAGAGGAAATTTTCCGCGTATTACAGAAATTTCATATTCCCTATAATTTTGATGAAGCGCATTCCGTTACACCACAGGAAGAATTGTTCGAAAATAGCGGATTAAGCAAACTTTCTGAAAATTTTATTTCATTTTTCATGCATAAAAAGTTTGACGATATAAAGCCGGAATATATCGAAATCATTACCACGGAAATTAAGAAAAGATCACACAAGTTTGAAATTGATTCCTCAAAAATTATCTGGATTTATCCTTAACGCCTATTGAAAACGGCGGATATTTAAAACTTTTTGTACTATTATTTCTGGCAATAAATCTTTGTAATTTATAAACAATGTTGTACAAGTTCAACACGGACAAACGTAGAGACGCATTGCGATGCGTCTCAGCAGTCCAATGTCATTGAATTAAGCAATCTGCCGTAAAATTCCCCTTAAAAAAGGGGGTTAGGGGGTTGTTTTTCACCAAATAATCCTTAATTCAATGACATTACTCAGCAGTCCGCGCCACACTGTTATCATTTTATATGGGCGTCCTGAGTATACCAATATCCTGTAGCCAAGAGTACAAATTGAGTTGTTCCATACCTGCAACAGATGTGCAATCCGCCTCTGCAAGTCTCGGGTCGCCAACTACTATGGCAAGAGACCTGGCCCTTGAGATTGCTACGTTAAGCCGGTGTCTGTCGAGAATAAACTCCATGCCGCGAAGTCCGAATTCCCCTTTACTGGCACACATGGATATGATTACTATGGGGGCTTCCTGTCCTTGAAATTTGTCTACAGATGCTATCCTTGCCCCCTCCGGCAGAGAACGGCGAAGTTTATGCACCTGCATGTTATACGGGGCAACAAAAAGAATATCTCGTTCGACATCAACCTGGGATAGAGCATTTCCCTTTTCATCCGTTAAAGTACGGCCTTTCAGGTCGTCAACTATTTCGCAGATTTTCCCCACTTCTTCATCGCTGCCCTGTACATTACCTTCGTGCTCTACAGGTATAAATAGTATCCCGGCTTCAATCCTAACAATCCTGCCCCCTTCTTTCGGTATTTTTACCACCCTGTTTTTTGTGTGAGGCTCTGGTTTAAGCTTACCTTCGTAAACCGCCTCTGAAATAAATGTACAAATATCCGGATGCATTCTCCATGTAGTTTCAAGAAATATACCCTGTTCCGGAGGGATAGTCGCATGATCCTGAAGATAATATTCCAATATTGATTGACCACTCTCGCCGGGATGAACCCCCTTTACTGGTTGCTTCAACTGCATCTGATCACCTAATAGTATAATATTATTTGTTGAACGCGCCATTCCTGCAAGATTGGCGACAGAGACTTGCCCTGCCTCATCGACAAATAAATAATCTATTTTACCTACCATATCTTCACGTGAAAAAAACCATGCAGTGCCTCCTATCAAACCATTATTATACGCTTTTGCTGCTGCTTCTGAAGAGCTTTCATGTTTGATGTTTTTATATTCTTCAAATAACGGGTCTTCTTTTTCTCCTCCCGCCTTTATGCAGGAAAACGTATCCGGTGAATGTTGGCAAACAGCACGCATCAGGTTCAAAATTGCCTTATGACTGTTTGAGGTAATACCAATGTTTTTGCCATCAGACAAAAGTGATGAAATTACTTTAGCAGCAGTATACGTCTTGCCGGTTCCGGGAGGTCCCTGTATGCATAAACAACTATTGTTTAAATCCCTTGCCAGTCTGATTGCCGCATCGGCATTGCTTTCATTTGGCCTGACAAGTAATCCTTTGTAACAGGATTTAAAGTTAGGTGGTTTTCTGTAGATAAAGTCTGTCAGGGCATACGGCAGTGCGCCTGTTTCATGATAGGTTTTCACCACTGAAAAAATAGAATTCACTATTACGTCAGAGTTTACAAATTCGTACGGAATTAATGAAACACGTCCTGGCAAACAATTCCCCTGTAAGCCCTCGAGCTTTCTTTTGCTAATTTTGAGCTCAAGTTCACCTTTATTATTATCAAAACCTGATATAGTGATAATGACGCCAATATCAGGCACTAAATTTACACTATCGCCCTTCCCCAGTTTCGTTTCCTGTGCCGGATCGAAGGTGTATTTATAGAGTAAAGATTGTTTTTCCTCTTTCGGAGCGCCTTTGAGCGTAATACCCGCCAGACAATCAATATCCTCCATCAGTTCATGTTCTGTTTTCTCGTGACGTTCGAACAATTCCCACCACATTGATTTGTCACAACGGCGGTGAAATTCAAGCAGCCATGCCAAAAGCTCCTGTACACGCCAGTGTTCAGCCTTTGCTGCACGCTCCTGGTGGTCATGCGGAATCTCGGAAAGAAGGGTATCGGCTAATCGCTGGCGTTCGAGTACTTCTTCTCTGACAGTACGTTCTTCCTCTTTAGCTTCTTTCTCATTGATTGCAGTTCCCGCCCAGCGAATACCTGATTCCGACTGCTTTTCACGCAGCCATTTAGCAAGGAGGCAGGTCGAGTGGCAGTCGTCCTCATTGTAATCGCGGATTGATTTAAGAAGGGCTGATGCTTTCCAGTCTTTTGACTGCTTACTCTCAATCCATGCATCGTAATATACAAGCGATGCGCCTGCATCTATTACCTTGCCTTTTCTGGCATCCATATAAAGATGCTCAAGATTCTTTATTGAATAACGGGGTTCTCCTACCCGAATCCCATGACGGACTACATTATAAAGATCTACAAAAACATTGTTTCTTAAAAGATCATCTACACGATCTTCTCGTGTTCCGTACTTGTTCATCAGGCGTTTGAGGGCGGTCTGTTCATAAGCGGCATAGTGATAAATATGCATTGAGGGATCTATCTGCCAGCGTTGTACTACCCAGTCTATAAACGATTCAAAGGCTTTCTTTTCTTCCAGCGGATTATGCGCCCACCAGTCAGTAAATTTAGGTTCTCCATTTTCTATGTATACAGCGCCAAACAAATATTCCAGCCAGTCTTCTTCATAAGGATACCCTTCCATATCGAAAAAAATGTCCATTGGGGATTCAGGCGGCAATGCGGCAAGTCCAAGTTTAGGATTGTCTTCTGGCGGCTGCAATATTTTGTATTCCGGTTTTTCCCGGTTAGCAGAAATAGCCTGTAAATGCGCCTGTTCCTTAAGACGTGCAAATACTTCATCTCCTATTTTTCGTACATGCCGCGCCGTAGTTGTTACAAGTTTTGTCATTGTGTCAATTCCCGCCTGGGTAAGCTTTGATATTTGCACCTTAGTGATGTTTGCCACTTGTGACAGGTGGTCCATGTCTTTAATAATTTGCTCTGCGTGAGATTTCCATTCCCCATGGTCGGCCATTGGATAAGGTACAGGAGGATTTTCACCCGGAAAATTATCCATAAGGTCTAAAAAAGCAGACTTTATACGTTTATAATAATAAAAAAAATCAGATGTCCGGAACTGCTTCTCTTCTCCGTTTCCCAGTACAATGCCAATAATTCCCGGTCTGTGGGATGTCATTACTTCCAGCATCTCTGCGTAGCAGCATAGTTGAATTAAGAAGTATGGTTTTACGTGGCGTGATAATTTTGTATCCCATATTGAATATGAGATGGAATTATTTCCGGATTTTTCCAGCTTAAGAAAATCAGCATATCCTGCAAAATTTTTAGCCATTAATCTTGCCTGATAGATAATCTGACGTCCCTTGTTAATTGCATCCAGGGTTTGCCCGAATTTATCCCCGGAATTGATTTTACATACGTCATACCCCTTTCCCTGCAATGCTGCAAGGTAAGCCGCTTCATGTTCCTCTCCCTTTTTCTGTAATATCTTTAATTGCGGGTCTTCCTCGTCAGGCTGCACGGAATCAGGTTCTTCAAGATACTTACGCTGCATCCAGCTTGCAAAAGGTGATTTGGCGAATTGAATCAGGTCCGTTGGAGAAAATTTCAGGGTTTTATTTTCGTAATGCATTGAACTTATATAATAATAGCAGGACGTTTTTTGGTTATGGTTTTAACTTGAACCCCATGTTTTATATTGTTCCTGCCTGTAGGTAATCGGTAATTTAGCCATCAAATACATGTAACGCCATTGTACGAATTAAACTATGGGTTCAGGATGCCCTCCCTGAGAAACCGGAGTTTCTTAAACAAGTGTGTTCCCAAACTGGAGTTAGGGAACAAGCCGATGTTAGACAATAATGGTTCCGTTCCGCTGAATAATTACATCAATAAATAATCCTGCAGATTTGGAATCTTTATTCATATAGTATCTCTGTAAAAAATAATGCAGGCACTCAAGTTTTTGCTGACGAACGCAATACCCTGCATGAATGATTACTATTTCAATCCCATTTCTTCTATAAAGCCGCACATAACATTCATGTTTTGCACTGCCTGTCCAGCGGCGCCTTTGATGAGGTTGTCGATGGCGGATAAAATGATGATGCGTTTTTCCGTTACCTTTACGGCAATATCACAGAAATTAGTGTGGCTTATGTCTTTTGTTTTAGGGGGTGAAGTAATTTCTCTCAAACGGATAAATGGTTCTTTTTGGTAAAATTCTTTATAGATATTCAAGGCTGCCTCATCGTTCAAAGCTGAAGCAGTACCTTTGTTTTTTGGTTTGCAATAAATAGTGCATAATATGCCCCTATTCATGGGAATGAGGTGAGGAACAAATTGGAGGGAAACTGTCTGGTTGGTTTTGATGGAAAGTACGTGCTCTATCTCAGGGCAATGGCGGTGGCCTCCTACGCCGTATGCCTCAATGTTTTCGTTGCACTCGCAATAATGCGTATCTTCACGCGCTTCACGACCTTTTCCTGAAACACCTGATTTTGCATCCACAATAATATCTAAGGGATCAATGATGCCTTTCATAAGCAATGGCGCCAGCGCCAGTATGGTTGCGGTGGTGTAGCATCCCGGATTTGCCGTTAACCGGGTCTTTTTGATTTGATCCCTGAAAAGTTCCGGCAGTCCATAAATGGCTTTTGTTATGCCTGCGCTATCAGTGTGCGGTGTTTTATACCATTTTTCGTACAATGCCCTATCCTGAAAACGATAGTCCGCACTGAAGTCGATTACCTTTATTCCTTTCAGAATAAATTGCGGAACGTATTTCATGGAAACCGTGGGTGGCAGGGTGATAAAGGCAACATCAATGTTAGCAGGAACTTCATTTTCCCGTATGATATCGCACTCCAAATCAATTTGCCCTTGTAATGAAGGGAATATTTCGGAAATCTTAGGACGGTCGGTTCTTCTTACGCCGAGATAAGAAATCTTTACCTCAGGATGGCGGAGAAGGATTTTAATGAGTTCAAGACTCGTGTATGCAGTGGCGCCGATTATTCCAATGTTAGGCATAGAAATATTTATTGTTAGTATTAAGTATTCATTTAACCAGGTTGCCTACGGCAACAACTTTTAACATGTTATAACTATTCAGCTTGTAATACACACCCCGTCAGCTTCGCTGCCACCCCTCTTTTCAGAGGGGATATCCGTAAGTCCCCTCTATCAAGAGGGGATTTAGGAGTATGTTACCATTTTTGCATCAAAAACTTTGAAATTCTTAACGGTGAATTAAATTTCTCACTATAAACGGCTTTTCTTTTTTGATTCAGTAGCTGATCCATTCTCGCCAAAAACGACAGGCAGCATTTCTTCTACCGTTTCCACAAATACAAAATTAATCTCCTTTTTCGCGTTTTCCGGAACTTCCACAAGATCTTTTTCATTACGTTTCGGTAATATGATTGTAGTAATGCCTGCCCGTTTTGCGGCCAGAACCTTTTCCTTTATCCCGCCTACCGGCAGCACCCGACCCCGTAAGGTAATCTCACCTGTCATTGCCACATCGGAGCGAACAGGAGTGTTTTTCAAAAGCGATATCAATGCTATTGCCATCGTTACCCCGGCAGAGGGACCATCTTTCGGGATTGCACCTGCCGGGACGTGTATATGAAAGTTGTATTTGCTGAAATCCTTAAACGTTATGTCCAATTTTTTTTGTTTCGCCCTTATATAGCTCATTGCCGCCTGTGCCGATTCCTTCATCACATCGCCGAGTTGGCCGGTAAGCATGAGTTTTTCCGCGCCGGGCATATATGTTGCTTCAATAAAAAGTATGTCTCCTCCAGCCTGAGTCCATGCAAGGCCGGTAGCTACTCCTGCTTCTGTTGTGCGCTCCGCAACCTCGGAGAAAAACTTAATTGGCCCTAAAAGCGTATTTAATTGTTCCGCATTGATGGTTACGGACTTTTCTTCCCCGGCGGCAATTTTTTTTGCCGCTTTTCTGCAAAGATGGGCAATTTCACGTTCCAGATTTCTCAAGCCGGCTTCCCGTGTGTAATCGCTGATTACTGCCTTTATAGCGTCATCGGTAATCGTCAACTGTTCTTCTTTGAGGCCATGCGCTTTCAGCTGTTTGGGAATAGTGAATTTTTTCGCAATAGATACCTTTTCTTCAGCAGTATAGCCGGGAAGTTCCAGCACCTCCATACGATCTTTCAATGCGGGAGGAACCGTGTCCAATATATTCGCCGTAGTGATAAACATTACGTTTGAAAGATCGAATGCTACATCAAGATAATGGTCGGAAAAGGCATGGTTCTGCTCGGGATCAAGTACTTCCAGCAAGGCGGCAGAAGGGTCGCCGCGGAAGTCGGCGCCAAGTTTGTCAATTTCATCCAGCATGAATACGGGGTTATTGCTTTCCGCCTTTTTCAGTCCCTGTATAATTCGTCCCGGCAGTGCTCCAATATAGGTACGCCTGTGCCCCCGTATCTCCGCTTCGTCCCGTACTCCACCGAGGGACATACGAACGAATTTCCTGCCTATCGCGCGGGCAATTGACATTCCGACAGAGGTTTTCCCCGTACCGGGCGGTCCGACAAAACATAAGATAGGCCCTTTCATATCTTCCTTAAGCTTTCTTACTGCAAGATATTCAAGAATCCTTTCTTTTACTTTTTCCAAATCATAATGGTCTTCATCCAGTATTTCATGCGCTGCCTTTATATCCAGCCGGTCTTCTGTAGAAACCGCCCAGGGCAGGGCAATTAACAGATCCAGGTACGTCCTTGAAACCGTATATTCTGCTGATGCGGAATGCATTTTTGAAAGCCGGTCCAGCTCGCGCTCCGCTTCTTTTTTGGCTTCGTCAGGCATATTGGCCTTTTCAATTTTTTCCTTTAATTCCTTTACCTCCATTGAACGCTCATCACCTTCGCCCAGTTCCTCCTGTATCGCCTTGAGCTGTTGCCTCAGATAATATTCCTTCTGCCCTTTTTCCATTTCGCTTCTGACCTGAGACTGGATTTTTGTGGCCATTTCCAGGACTTCCAATTCGCTGGTAATCAACGCCACAACTTTTTGCAAACGCGATTTTACGTTCGCCAGTTCGAGCACCTTTTGCTTTTCCGCCATGCTAACATTTAAATGAGAGGTGATAAGATCGGCTAAACGGCTGGGATTGTCAATATTTACTATTGCCACCTTCAGTTCTTCGGGTAAAGATGGCGCCATGGAAATCATTCTCACGAATTGGTCCCCCGCATTTCTCGTCAGTGCTTCCGTCTCTAAATCGTTTTCAATGATATCTTCAATAACGCTGACTTTTGCCTTAAAATACGGGTCTGACTGAACGTATTCATCAATTTTTACCCTGCGAAGACCCTGTACCAGCATTTTCGCAGAATTGTCCGGCATCCGTAACATCTGGAGAACCACAGCAGCTGTGGCGCAATCATAGAGATCGGATGGTTTTACTACTTTAATCTCTTTCTCCTTCTGCGCCGTAAGTGTCAGGAAACGATTCCCGGCCAAAACATCGTTTAGCAATTTCAGGTCTCTGTCTGTATAAATGCTTAATGCCGCAACCATTCCCGGAAATACAACGGTATCTTTCACAGGAAGGACAGGGGTTTCGGAGGGTATTTTTATTCTTTCTATTTTATCCTGTACTTCTTCTTCGACTTTCAGGATCGGCTGCTGTTTTTCTTCACCATCATTACCATTGTTGTTTTCGCTATCTGCCATGATATTTACTATTTGCCTCTCAAGTGATAAGAAATAACAGTTAAAAGTTAATTTTTATGGTAAATTCTTCCGATGATTTCTGCTGAATCTTTGGCAAGACTATATGTAAAAAACCATCCGTATACGAGGCTTTGATATTATTCGTATCAACAGGTTTTGGTATATAAAAGTTTCTTTCAAAATATCCATATCGAATTTCTACCTGGTAAAAGCATATTTTTTTATGAGGAGAGTTGTCCGTTCTGTATCCGCTGATAGTAAGCGTGTCTTTTGAAAAAGAAACCTGAACATTTTGCGGCTTCGTACCGGGAATGGCCATCTTTACAATAATTTCGTCAGGTGTTTCATAAATATCTGTAGGAGGCTTCCATGGAGAAGAGGCATCGAAAGAATGCTCTTTTGTTGTAAAAGAAAAGAATTCATTGAGAATTTGTTCAATCTTATTTTGTTTTGTATCAGTTTTGTAGTAAGTGTTGTTAGAGTTTGAAATCATTTTTGAATTACTCCTCCCGGGCAAAAGGAAAACTAAGTCAATATAACAATTTTTATTTTTGAGTACAAGAGGATTCGTAGCATACGCATACACAAAGCAATAACAATGAAATTGACAGCAAGACCCGATTCCCTGAAAATAAAAAACCCCGCAAGAAGCGGGGTTTTTTGTGATAGTGACATGAACTGAAAAGATTAATACATATCTCCGTAGCCACCGTATCCGCCACCCGGAGGCATTGGAGGAGTTTTCTTTTTCTCCGGTATATTTCCTACAAGGGCGTCTGTCGTAAGCAATAACGTGGAAACACTCGCTGCATTTTGCAATGCGGTTCTCACCACCTTGGTCGGATCAATAATGCCTTCGCTTACCATATCGCAATATCTGTTTGCTCCCGCGTCATAGCCTTCGTTTCCTTTTGCGTTTTCAACATTTTGCACGACAATTGCAGCACTCACCCCGGCATTCGCTGCGATTTGCCTTAAAGGAGCCCTTAACGCCCTCTGGAGAATATCAACGCCGATTTTTTCATCACCTGCAAGTTTAAGATCGTTCAATGTAGCAATAGACCTGAGAAGCGATACGCCTCCTCCGGGGAGAATTCCTTCTTCAACTGCAGCACGGGTCGCATGAAGGGCGTCTTCAACGCGTGCCTTCTTTTCCTTCATTTCACTTTCCGTAGCGGCGCCTACATTGATCATTACCACACCGCCAGCCATCTTGGCAAGCCGTTCCTGAAGTTTTTCTCTGTCGTAATCCGATGTAGTAGTCGAAATTTCCTTTTTTATCTGTTCAATACGATCTTTGATTTTCTGACTTTCTCCCGCACCTTCGATAATGGTAGTATTTTCCTTGTCAATTTCTATCTTCTTTGCGCGGCCAAGGTCACTCAACTGCAACGTTTCAAGGTTGATTCCCAGATCTTCAAAAATTGCCTGTCCACCGGTAAGGATGGCGATATCTTCCAGCATTGCCTTGCGTTTATCACCAAAACCAGGGGCCTTTACCGCACTGCATTTCAGTGCACCGCGAAGCTTGTTGACAACAAGCAACGTCAGGGCTTCACCTTCTATTTCTTCAGCAATAATCAAAAGTGGTCTGCCCGTCTGAGAAATTTTTTCCAGTATCGGCACCAGCATCTTGGCAGTAGTTATCTTCTTCTCATGAATAAGTATGTAAGGATCTTCCAGCACACACTGCATTGTGTTAGGATTGGTGACAAAATAAGGAGATAAATATCCTTTGTCAAACTGCAACCCTTCAATCCATTTCGCTTCAGTTTGCAAACTCTTGCCTTCTTCTACGGTTATAACGCCGTCTTTTCCTACCTTGTCCATGGCGTCAGCGATAATTTTTCCAATTTCAGCATCGTAATTGGAGGCTACGGTGGCGATCTGCTCAACTTCTTTTCTTCCCTTCACCGGAATGCTCATTTGCCGTAATTTTTCCACTACCTTCTCAACGGCCTTGTCTATGCCACGCTTCAATGCCATTGCATTCGCTCCGGCGGTAACGTTTTTGAGTCCTTCAACAAATATCGCCTCTGCAAGCACCGTAGCAGTGGTAGTTCCGTCGCCAGCAACATCACTTGTTTTTGCGGCAACAGACTTTACCATTTGTGCGCCGATATTTTGCATGTGATCCGGCAGTTCCAGTTCTTTTGCAACAGTAACTCCGTCTTTCGTGATAGTTGGCGAACCAAAACTTTTTTGAATAATAACATTACGCCCCCTGGGACCCAATGTAACCTTTACCGCATCTGCTAATTGCTTTACGCCAATCTTGATCGCCTCAAGCGCATCGTGATTAAAAATAATTTTTTTTGCCGACATAAAAAAGTTCCCTCCAAATTATTATTACTGACCCGAATAACTCTTTAATGGCTAATTGAACTTCGCAAACAGTATGCCGAATAGCGTTTCTTGTCTGCCCTGCATCTTCTTTTTTCTTTGTAAATTAACTTGTTTAATTACAAAGAGATAAAACAATAGTTTTTAATGCCAAAAACTTTCATTCACTTATCGAAATGGAAGCATGTCAATGTGGCAGTGCCTTGGAGAAAAACTCTCATTGGAATGTGTCAATATGACAGGATTACACTATCGCAGAACAAAATTCATCAGATAAAAAATGTCCAATTTGAATTTTACTCATAACATACATTGAAATAACGTGTTAAAATATATAACAAACATTTGTTGTTAGTTTTCAATTTCTTCCGGGAAATGGTAAATCCATTCTTATTCCTGTTGACTGGTCGAACCAATGGATTGCATCATAAGAAAATGTCAAGCCGGCAAGGTCGCCGACCGAGACGGTAGTTTCACTATTTTTTACTGCCCAAAGGATATTTTGAGAGATCCTCAGATGGCATACCGATTCATGGCCAAGGTACTCAACATGTTCCACAATGCATTTTATGGAGTTTTTAGTATTTGGCGGAACAATGTGTAATTTTTCAGGGCGTATCCCCAAAATAACATGCGGCGTCTTAACGGGGGGCGTGGGAAATTCAAGGACCGTTTCTCCTAAGGCAAAGGAACCGGAGCTGGTTAGCCTGACCTCTGCAATATTCATGGGAGGGCTCCCAATAAAGCTTGCAATAAAGGTGTTTTGAGGTGAATTGTATATTTCATAGGGAGTCCCTGTCTGCTGCAAACATCCCTTATCCATAACAACAATCCGGTCTCCAAGGGTAAGCGCCTCGGTTTGATCATGGGTAACATAAACGGTAGTAATATTCCGTTGTTTTTGAAGTTTTTTTAATTCTCCCCGTGCGGAAATTCTGAGGCGTGCATCAAGGTTGCTTAACGGCTCATCCATCAAAAATACCTGCGGGTTTCTCACGAGCGCCCTTGCAAGCGCAACCCGCTGTTTTTCTCCGCCGGAAAGTTCTTTTGGATATTTTTGTAGCAGGGCGGATAATCCCAGCATCCCGGCAATATTTTCCACATTTTCCCCGATATCTTTTACCTTTCGTATCCTGAGAGGAAATGCAATGTTATCAAATATTTTCATGTGGGGATATAAGGCATAGTTCTGAAAAACCAGCGCAATATCTCTTTTTCCCGGAGGCACGGCATTTACAATGTTATCATTAAAATAAATATCTCCCGAAGTAGGGATTTCCAGTCCTGCAATCATATTCAATGTTGTGGATTTTCCGCTCCCGCTCGATCCGAGTACTACCAGAAATTCCCCGTCTTTTATTTCCAGGTTCAGGCAATTCACCGCTGCGGTATGTTTGTACAATTTTGTAACGTCCTGCAAGCGAATTCTCATTCTTTCACTGCTCCTGAAATAATGCCCTGTACGATATATTTTTGAAAGATAAGTAAAAAAATAAGGAGCGGAGCAGTAACAATTACGGAAGCGGCTGCGATGTCTCCCCATGGAATCTCGTATGTTCCCTGGAACAGGGCAATTCCTACCGAAGCGAGCCGGGATGACTCGTCGAGGGTAAAAGTAAGGGCAAAGAGGAATTCATTCCAGCAAAAAATAAACGTGAGGATTGCTGTAGAAATCAGGCCTGGCAATGCAATTGGCGTAATAACATATCGAAGCGTCTGGAAATGAGTGCATCCGTCGATGAGGGCGGCATTATCCATTTCGATGGGGATTTTATCAATATACTTTATCATGAGAAACAGCGCCAACGGAAAGTTATGTGCACTATAGGTACAAATAAGCGATACAGGCAAATTTATCCAGCCAAGGGTATAAAAGAGTTTATAGAGGGCGGCAACAAGGCAGATCGACGGAAGGGTGAACAATACAACAATCATGAACAATATTGCCGTTTTCCCTCTGAAGGAAAAACGTGAAACACTGTATGCCGCAAGTAATGCGCATGGTATGGCAACGAGTACGGTAGAAAGCGAGACCATGAAACTATTGAACAAATAATAAGGAAAATAGCTTTTAAAAAGAACGTTTTTATAAGCATCCAGGGAATACGTTTTCGGAAAAATCGGCGGTAATTGCATGATATCGGAAGGATGTTTGAAGGAGGTTAATACGATCCACGCAAATGGACCGATGCTCCAGCAGACAGCCAGAATGCTGATGAGAAAAAATAAGGACTTTTTTCGCATTTTATAAATGAGAGAGTTTTGTCAGATTTGTCAGTGAAAAAATTATATATAAATAATGTATTCATGAGAAGAAAAAATTGATGTGTGTGGTTTCATGTTTCATCTTAAACAGTAATAATCGGCGATGAAACGCCGGATATGTGCCTTTAAAGATCTGCATAAAATCTCTCAGAAATCGAGCGGGTTTTTTACTTTTTGTTGAAATACAATAATATGTGGCTTATAATCGCCCAATAATTATGTTTTTAACTTTTAAATTATACTATCCCGTTTTGCAAATATCTCTATAGGTGTTCAGGTTGCCAGGATTTGATAACAAATACACGGTAGTGAATTTAGCAGTAAAGGATTTGGGGTTAAGTGCATTATTGACCTTTATCGGCATTAATTTTCGGTTTTTTACGGAAAACACCCTGACTGCATTGGTTTTTTTTAATGTAATCCAGCCAGATGATCCTGCAAACAGATATGATATTCATTCCCCAAGTCCCCCTGATATGGCTGGCGATGTGGTTACCATCATTACGCTTACTATTGCGTATTTTCTTTTTACGTCTCATAATGTGAAAAATGCGCTTAACGGCATAATTGGCGATAACGTTAAAATGGATAACCAATACATAAAAGCGATGAAATATTTAAAAGACCGGCATAGGTGGGTAAAAAACTTTTTTTGTGTAACATTAACAGGTTTTGGGATATATTTTTTTTCAAAATATGTCCTTTCCACGGGGATAGAAGTGGTCTTTGTTGAAAGTAATGCCGTTTCAAACATTTTAAGTTTCATAAGCAGTATTATTCAAATTTGTTATCCTTTCATCTTTGTTTACGTATACTGTAAATATTTATTCGTAAATGTTGTCATTGCCTTACTTCTCTATATCTTTTTCTTTATAAGGAATCTTTTTGCAACAGGCTTGCTGGGATTTGTTGGCTATTATGACCTTCATGTTGCGGCTCCCTTTTTAGACTGGCTGACGATTCCTCTTCTGTTTTACTCCATCGGTTGTATAAGTGTGCATCATAGCGCAGAAAAGTTATTTCAAAAAATTGAATTTAAGAAAAGACAATCTTGAAAACCTTAATAAAGAATACTATTAAAACAGCACTGTACCTGTTAGTTTGTACCTTGTGGATAGTCCTGTGTTTCCAGGTAGGGGCCCAGACTGTTTCCACTGAGAAAAAGGGAGATGAATTAAAACTAACGGGTCAGCGTACTGTAGTAAAAAGTGAAGACGTTGAAAACGCAAGGAAGATACTGGAAGAAATAAAGGGCAACGCGGAAAAAACCATTGCTGAAAAAGAAGCTGCAATTTTGAAATTGGAAAGCGATGCAGAATCAACATCTTCCTATCTTGAAAAATTAGTGGAAGAAAAAAGCGCCTATCCTGCTGAAGAACATTATGTAAAATATTTGGAATTATTAGACAAGGAAACAAGCGTCATAAAGGAACATATTGGTGCAACCAATGAACAAATAGAAGAGTATAAAGATTATGTCGTGGCACTTCAAAACCAGGTAAAGACATATACGAATCACATTTCGTTATTATCCATGGCGTTGAAGTTAAAAGAAACAATTGCGGCAATGCCTCCTGACCAGGCAGCGCTGGCAAGAAAAGAAGCTGATATAGCAACGGGATATGTCAAGGCAGCGCATGCAAGTATGAAAGAAAAAGAATCCTTAGTTACCATTACTGCCAAAGAATTGGATGATTATAAACTTAAAGCTCCCGACAAGAGGCAGGAAATTGTTAACGCTTTGATTTCATTGAAGACTGATATTAAAGATCCTGCATTAGAAAAACCGGCACAGAAGAAGGTAGAAAACATTTTATTCTGGCAAAAAGAAGCAAGCGACCGGTGGATTTCCATATTGGAAACAAGGCTGGAGATAGCAAAAATTCAATATGATGAATCGTTACAGGCGGTAAAGAACGCAGAATTCAATGCGGAGGTGTTAACAGAAAAAGCCAACCTGCTGGAGGAAAAGCAGAAAACAGAAGAATTGAAAAAAAAGCAGGAGGAGTTGGCTGACGCAAAAAAATTAGAAGAATTGACAAAAAAGGCCGCAGAAGCTACCAGGGCTGAAGCAGAAAAGACTATACAAGAGGCCGCCAAAAAGGGGGAAGAAATAGTACAGCAGCAATTGATAACTACAGCCCCTGAAAAGAAAAGAGTGCTGAAATTAGAGGCAGAAGTACACAAACAGATCGGTTTAGTGGCAAAGAAAAAAGATGAAGTGATTACGGAAGGCACACAGCGATATAAAGGACGTACCGAACTTAAGAAATTGCAGGCGGATATTAGCACTTTTCTGAGTAAAGACGGCACTGCAAAAGATATTGAAGAAATGGATAAAAAAGTTGCTGTGGAGGAAAAGCGGTATTTAGAGGCAATTAACTCAATAAAAAGCCTTATTTCTTCCTTAGAAGAGGAGAAGAAACTCCTTTCAGACAAACTGGACCTTGCCAGCGAAGACCTGTCAAATATTAAAAAAGAAGTTTCCTCTTTTGACGATAACGAATTAGCGCAACAGGCTATTCAGTATGTGGAGCAAAGGATTAAGGTGCAGGAAGAACAACTTTCTCTTGTTCTGGAACGGTTAAATATATTAAAGGAACGGCTGGAAATAAGAGAATTCGGCCTGTCGGCACTTTCGGATGTCAAAGAAAAACTGCTTCAAATGAAGGCGGCAAATGTGTGGACAAGGGTCAAAGTTGAGATAACCACTCAAACGTTCAAATCGATATACATTGATATTATCAACTCCCATTCCTACGTACGTTATCTTTTTGAAATTGCTCGTAGCCACGCAAATAGTGTAATTAAGTATATTTCTCTTGAAAAAAACAAATTTCATTTCTGGTTAAGATGCCTCGGATTGGCCTCTCTCCTTGCAGTATTTTATTTTTCCAACAGATATATACACCGGTGGAGTGCAGAGAACCTGCAGCGTTTACATGAATCGATAACCTTTACTTATTTTAAATCCCGCTTACTTCCCAGTTTGTTTACCATACTCAATAAGAGCATTACTGCGATATGGGTAGCATTCCTTTGTATATTGATACGCGCTATTTTCCCCATTAAAATACCGTCGATAACATCGGCAATGTATATACTCCTTTATATAGTCCTTTACAAAGTACTCAAAGGCTTCCTTGTGGAAGCCTTTGGTCCTGAAAAGGGGCATAAAAAACTTGCGGTTTCACTCGCCTACATATCGCCTACACACATCTACAAATCATTAAACACTATTTTACTGTTTTCCCTTGTTTCTTTGTCGGTAATTACGGTACTCACCGTCTTTCAATACAAGAAAGACGCTCTTGACCTGCTTTGGTTCATCTATCGAATGGGCATGTTAATATTGCTTTTATGGCTTGCAACGCAAAAAGCCCTGTTTTTCAAGTTGTTACCGGGAGCTGGCAGCCAGCTCGGAAGGCTTATTCAGCGTATTATAGGCGTCATTTACCCTGTATTTGTGGTGTTTATTGTCTCTCTCTTTGCAATACGGAGCCTGGGATATCCCATATTAACCTACGTATTGCTGAAAACATGTATAAAGAGTTTCATTGTTGCTTTTATTGCATTATGGATATTAAGGATAGTGCATTCTCAAATAAACACTATAAGAGCAAAGCTTTTTGAGATGCAAAAAATAGAAAAAAATACCCCTGAAGAAAAAAGATTTCAATCTCTTACGGCATTCTACCATGTCTCAGTAAATTATAGTGCTTCAATTATTAGTGCAATAATCATTGCCCGCATATGGATAGGGACTTTTCGGGATGCGGTAGGTTCTCCGGCTGCCCCTTATCTTATTCAAAAGATTTTTGCACAGGTTGGTATTGTTTTCAAAACCATAGGCAATGGTTTGATGCACCGTTTTACCTTGCAGGAAGGAAGGTATACCACGCCGTTAAAAATTATTATTGCGATTACAGTATTAGTTGCTTTCTTTTTCCTGGCACGTTATGTAAAAAGACTACTGGAAGAAAGGGTATTTTCCTCGCTGGGAATAGAACGCGGGCTGAAACATACATTTTCCAACCTTACCAGATATTGTATTATCGGTATTGCCGTGCTTATAGGATTCAACCTTGCAGGAATTCCTTTGCGCAGTCTTGCTTTTTTTGCAGGTGCATTTGGTATCGGTATTGGATTTGGTATGCAAAATATTATAGGTAACTTTGTCAGCGGTATTATACTTTTGTTTGAACGGCCAATGCGTGTGGGTGATGTGATAACCCTCGATGACGGAACATTAGGCACTATTGATAAAATCAGCACCCGAACCACTACCATTACCACTCCTGACAATATTAATTTAATCATACCCAATTCAAAGTTTGTCGAAGGAAAAGTAACAAATTGGTCTTTGCCGGATTCCGTAATGAGAGGCAGCATTCAGGTAGGGGTGGCGTATGGTTCCGATGTGGCCCGTGTAAAAAAATGTCTGTTGGAAATTGCTGCCCAAAATCCGGATGTGAGAAAATTCCCCGAGCCTTTTGTTCGGTTTGATGATTTTGGTGATAGTGCCCTTATCTTCAAACTATTTTATTGGGCGGACGATCCGGGGAAGCGGTGGTTTGCCATGAGCGAAATGCGTTTTGCCATCGATGAGGTATTTCGCAAAAATAATATTGAAATCGCATTTCCACAAAGGGATATTCACATTCGCTCCTATGTGCCTTTTCCTGGCAGCATTGCCCGGGAAAACAAAAAGCGGGCAGAAACACCTGAAACTCCTCAAGAAAATCCCGATGTTTAGCTATATATTCAATTCATATCCATTTTTTCTTCCGGAAATAAACAACCATCGATATTCCCATAATGCCCATTCCGGTTAAGACAGCAAAATAGCCCCAGCGCCAGTCTAATTCGGGAAGATACTTAAAATTCATTCCGTAAATACCGGAAATAAAGGTAAGAGGTATGAATATCGTAGCAATAAGAGTTAATACCTTCATTACCTCATTCATCTTGTTACTTACGCTTGAAAGATAAATATCAAGCATTCCGGTTGCCATGTCGCGAAACGTTTCAATGGTATCCATTATATGAATAGTATGATCATACACATCTCTCAGATAAACGTGAATAATGCTTCGTACTAGAGGAAATTCTCCTTTACGCATCATGTTAACTACATCCCGCAGGGGCCAGACAGATTTGCGCAGCAACAGCATCTCGCTCCTGACCGTGTGGATCTTTTTCAGCGTTTCTATGGAAGGGTTTGTAATTAATTCTTCTTCTATTGCCTCAATGTATTCCCCCTGTTTTTCCAGGACAACAAAGTATCCGTCTACAATAGCATCAAGCAGGGTATATGCCAGATAGTCGGCGCCCATCTTCTTTACGCGGCCCTTGCCGTTTTTAATCCTTTCTCTTACCGGATTAAAAACGTCGCTTTCCTTTTCCTGAAAGGAAATAACATAATTCTTCCCCAGGATTAAACTTATTTGCTCTGCTTCAATCCGCTTATCGGTTTCGTTAAAAGTGAGTAATTTCAAAACGATAAATATATAGTCTTCAAAGTCCTCAATTTTGGGACGATGATCAGTATTCATTATATCTTCCAGCAATAACGGATGTATATTTGCAAATTTTCCAACATTTTCAATGTTTTCAACATTATGGATTCCGCAAATAGTAATCCATGTCGTCGTTTGATCATTTTTTATGGGAAAACATTCTCCGATGTTTGATACTTCCCGTTCATGACAGTACATTTCACTGTATTCGATAGCAGAAATTTTAACCTTCTCTAATTTTTTTTCACCAATATGAACAAGAGAACCCGGGGGAAGGCCGGCTTTTTTCGATCGGATTTTAAATAATCTGGGCATGAAACTATCCTCCTTTCACGGTTTATATTTTAATGACTTCCATGCGAAGAGGGGCGTAAGTATCGATGTTTAGCTGTTTCTTGATGCTGTTAACAAAGCCAAGCGCCGTTTCTTCTTCACCATGAATCACGAAAATACGACGGGGTTTTCTTTTAAATTTATTAAGCCAGTTCAATAGCCCTTCCTGGTCCGCGTGGGCAGAAAGACCTCCTATCGTATAAATTTTCGCCTTCACGGCAATTTCCTCACCAAAAAGTTTTACCATACTGGCGCCTTCTATAATCCTTCTTCCCAGCGTGCCATAGGCCTGATATCCCACAAAGATAATGCTGCATTCCGGGCGCCATAAATTGTGTTTTAAATGGTGGCGAATTCTGCCGGCATTACACATACCACTCGCGGAAATAATAATTGCCCCATGTTTTATCTCATTCAATTTCATTGATTCTTCTACAGCCTCTGTATACTTTAACGAAAGATTGCTTCCGGAAAATTTCCCTTCTCTGATAAGTGCAAGGGTTTCTTCGTCCAGGTATTCCGGGTGATTTAACGTAATCCTGGTAGCTTGTATTGCCATAGGGCTGTCAACGAAAACCTGGAGATGATTTAATTTCCCCTCAGCAGATAATTGTTTTAAAAGGTAGAGAATGTTTTGCGTTCTTCCAACGGCAAAGGCGGGAATGATGGTATTTCCTCCCCTTTTTAATGATTCTGTTACTGCTTGTCTGAATTCTTCTATTGTTTCGCTTATGCCTTTGTGTCTTCGATTGGCATATGTAGACTCTATGAATATGTAATCCCCCTCTTCTATAAGTGTCGGGTCATTTACAATGGGGAGGTTTTTTTGCCCAAGATCGCCGGAAAAGACAAGTTTTTTTTCTCCGGTATCATCTTCCTTTACCCATAATTCAACGATCGCAGACCCTAAAATGTGGCCGGAATCCTGAAATCTTACCTTTATTCCGTCCACAATTTCTACTATCTGGTCGTATTCTATTCCCTGAAAATAAGCAAGGCTATCGTTAGCGTCTTCTACCGTATAAAGGGGTTTTAATAAGGGTTTTCCTGCCCTGAGCCGTTTCTTATTATCCCACTCCGCATCGCGTTCTTGTATGTAAGCCGAATCCAGAAGCATGATACGGCACAATTCCACCGTTGCGTTTGTGGTAAGGATTTTTCCTTTAAAACCATCCTTTACCAGTTTTGGAATAAGCCCTGAATGATCAAGGTGTGCGTGAGTTAACAAGAGGTATTGTATATCAGAAGGATTGAAGGGAAACGGGTCGGAATTTCTGTCTTCATTCTCTTTTGTCCCCTGAAAAAAGCCGCAATCAATGAGTAAATTTATTGCTCTCGTCTGAAGGTAAAAACAAGAGCCGGTAACCATTCTTGCTGCGCCGATAAAAGTAATTTTCATTGTTTTCTGATTTGATAATGTTTTTTATAGCGTACAATTATCTGTAATACAATTATATATGCAATGCTTCCTGCAATGATGCCTGCAATTATTCCACCGATTGTGAGGGGAATAAAAATATCTCTCCAAAGATAAATGATAGTTTTTAATCTGTCATAGAACTCCCATACATCCTCTTTTTCCAGTGCATGGTCGGTTTTCATTAAAATCCCTCTTACCTTTAAAAGCGGCGGGCCGTTCCAAAAAAAATTGCCAACCCAGTAGGTAAATCCATAAATAAACGGAAAGGTTAAAGGGTTTGTGGTCCATACAAAGATAATAGCCACAGGCTGGTTTGCATTTAAAACCGACGAGAAAAAAGCCGCTAATAAAATCTGTATTCCAATTGTTGGCGTAAAGGCAACAAATATACCAATCGCAACGCCAAGGGCGATTGCCCTTGGCGTACTGCGTAATCTGATCAGC
Organism: Candidatus Kuenenia hertensis; assembly: GCA_021646465.1. Lineage (GTDB taxonomy): Bacteria > Planctomycetota > Brocadiia > Brocadiales > Brocadiaceae > Kuenenia > Kuenenia hertensis. Next base: position 25,818 of record SOET01000016.1, on the reverse strand, counting down.
CTGCGGAGATATATCAGTATTTTCTGGCGAATACGTTTTGGAGTATATTTTTTGTTTATAGAAAAGTACACTATTTATGGTACCACTTTTAAAAAATAAAATCTGTAGAAAGAAATTTTGAGGTTCTTTCTCGTATAATTGTTGAAATGATCCTTTTATTGACATCTGTATCTTTTGCTGCAACAAGTGTCCTTATTGAGAATACCCGAAGTGCATCTGACACAGAAAGAGTTCCTTCAGCAGAATCCTTTCTTCCTGTGAAAGGGAATACATCTGGTCCGCGTTGGCATTGACTGTTGATGTTTACCCTGCATACCTGATTGACCAAAGGGTCTATAAGATCGGCGATTAATTCAGGATTATTTCCGAGAATACTTACCTGTTGACCGTAATGAGATTCGAAAATAAAACGCAGTGGTTCATGAATGGTTTCAAAGGGACAGACAGGTATAACCGGACCAAACTGTTCTTCCCAATACAAGCGCATTTTATCTGTAACGGGATAGATCACGGCCGGGTAAATAAATGTTTGATTCACCGCACCTCCGTTATCATTAACAACCTCTGCCCCATGACGTTTCGCGTCTTCAATTAACTCCGTGAGGTATTGTGTCTTCTCCGGTTCCGCAAGCGGCGTTAATTGCACGCCTCCTTCCCACGGCATACCATATCGCAATTCTTTTATGGCATTGCAAAACTTTCCCAGAAAAGTGGTTATGATATCTTTATGGACGAACAGTATCTTTAATGCGGTGCAGCGTTGACCGTTAAACGACAGAGTCCCGAGGATACATTCTTTTATCGCAAGATCAAGATCTGCGTCCTGAAGAATTATCCCGGGGTTTTTGGCCTCAAGACCAAGCACGCAACGAAGGCGATAGGGTTTCGGATGTTGCTGCTTGAGTATTGTGGCTACACGGCTTGAACCGATAAAGGCAAGTACATCCACCTTTCCGGAAGAAAGAATTGGTTTTATGACCTTCTGACCTTCACCATATACCGTATTCACTACTCCCGGCGGAAATGATTGCCGGAAGGCATCAAGAAGGGGTTTATGAAGGAGCACCCCCAATTTTGGGGGCTTGAAAATAACAGTATTTCCCATAATCAATGCAGGTATAAGGGTAGTGAATGTCTCATTCAGCGGATAATTGTAAGGTCCCATACACAGGACCACACCCAAAGGAGCGCGCCGAATCTGACCAATGACACCTTGCTCGATAATAAACCGGGAAGAAATACGATCTAAATCCTTTAACGCATCAATCGTACCTCTCATATAATCCATTGTTCTGTCGAATTCTTTTTCAGAATCGGCCAGGCTCTTACAAATTTCCCACATCAGAAGTGTTACAATTTGATTTCTCGACTCTTTCATCCTGAACATAAATTCTTCAAGATACCGAATTCTCTCTTCGACCGAAAGGGTAGGCCATTTTCCCCTTCCATAATCGTATGCATTGCAGGCTGCATGTAACGCTTCAATAGATTCATGCTCTGTCAACAGCGGATAACTACCAATGTACCGTTTTTTCAATCCTGAAGATGTTTCTATACAAACAGGGGAATAAACAGGTTGCACCGGGCCATTCCACACAAGCATGTTTCCGTTGCACAGGTATTCTTTCTGTTCAATGGGGGTATTCAGGAGATACGTTTCCGGAATCTCATTTTCCTTTGGGAATATGTGTGTTATTGTAGGGTCGATTTTCATATTTTTTGTTTTTTTAACCTAAAGTAAAAAAAGTGCATTTCAGGAATTTGCAGATATTTTTCCCTTGTTAAAACAGAAAAAAACCATTATACCATATACTCTTTCTTTATGAAGAATAATCATCATAAAGAAAGAAGGGAAATTATTATGGGTTGTTATTATCGCTTGCTGATAATCAGTCTCCTGCCATATGGATTCCCGGAGGTATTTCCTATGGATGATATAAGGCAAATCGATACCGTGAGTAGCAGTCATTGGCATGCTATGGATATCGAGACCGTATTTTCAAAAATTGAAAGTAAACCTGAAGGGTTGGCCCAGGCAGATGCAGAACAGCGTCTGGAACAGTATGGGCAGAACAGGCCTACCCCTCCCAGAAAAAGGAGTTTTATTTCACGGCTTTTTGCACAGATAAACAATGTACTCATCTATGTACTTCTTGGTTCTGCACTCATTACGGCACTGCTCAGTCATTGGTTTGATGCCGGTATTATCCTTGGCGTTGTTATCCTAAACTCACTCATCGGATTCATACAGGAAGGTAAGGCGGAAAAGGCACTGGATGCCATTCGGGGTATACTTTCTCACCAGGCATCTGTCGTGAGAGACAAAAAACGTACCATGTTGGCTGCAGAACGCGTTGTGCCGGGTGACATCGTGTTTCTTCAATCCGGGGATAAGGTACCTGCTGATATTCGTTTATTCAGGGTCAGGGAATTGCACATTGATGAATCTGCGCTCACCGGGGAATCCGTCCCGGTGGAAAAGACAGTATTGCCTGTGGATCAAGATAAGACTGTGGGTGACAGGACCTGCCTGGCATTTTCCGGTACTTTTGTAACCTATGGCCAAGGCCAGGGTGTTGTTATTGGCACTGGCGACAATACGGAGATCGGGAGAATCAGTTCAATGCTTGCAAAGGTTCCGCCATTAACAACCCGGTTGCTCAAACAGATGTCTGAATTTGGACGCCAATTGACGGTGGCAATTGTTTCCATAGCTGTCGTAACGTTTCTTTTTGGCATGTTTGTACGAAATTATTCCTTTGTTGATATGTTCCTTGCAAGCGTTGGTCTCTTTGTTGCTGCAATTCCTGAGGGGTTACCCGCAATTATTTCCATAACTCTGGCAATTGGCGTCCAGGCGATGGCGGGAAGGAAGGCCATTATACGACGTCTTCCGGCAGTGGAAACCCTTGGTTCCGTGACGGTTATCTGTTCTGACAAAACAGGCACATTAACACGCAATGAGATGACTGTCCGGACGGTTGTTACTGCAAAAAACTCCTTTGATGTCAGTGGGGTTGGATATGACCCTCATGGTAGTTTTTCCCTGGATAACAAAGAAACTCCTTTATCAGAGCTTCCTGAAATTGCAGAAATGGCGCGTGCAGCCCTTCTCTGTAACGATGCGTCGCTGACCAATGTTGAAGGGAAATGGTGCATGCAGGGAGACCCTACCGAAGGTGCATTAGTTACCTTAGCAAAAAAAGCCGGATTAGAACCATCATTTGAAAATGAAAATTTACCGCGTATCGATACCATTCCGTTTGAATCAGAGCATCGTTTTATGGCAACGTTACATCACAATCATGCCGGTCACCGGTTTATCTATTTGAAAGGCGCTCCCGAACGGGTGTTGGACCTTTGTACTTATCAGCGATGTTATGACAAAGAAACAACCATAAACATTTCTTATTGGCAGGATAAAATTCAGGAGATTGCAAACAGGGGACAACGGGTGATTGCCGTGGCATATAAAAATGTGAAAGAAGATAAACAACAGCTCAATTTTGCTGATGTAGAAGAAGGTATGACATTACTTGGATTTTTTGGCATAATTGATCCTCCCCGTGAAGATGCGATGGCGGCGGTACGACAATGCCAAAGTGCAGGCATCGGGGTGAAAATGATTACCGGTGACCATGCTCTTACAGCACTGGTTATAGGCGCACAACTTGGTATCGGTGATGGTAATACAGTGCTGACCGGAAAGGAACTGGAATCTCTTACGGATGAAGAATTAAGTTTTAAGGTAAAAAAAGTAGATATATTTGCACGTGTTAGCCCTGAGCACAAGTTGCGACTGGTACAAGCGTTACAACGGAATGGCGAGGTAGTGGCAATGACGGGAGACGGGGTGAATGACGCACCCGCGTTAAAACGGGCGGATATTGGTGTTGCCATGGGCATTAAAGGTACCGAGGTATCGAAAGAGGCGTCAGAGATGGTTTTAACGGATGATAGTTTCTCATCCATCGTCAGCGCCGTTGAAGAAGGCAGGAGGGTCTATGATAATATAAAAAAATCCATTATGTTTATATTGCCCACCAATATTGGTGAAGCAGGGATGATTATCATTGCTATTCTCTCCGGTCAAATGTTGCCGATCACCCCCATTCAAATCCTCTGGGTCAATATGATTACTGCTGTTACCCTTGCCTTGTCGCTGGCGTTTGAGCAACCTGAATACGGAACGATGAATAAACCGCCGCGGAATCCTGGAGAACCGATTCTTTCTCTTTTCCTGATGTGGAGAATTTTTTTTGTTTCTTTCATTATCGTTCTTGGTACTTTTGGTTACTTTTTATGGGATCGCCTGCATAGTGTTTCCATTGAAGAGTCAAGAACGGTAGCGGTAAATACCCTTGTATTGTTTGAAGTTTTTTATCTTTTCAATACCCGTTATTTGAAGAGGTCTGTTTTAAGTGTAAAAGGGTTGTTCGGCAACCGATATGTCCTCATTGCTGTGGCAATAACAGTAGGTATTCAACTCTTATTTACCTATACCTCACCAATGCAACATATTTTTGAAACCATTTCCATTACCTGGAAAGATTGGATGTACAGCGTTCTGATTGCGTCTTCAGTGTTTATTCTCGTTGAACTTGAAAAATTATTACTCAAAAATAAGAAACGAAAATCGAAGGGAAATAAGAACGACAGTGTATAGTCAAGCAAATCTGATTTTCGAAATTTAGTCTTTTGAAAAAATAGATTTATTTGATGAAACACACCCCCGACCCCTCTTGATAGAGGGGATTTAGGGGTGTGTAAATATTCGAAAATCAGATTTGTCTGGTTATACACGGTATACGTGATTTTCCTGGGGAAATTGTCCAAATCCCACACAGGGTAAGTAGCATTTTTGTGCATACTCCATAACCATGCGGTCCGCATTAAAACGCCATGCAAGACTCTGGATAGCACCCTTAATTCTGGTTAACCATCCGCGGGGAATCCCAGATGCGTCACGATTGTAATAAAGCGGGATGACCTCTTCCTCTAACACCCGGTAAAGGTCTTCTGCATCTCTTTTGTCCTGTACCACAGGGTTTGAGTGTTGCCCTCCGCCGCCAATCGCAAAACCATTGTGACCATTGTACGCCTCTGCCCACCAACCGTCCAGAACAGAACAATTTAAAGTACCGTTAAAAACCGCCTTCATGCCACTGCTGCCGGATGCTTCCGATGGTCTGCGCGGGGTATTTAACCAGAGATCAATCCCCTGGAGTAAATGGCGTGCAACGTTTATGTTGTAATCCTCAATAAACACGATGCGGCAGAGAAAGCGCGAATCTCTGCTCATATGGTAAATCCGTTGTATCAGTTTTTTTGCAGGATCATCCTTTGGGTGCGCCTTTCCGGAAAATATAAGCTGGATAGGACGATTGGCATCTGTTATCAAACGTTCAAGCATCCTGTCGTCGTAGAGAATTAAATCAGCACGTTTATATGTAGTGAAGCGCCGGGCAAAACCCACCGTCAGGATTTCAGGATCAAGCCGTTTCATTGTTATATCAAGCAGTTCAGATGCACCATCCTTCCTTGTCTCCTGGGCATAAACCTGACGGTGAACGTAACTGATCATGCGTGCTTTTGCTATTTGAATGGCCTCCCACAGTTCTGAATCATTAATTGAACCGATAGGAGTCCACGTCTCCGGCAACGACATCCTCGATTCCCATTCAGGGCCAAGGCATCTGTCGTAAAACTGGTGCATTGGCGGTGAAAGCCAGGAAGCAACATGAACACCGTTGGTGATATGGCCAATGGGAACCTCATTTTCTGATCGGTTTTTCCATAAGGCGTGCCACATTCTTCGGGTAACTTTTTCGTGAAGGGCGGATACACCATTCGATCTTTGTGCTGTTTTCAACCCGAGAACAGTCATGCAAAAGTGTTCATTTTCATTATCAGGATTGATACGTCCTAAAGCCATGAACTCGTGAGGAGAAATGCGAAACGCCTCTCTCATTGGGCCTAACATTTGCTCTATGAGCGCACTGTCGAAACGATCATGCCCGGCCTCTACCGGGGTGTGAGTAGTAAAAACTGTACGATGACCGACACGATACAATGCCTCATTGAAATCAATTTCGTCGATTACCATTTCCTGACGGGCCATTTCAAGGATGGCAAAGGTGCTGTGCCCTTCGTTAAGATGCAGAACAGAAGGTTTGATACCGAGGGCGCTAAGTGCCCTCATGCCTCCTATGCCAAGCAACATTTCCTGACGTATTCTCACATTTGCATCCCCCCCATATAATCTTGCTACCAGCGCTCTGTCATACGATGAATTTTCCTGCACATCAGAATCAAGCAGAAGCAGCCTGGCGCGTCCAACATGCGCCAGCCACATGCGAAATGCAATCCTGTTCGAACGGGTTTCTATAAATAGAATTCGAGGCTTGCCAGTGGCATCCAGAACACATTCCAAAGGTAAATGAGCTATTTTTGTTTCAAAATAACTTTCTTCCTGCCACCCGGAGGAGTTCAGATATTGATTAAAGTATCCCTGGGCATAGAGTAGTCCAATCCCTATCAGGGGAACTCCAAGATCAGAGGCGCTCTTAAGGTGATCACCCGCCAAAATTCCCAGACCACCCGAATAAATGGGAATTGATTCGTGAAGACCAAATTCTGCGGAAAAATATGCTACAGGATTTGCATGCAGCGGACTGGAAGCAATACCGACCCAGCTTTTACCATGCTCCAGATATTCCCGGAGGCGATAAAATATATAACTGATACGAGATTCAGACGCAAGTTCCAAAGCACGTTGTTCGAGTGTTTCCGGAGAAATTTCCGAAAGAAATGCTACAGGGTTGTGGTTAACCTGCCTCCAGAGAACAGGATCAATGTCCCTGAATATTGAAATAACATCAGGCTGCCATGTCCACCAGAGATTTCTGGCTATATCACGAAGTTCTGTTGTGAAATTCATTTGCACTTCATTTCCATTTTTTCTCAAATGCCTCAATATCCTTCTTGTCCCCTAAAATAACAAAAACATCCCCTTCTTCAATTTTATAATGAGAAGTAGGCAGCAACTTTATTTCCTTCTCTTTCGCTTCTTCCTCCTTTTCTCCGGCTTCAACAATCTTTCTTTTTATAATCAACACATTGACGCCGAATTTATTCTTTACCTCCCAGACGTTTATTGTGCTGTCAATCCATTCTTCCTTTGCCTCAATTTCGGCAAGGGTATAATCAGCACCCAGTTCAAGATATTCTAATATTCCTGGTGATAAAACACTATTTGCCACCCGAACGCCCATATCTTCTTCGGGAAATACTACACGGGTAGCCCCTACCATTTTCAATATTTGGGCATGAAGCGATGTACATGCGCGGGAAATGATTTCATTTATGCCGATATTCTTGACAAGTGCAGTTGTAAGGATGCAGGACTCAATATTTTCACCAATGCTGATTATCACCACATCAACTTCCTTAATACCGCTGGCAAGAAGCGCCTGCTCATTGGTGCTGTCGATCTGAATTGCCTTCGTAACAACATCACTTATTTTTTCCACCAAATCCTGTCTTCGGTCAATGGCAATCACCGAAGCACCTTTTTTCGCCAACACTTCAGCTACCTTATACCCAAACCTTCCCAATCCGATTACCGCAAATTGTCTCATGTATATATTACTCCATAAAATTACTTATTGTTACATAATTTTATCACCCAACCATAAATATCCCTTGCGGGTATTTGATGGGAACTGTTTTTTTTCTGCCCCAAACTGAATACCCTATAACAAGCGGGCCTATTCTGCCAATCAGCATTGTAGCACATATGACAAACTTTCCGGCAATACTCAGAGAAGGAGTAATTCCAGTAGAAAGCCCTACAGTGCCAAATGCGGAAAATGTTTCATACACAATATCAATATAGGACGCATTTTCAATTGCAGAGAGAATTAATATATCAATAATTATTACTAACAATGCAAGGGTACAAATTGCAAATGCCTTTGCCCTTATTTTTATGGGAATACGTTTATTAAACAATATTGGTTCTTCTTTCATTGAAACAACCGAAAAGATGGAAGAAATCAAAACGCCGAATGTAGTAGACTTAACACCACCTCCAGTACCACCGGCGGGGGCCCCCACATACATTAATAGAAGCATTGTAGTTAATGAAGAGATTTTCATTATTCCAATATTTACCGAATTGAAACCCGTTGTTGTCGAAGTAGAAACAGCCTGAAACAATGACGTCAGCACCCTGTCTTTAAACGAAGGGAATGGGGTATGCCATTCAAAGAGAAAAACCAGGAGCCAGCCGGAGAGTATAAGAAGCGGCATCATGACCAATACCAGTCTCGTATGTACCGAAAGCTTCCTTTGTATCTCATCTTCCGCCACTTTCCTGAAACATTTATAATATACATCATAGATTACCGGGAACCCGACACTGCCTCCAATACATAACAGGAGGATGATACCATTAAAATAAATACTATTGCTGTACGCACAAAAATTATCCGGAAACAAACTAAAACCAGCGGTACAAAAAGCTGAAACTGAATGAAACACACCAAGATATATTGCCTCTTTTACCGGAAATTCCTGCATCCAAAATACGGCTAAAAATAAGGCGCCAAAGAATTCAAATAGAAAAGTAATAAGGCATACAATCTTACTAAACCGAAAAACATCTTCATAAGGATGCGAGCTGAAGGATTCTTCCAGAACTATTCTGCCACTTAAAGACAATCGAATGCCGAGTCCATACATCACCAGGACAATAAAGATCATATATCCCAGCCCGCCAATCTGAAAAAGAATAAGGATTACCGTTTGTCCAAAAAGAGTATAAAATGTTCCTATATCAACAACGCTTAAACCGGTAGTAGATATCGCTGAAGTTGCAACAAAAAAGGCATCGGTTACCGGTTGTGATGTTCCTGATGTTGAAGCAGCGGGCAGGGTTAAAAGAACGGTGCCGATAATGATAATAAAAATAAAGCCAAAGAGGATAACACGATGGGGATTTGCCTTAAAATAACGCATTTTTATGAACAAATTTTACTTGTTAAATTGATTTGCCCAAATCATAATAAAATTAATGTACAAAATACAGGGATGATATCCGTTTGTCCACAGTAAAACAGTAAAGCAAAAAATGCAGCAGTAGTTTTCATTATCACATTATTGAACGGTGTTATGATACAAAAATAAAACAAAGAGCACGAAAGATTTTTACTAAAAATCCGGGAATGGTAATATATTCCGGAATCTAAACATATATCTATTACTATATTGAACACTTTACCTTATACACATAGTGGTTTTTGCGGGCGGTAATTATGTCGTATGAACAGTATGCTGTTTTTGCCATTTTAACAGGTACTTTTGCATTGTTTGTATGGGGACGTTATCGTTACGATATCGTTGCGATGCTTGCGCTTCTTGCTGCCGTAATCACTGGTACGGTGACATTGCCGGAAGCATTTAATGGTTTTGGCCATCCTGCCACAATAACCGTTGCGGCAGTTTTAATCATCAGCAAGGCGCTTTCGAACTCAAGGGCAGTTGATTTGATGTCAAAGTATTTAACTCCCGGCACAAAATATACAACTCTTTATATCGCTGTCTTTGCCAGTATTTCCGCTGCTTTATCAGCCGTAATGAACAATATTGCCGCCCTTGCCCTTTTAATGCCGGTTGCCTTGGAATCCGCGGAAAAAACGAAGAGATCAACCGCAAGTATTCTTATGCCGGTTTCTTTCGGATCTATTTTGGGAGGTATGGTTACCCTCATAGGTACTCCGCCAAATATTGTTATAGCAGCCTACAGGACAAACGTTGCAGGGACGCCATTCAGGATGTTTGATTTTGCCCCCGTAGGCGGATTAGTTACGTTGACAGGTATTGCTTTTATTGCAGTACTCGGCTGGCATTTAATACCAAAACAGAGACGGGCACGCATGTCATATCACGATTTATTTAATATTGAGGATTATGTTGCGGAGGCTCAGATTCCCGAAGGATCAGGCGCTGCTGGTAAATCTCTGGGTGAATTGAATAAAGTAGCAGATGAATATGATGCGAACATTGTCGGCATTATCAGGAATGAAAGACGCATCTTTGCAGCAGGAGGACGGGAAAAAGTGCAGGAAGGAGATTTGCTCATTATAGAAGCAGGACCAAAAGAAATCGACAATGTCGTTGCGAAGCTCGGTTTAAGTTTAGTCGGTACAGATGTTTCAAAGACAAGTTTGCTGAAATCAGAGGACGTTACCGTCGTAGAAATCGTTGTCACGCCAGGTTCACGAATAGAGGGACAAACCCCTGATTCTCTGAGATTTAAAAGAAGGCAAAAATTAAACCTGCTTGCCGTATCACGCCAGGGGAGATCATATTTGAAACGTCTTAAGGCTTTCCGGTTTAAAGCAGGAGATGTATTGCTGGTACAGGGAGAGGTTGATCAGTTACCGGAAACCATTGCTTCCCTTGGCTGCCTGCCACTTGCGGAAAGAAAGCTTCAATTAGGAACACAAAACAAGGCAATGGTGAGTATTATGATATTTGCTGCGGCAATCATTACTGCCATTATCGGGATATTACCCCTCCAAATAACGCTCATTATGGCTGCTGTCGCAATGGTGATGCTCAATATTGTTCCTGTGCGTGATGTATATGAAGCGATTGACTGGTCGCTCATCGTTCTTCTTGGAGCAATGATACCGATAGGCGGCGCACTTGAAGCAACGGGGGCAACACAATTGATAGTAAACGGTATATTAGGCTTTGCGTCAGGAGGATCTCCGGTAATGATGTTGCTGGTAGTTATGATTATTACCATGATGCTCTCCGACGTGTTGAATAATACCGCCACTGCAGTGGTAATGGCGCCTATTTCTGCAGGAATCGCTTTGAAATTAAATGTGAGTGCTGATCCGTTCCTCATGGCTGTCGCCGTAGGAGCTTCCTGTGCGTTTCTTACCCCCATCGGGCATCAGAATAATACTATGATTATGGGACCTGGCGGATATAAGTTTGGCGATTATTGGCGTATGGGTCTGCCTCTGGAAATAATTATTATTGCCGTTTCTATTCCTCTTATTTTATGGATATGGCCGCTTTAGCATTTCGCGTGCTTTCCTTTGTTCTTTACGAATGGGAGGATGGTTTGTAAAAACAGACGAAAAATGGTATTTCACCATGCAATTTATTTTGCAATAGTGATCGTTGGCACTTGCACTTTTTCCACTGAAAAACATGTTTTTTCCCGGTTCTGTGAAAACATTCGATTTTTTCGTGTGTATGTGTTAATTTTACTTTACCCTGTTTCCTGAACTTAAATTGTTTGTTGTTAGTATAATGTATGGAAAAAGACGATAGATCAATAAAATGTTCGTATTGCGACCAGGTACACCATCTTGAAGAATTTTACAGACACAGGGCTTTGCATTGTTCCCGCTGCGGCAAGCAGATATCTCCCCTGATATTTGACAACGTATGTGAAACTGATAGCAGTGGGTTCTATGTATTGCTTGGGTTCTTTGCTATTGCTTCACTTTTGGGGGCGTTAAGTGGTGTTATGCTGATGCATGGCTGGAATTTCTGGGTGGTATTTTTTACGGCAGGCGGACTACTTTTTTTAATCGGCAAAGTGTTTATTGCCAAATATAAAATCGTTGAAGTAGAAGAATATTTTTTTGGCAAAGTAGTAAATGAAGAATCACACATTAAAGGCACAACGAATTTTGATCAATTGGTACTGGATGCAATAAGAGAATTACCACAAAACATAAAAACTCGTTTGTCAAATGTTTCTATCGTTGTGGAAGACAGACCCAATACTTACATACTTGAAAAATTGAAACTAAAGTCAAACAGGATACTTCTGGGGGTATTTCAAGGTATTCCCCTGAACAAAAAAAGTGTCTGGCATTCAAGCACATTACCGGAAAAGATTACACTTTTCCAGAAAAACATCGAATCTGTTTGCCGTTCGGAAGAGGATATTAAACAGAGAATTAAAAAAGTAGTCCGACACGAGGTTGCCCACTATGTCGGATTTTCGGAAGAGGAAATAAGACAATTAGGGTACTAAATTAAAAATGGCAAGGAGAAATAATTATGGCGGAAATGCATTCATTTGACATTGTATGTAAGGTCGAAATGCATGAGATTAAAAATGCTATTGACCAGGTCCAAAAACAACTGGCGGTAAGATATGATTTCAAAGGAAGCAAGGCATCTATTACATTAAACAAAGATGATTCTGTTACACTGCTTGCTGACGATGATTACAAATTATCAGCTTTAACGGAAATTTTTAAAGAAAAATTAGTGAAAAGAAACACTCCCATAAAAGCCCTCACTTTTGGTAAAATAGAAGACGCCGTGGGGGGGACGAAACGACAGACGGTAACATTACAGTCAGGAATACCCACAGATAATGCAAAAGAGATTGTTAAGTTTATAAAAAATTTAAAGCTCAAAGTTCAGGCTAAAATACAGGAAGACCAGGTACGCGTTTCCGGGCAAAAGATAGATGATCTCCAGGCAGTTATGAAGGAACTTAAAGACCAGGAATATGACTTTGCCATGCAATTTGTAAACTACAAATAAACAGTAATATTTATTTATTTGTCTTTATTGCTAACAAATAACATTTCAAATTTATGAGTTGATTTTTCCAATATATTATATTTAACTATACGCTTAAACATTTAATCGTATGATGATACGTAGTATGAACGGGGTTTATTATGCAAAAAAATAAATTTGGGCTTATTGGCCTTGCAGTAATGGGGCAAAATCTGGTTCTCAACGTTGCTGATCATGGTTTTGGAGTTTCGGTATATAATCGCACTGCAGAGAAAACCGATGAATTTATGTCAGGCGAGGCAAAAAACAAGAAAATTACCGCAACGTATTCTTTAAAAGAATTCGTTGCAAGTTTGGAACGTCCCCGTACAATCCAACTTATGGTAAAAGCCGGAGGTGCAGTTGACGCCGTGATTGCCGAATTAAAACCATTATTGGAAGAAGATGACATAATTATTGATGGAGGGAATTCGTATTTCTCGGATACGGAAAGAAGGACAAAGGCATTAGAGTCCGATAACCTTCGCTATATTGGTATGGGCGTTTCCGGCGGTGAAGAAGGTGCTCGCTACGGCCCGAGCCTCATGCCGGGAGGAACAGAAGAGGCATATGCCCTGATTGAACCATTGATGACTGCAATTGCCGCAAAGGCCCCTGCTGATGGTACACCCTGTGTTGCCTATATAGGACCTGGAGGGGCGGGACACTACGTTAAAATGGTACACAATGGTATTGAATACGGCGATATGCAGCTTATTGCGGAAAGTTACGCCTTATTAAAATCAACTATTAATCCTTCTCCGGAAGAGTTTCTTGAAATTTTCACTGAATGGAATAATGGAGAGCTTTCTTCGTTCCTCATTGAAATTACCGCAGGTATTTTTGCCAAAATAGATAACGAAACAAAACGCCCCTTGGTTGAAGTGATATTGGATAAAGCAGGCCAGAAGGGCACCGGTATTTGGACAAGTCAGAATGCAATTGATATAGGGGCTCCCGTTCCTACGATTACGGCAGCAGTAGACGCACGCATTATTTCTTCGATGAAGAAAGAGCGCCAGGGAGCGTCTAAAATCCTTTCCGGCCCAAAGCATAAATATGATAATGATCGGGGGAAAATTATTAATGCAGTCCGCGATGCCCTTTACGCTTCTAAAATTTGTTCCTACGCGCAGGGCATGAACCTTCTCCGAAGAGCTTCAGATGAATATGGGTACAATCTGAATTTGGGGGAAATTGCACGTATCTGGCGTGCGGGTTGCATTATTCGTGCAAAATTGCTTGACGATATAACACGCGCATACCGGCGCGACCCGGACTTGCCGAATTTATTATTAGACAGCGAATTTAAACAAGCGGTACAAAGCAGGCAGGATTCATGGCGTTTTGCTATTCAAACTGCCATTGAACTGGGCACCCCTGTAGCTGCTTTGAGTGCTTCGCTTGCATACTTTGACGCCTATCGCTCCGAATTTTTGCCTGCAAATCTTATACAGGCGCAGCGGGATTATTTTGGCGCCCACACATTTGAACGCATTGATAAACCCGGAGTGTTCCATGCGAACTGGAAGGAAAAATAAAAATGGCAAGAAAAACCGTTGTGTCTGCTGAAACCTGCAAATTAAACAAAGATATTTTAAGAAAAATTCCCAATCCTGCAGCAATTGTAATCTTTGGTGCTTCAGGTGATTTAACCGAGCGGAAGCTGATTCCTTCCCTGTTTCGGCTGGATTGCGACGGACTGTTGCCGGAAAAATTTGTTATTATTGGTGTTGCCCGCACTGAAATGGATAGCGAAGGATTTCGTAAAAAAATAAAAGAAAGTATTGGTACTTATTCCCGACACAGTAAAGATAAAAGCTGCAATTGGTCTGCATTTGAAAAAAAATTAATATATCACAGGTCTGATTACGACAATCCGGAAGATTATAAAGCCTTAACCAGGCTTTTGCTTGATTTACATAAAAAACAGGGCATAGGTTCCAATTGCCTTTTTTATCTTTCTACGCCGCCACTCCTTTATCCTGCCATCGTGAGCAAACTGGGAGAGGCGGGTATGGCGATGCAATCTGATGAATATTGGCGTCGTATCATTATCGAAAAGCCTTTTGGGAGAGATCTTGCTTCCGCTGTTGATTTAAACAATCATATACACCAGGTCTTTAAAGAAAGTCAGGTATATCGTATTGACCATTATTTAGGAAAAGAGACGGTACAAAATTTATTTGTTTTTCGTTTTGGCAACGCAATCTTCGAACCGCTCTGGAACCGCAACTATATTGACCATGTCCAAATCACGGTATCGGAGGAAGTAAGTCTCGGAAGCAGGGCGGGATATTATGATAACGCAGGCGTCCTGCGCGACATGTTTCAGAATCATTTGCTGCAATTGCTTACACTCACCGCGATGGAGCCACCGGCTGAGTTTAACGCCACATCGCTGCGTGACGAAAAAGTGAAAGTCCTCAAGGCCGTTCGGCCCATTAAACCGGAAGAAGTCGCTAAATACACGGTGCGTGCACAATACCGGACATATCGGGATGAAAAAGGAGTTGCGCGGGGAACGGAAACGGCGACCTTTGCGGTTTTAAAACTGTTTATTGATAACTGGCGTTGGCGTAATGTTCCTTTTTACCTGCGTTCCGGCAAGGCTCTGGACAGCAAAGTCACTGAAATTTCAATTCAATTCAGACATGTACCCCATTTAATGTTTCCTTTGCCGCCTGAAGAGCTATTGCCTCCCAATAAATTAGTGTTATGTCTGCAGCCAAATGAAGGAATGCGTCTGGGCTTTGAAACAAAGATGCCGGGTGCCGGAATGAAAACACGCACGGTAAGCATGGATTTCCTGTATGAACAGGATTTTGGGGAAAATATCCTGCCCGATGCATATGAAAGGCTTATCCTGGACGCTTTACAGGGAGACGCTTCCCTTTTTACAAGAAGTGATGAGATTGAACTGGCATGGAAAATAATTGATCCGATTTTACAGGGGTGGGAAAGTGAATATGCTCCTCCCCTCGCGTTTTATGAATTAGGAACATGCGGCCCCAGCAAGGCAGATGAATTTATACAGGCAGATGGCCGCAAGTGGAATCCATGTATGTAACCTGACAAAGATATCCATCCCCTGACATAGCATGAATTACCACATCTTTTCTACAACGGAACTGGCAAAAAAAACGGCGGAATATATCGTCCGCATTTCAAAAAAAGCGGTTTCAGAACGAAATCGCTTCATTGTGGCGTTTTCCGGAGGTTCCCTGCCCAAATTGCTGTTTCCCTCATTAGCTTCGGAACCATTCTGTTCTGAAATCGAATGGAAGGCATGGCATGTTTTTTGGGCGGATGAACGTTGTGTACCGCCGATTAATTCGGAAAGCAATTATTATTTGGCCTGCAAACATCTTTTCGATTATGTCGATATTCCTCCTTCCCAGATTTATATACCCAATACTTCAATGGAACCTGCCGGAATGGCCGCCTTATACCAATCCAAACTCCAGAAGATTTTTCGTATAAAAGATGATGAATTGCCCTGTTTCGATCTTTTATTACTTGGTATGGGAGAAGACGGTCATATTGCGTCACTCTTTCCGAATCATCCCCTTCTGAAAGAAAAAAAACGCTGGATAGCGCCAATATTCGATTCTCCCAAACCTCCGCCGGAACGAATTACGCTTACCCTGCCGGTAATTAATAATGCCCGTTGCATTATTTTTCTGGTTACAGGAAAAGGCAAGGCCGCTGTATTGAAAAAGATTTTTCAGGAAGAATCAACCCTGCCGCCCTTACCCGCACAAATGGTAAAACCCGTGTACGGTGAATTGCACTGGTTTTTAGATGAAGATGTGGCTTCTGAACTTGACTGATAAAATTTCAGGTTTCGTTAACGCATTTACCTGAATTTTTTATCGTTTTATTTTCCTGAAAATAAATCGCAATATCTTTTTCCAGTTGAAATACAAGTGAACAGCAGTAAGAACTAAGGTCGCATATGCAAAGTAACGGTGTGGCACAAACTTCCGGAGGTCTAATTGTGATTGCAAGTATCCAAGGGCTGCGGTGATAATTATTGAAAACAGGAGCAGGATGCTAACGCTATAATTGATGTCCTCACGCTTCATTTACAGAGTACCAACTGCATGCAGATAAATAGCGGCCTCTTTTTGCCCGTCGACACCAATGAGTTCATTCACCTCCTTGTCGATAAACGCACCAACGACAACGGAGCCCAGGCCCAGTGATACAGCCTGCAAATAAATATTCTGACTGATATGTCCTGCCTCGATGTAAACATAGCGGTATCCTCTTTCTCCGTATTTGTGGCGGGTTCGGTCAAAGACTGCAGACAACACAAAGGTTGCATTGGCATCGCCTAACATCTCTTGTTTTAGCCCGGCATTGGTAATCTTTTTCCCGAAATCTCCGGATTTCACGAGTTCCAGTGTATGATCGGGAACAACATAATGATAGATGCCCTTGTCTAAATCCTGCACGTTATTTATGATTATGTATATTTCAAAAGGATAAAGTGCTCCTGCTGAAGGAGCAGTACGAAGGGGTTGCCCGTATATTTTTCCCGTCACCCCTTGTGCCGCATGCAGTAACTGTGACAACTGAGACAAGGCCATTGGCTTCTTTGAATAATTACGAACCGAACGGCGCTTATTAATAGCCTCTTCCACCGATAGACCCTGGAATTCAGGTTTCGGAAGTTTTATCATTTTTGCATCAGGATAAGTTTTGTATTGTGAAGGCCTTTCCGGTTTGCTGCGAAACAAATCCCCAACAACACCAAGCCATGATAGCGCCGTATCGGAATGAAAGCGCTCTCCGATACTCAGTTCTTTTCCATGGTCCTTGCAATAGGCGATAGTATCAAAAGAGAGTAGTAACAGTAAAACGATTATTGAAAAAGAAAATGTACGTATGAATAAAAAAATACCCGTTTCTTTAAAGATCATTTTTTGCCATTTTATAACCAACATATTTCGTTTCTGTTATGACTATAATTATTATCGAATGAACAGTGTAACACAAATAAAAAATCTTGTCATTTCTTTCCATTCATTTCTATTCCGCATTACAAAATACAAACATGTTGAAATAGGCAAAAAAACTGTTGAAAACTTTAAGGAAGGTAATTTTAAAACATATGAAATAGGTGCATTTGTTAACGTAAAAAAATAGGGAAAAAGGGGTATTTGCTTTGCCAGACTTTTAGACATATTTTTTACCTAGTGAATAATTAAGTATGGTGTCCTCAGAATTCACTCAGAATTCAGAATTCGCAAACATCAATAAATCCTAGCCAGATAGACTTAAGGAATAAAGCAATACCTGACGTAAAGGAATTTCAATCCACCTATGTAGT
Source organism: Candidatus Kuenenia hertensis (assembly GCA_021646465.1). GTDB lineage: Bacteria > Planctomycetota > Brocadiia > Brocadiales > Brocadiaceae > Kuenenia > Kuenenia hertensis. The sequence continues at coordinate 7,871 of SOET01000016.1, read as the reverse complement.
GGCTATGTGCTCCTCGCCAGTTTACTATTGAAAGTCGCCAAAGACATAAATTGAAACCACATCATACGCCATTAGAGTGTACTCTTTAGTGGCTACCCGATTGAGGGTATTTACATACATATATAAACAAAGTAGATAATAATCATCATTTTTCTTTACAAAAAAAGAAAGGCAACTCCATAAAATAGTTTTCGGTAAAATTTAAAGACGATACGATAAAGGCAAACCACGAGTAATCGTGGAGTGCTAAGCAAAGGGTCTTTAAATCGCCCTGAATCTCTTTTCTTTAAAGGGAACCTCGGGGGGATTTTATAAAGCTATAAAGACAGCCTTAGTGCCGAAGATATTTTCAATATCTGGCAGTAAGTCTTTTTTTATGCAAGAAAGGAGGCAAAAGTTATGCAAAAAAGTAGGATTTTAGTGCTTGCACTAGCAATTATTTGTGTATTAACGGCATTTGATGGCACGTTACTCACCGCTGGACCCCCGGCTGCAGCTGATGTGCAGAAAGGCACGGAGACTGTCGGGAAGTTTCTCGATTGCATAAACGATAAAATAACTGCAAAGGGAACTATTGATATTTCCGACACTGTTGTTTAATCAGGGGACGCCATACTTAATTTTAGAACCCCCTGTTTTTCTTTGAGGCGCATTTGGGCAATAAAGCATTCTCCCAAGGACATTTTCAAGCCGGGTTATAAAACTCTCAGAGCCCAGGGGTTTCCCGGTTCGCTCGTAAAATCGAAAACTTTTCGATTTCTTCATCTGATAGGTCTGAAGAATGTCTGTAAACGGCGATTTTCTCGCAGAGTAGCATGGTGTAGAACTTCCGGTACGACTATACAGGGAGAACACAGGGAGAACAGGGTCACAGGGAGAACAGCAGGGAGAACAGGGTCACACCTTGATCAGTGATTAACATGTCGATGGTTTGTGCTTAATCACAAATCAAGGTGTGACCCTCAACCCTCAACCAAATCAAGGTGTGACCCTCAACCCTAAGGTGTGACCCTCAACCCTCAACTCGTCTGACACTACCAAAGAACAGGCGAATATATTGCTGAAGCTTTGCCGGGAGCTCGAAAATTATCAAAATACCAGGGGACTAGGAACTCCTACGTGTTGTATAACACCGACGCCTGCTCCAACACAGGAGACATCACCTACACCTTCACCAACTGAGCCGCCAGCGGCGGTTACTTTGGTTTCGTTTGAAGCAAAGGCTGCGGATGATGGCAGTGTAATTCTTATCTGGGAAACGGCTACAGAGATTGATAATGCAGGTTTTAACCTTTACCGTGCAAAACGCAAGAGAGGTTCGTACGTCAGGATAAATGATATACTCATTGAAGCGAAAGGAGATGCTACTTCTGGAGCGTCTTACAGTTATAGAGATGTTGTTGATCACGTTGGCGGATATTTCTATATGCTGGAGGATATTGACACAAATGGTGAAAGTACCATGCACGGACCAATAAAGGTAAGAGTTAGTGTGTTGGAATAATAGAGAAGGATAAGTTTCCGTTAAGGATTTCTCTACTATGACGTATGTTTAATCAGGGGACACCATAATTAATTTTAGAAACCTCCTGTTTTTCTTTGAGGCGCCTTTGGGCAATAAAGCATTCTCCCAAGGACATTTTCAAACCGGGTTATAAAACTGTCAGAGCCCAGGGGTCTCCCGGTTCGCTCGTAAAATCAAAAACTTTTCGATTTTTTCATCTGATAGGTCTGAAGAATGTCTGTAAACGGCGATTTTCTCGCAGTGTAGCATGGTGTAGAACTTCCGGTACGACTATACGAGCAATTCCAGACGTGCATACATCTTAACTATGTTAAAAACAATGTTAATAATTAAGTATGGTGTCCCCAGGATTCAGAATTCGTTTAAATACAAATTTCATTAAAAAAAGAATTGAAACTGGATAAAAAAGAATTTCTTCTCGTTCCAAAGCTCTGGCTTTGGAACGCAATTGTAAAGGAATCTTTGCTTCCTGTTATGAGAAGCAGGAGTTTCTCGAACACGTGCGTTCCCAAGTCGGAACTTGGGAACGAGCCGTGTAACATTTACGCTGAATAATTACAAAATATTTCACATAAAGTTTTGTGTTTCGTCCTTTATAATGTTTTGGAGCAGATTTTACTATTGCCCAGCACGTATCATTTTCTCTGTGTCCTCAGCGTCTCCCTCTGTGGTGAATGGTTTACTCTTCCGACTCGTTCGGGTTAGGATTATGGGTGATTCTTGTTTCTTTTTTACTATTTGAAATATAATACACAACAGGAACAATGAATATGTTTAACAGGGTGGAACTGAGCAGCCCGCCTAATATCACTATTGCCATCGGGCTTTGTATTTCGTTTCCCGGCAAGTCGCCTGTTATCGCAAGGGGAATTAATGCTAAAGCGGTAGTTAAGGCAGTCATGAGAATCGGGTTTAGCCTGTCTAAAGAACCTTTGATAACCGTTTCATACAAGGCAACGCCCTGACTTTGCAATGCCTGATAGCGTGAAACCAACAATATCCCGTTGCGTGTTGCTATTCCAAATAGTGTAATGAATCCAATGATCGAGGGAATGCTCATGATTCTTCCTGTGAACCAAATGCTTAAGACGCCGCCTATCAGCGCCAAAGGTAGATTGAGAAAAACAATACCTGCAAGTTTGATATTTTTAAATTCCTGATAAAGTAAAAGGAATATGATGAATAAAGACATTAAGGAGGTGAGGAATAATATTTTCGACGCCTTTGCTTCACTTTCAAATTGTCCCCCGTATTGAATGCGGTAGTTTTCCGGCAACTGAATAGTATCATCGATTTTTTCTTTAATTTGGTTTACTACGCTTTTCAAATCACGCCCGGCTACGTTGGCTGAAATCACAATTTTTCGTTGTACATTTTCCCGGTTAATGGTGTTGGGGCCTGTTGTCGAAACAATATCAGCTACATAATGTAACGGAATGTTGAACGTTGAATGTTGAATTTTGGATTGTTGGCCCGGATTGATATTGGTATCTATTAAAACGTTGCGGATATTTTCTATTTTACCCCTGTTTTCTTCATTAAATCGTAGTACCATATCAAAACTTTTGTTGCTTTCAAAAACTTGAGATACTTTTTCACCTGCGAAGGCGACATCAATAAATTCGGTAAATTGGCCTATTGAAATACCATGTTTGGCAAGCATATCCCGTTTCGCTTTTATTTGTATTTGCGGAATTTCAATTTGCTGCTCCACGCTGATATCCACAAGCCCTTCTATGCCTTCAATGTTGCGTTGTATTTGGTTGGCAAGGGAAAACATTGTAGATAAATCTGTCCCGAAAAGCTTAATGGCAATGTTCGCTCTTGTACCTGAGAGCATATGGTCAATACGGTGTCCTATGGGTTGTCCGATGGTGATATTTGCTTCAGAAACGGCGCTTAATTTTTCCCGAACGTCCTTCAAAAATTCTTCCCTGCTTCTTTCTGTTAAAACAAAAGGGGCATCAATTTCGGCTGCATTTACCCCCTGTGCATGCTCGTCCAATTCTGCCCTTCCTGTTCTGCGCGAAGTAATTGAGATTTCTGGTACAGACAGCAGGATGTTTTCAATCCTGTTGCCGATTTTATTGGATTCTTCAAGTGATATGCCCGGCATACTGACAGCGCTTACCGTTAACGTCCCTTCATTAAATTCAGGCAGAAAACTTCTCCCTAAATGAAACATGAGAAAAATTGCCGCAATGAACAACGCAATGGATATTCCAAGTATTGTTCTTTTAATGTTCATTATTTTTTCTAATGCGGAATTATAATATCGGTTAAGCCATCTTTCCGTCCAACTTCCTTTTGCTTGTTTTAGAAGCGTTTTGTCGCTGGTTAGCATAAAACTGCAGAGCACAGGGGTAAGTGTTGCCGCAACAATGAGGGATGCGAACAGCGAAACAACAAAGGCGATGCCAAGAGGCTGCAACATTCTCCCCTCCATCCCGCCAAGGAAAAACAAGGGGATAAAAGCGACGATGATAATGAGGGTTGCATTAAGGATTGAAGACCGAATCTCTTTTGAGGCTTCGTAAACTATGACAAGTGAGTTTTTTCGTTCTTCACTACTTTTTTGTGCGTTTTCCTTCAGACGCTTGAAGACGTTTTCCACATCAATAACGGCATCATCTACCAATGAGCCAATGGCGATCGCCATTCCGCCGAGAGACATGGTATTAATGGTTAACCCCAGAAATTTAAGGGAAATAATGGAAACGATGAGTGAAAGGGGGATCGCTATCAGGGAAATAATGGTGGTTCGGAAGTTCATTAAGAACAGGAACATAATGATAACGACAAAAAAAGAACCCTCCATCAGCGCTTTTTTAATATTATCTATAGAAGCCTGAATAAAATCTGCCTGACGAAATATGTTGGTGTTGATTTTTATGTCAGAGGGCAGGGTTTTGGCAATCTCCGTAATGGCATCATCAATTTTTTTTGTGAGTTCCAGAGTATTTGTTCCCGGCTGCTTTGTTACAGTCATAATAATCGCCGGAGTTGCTTTAAGCGAACCGTCCCCGATTTTAGGGAGTGCCCCGCCTATTCTCACTTCTGCAACATCCTCTATTTTTATCGGCACATTCGCAACAACCTTAATTACGGCATTGCCTATTTCTTCCACGTTGTTTGTTCTACCAACACCTCTGATGATGTATTCATTACCAAATTCGTTCATGAAACCACCTGAAGCATTAAGATTGCTTTCTTTGCTTGCCTTCAGCAATTCGTTTAAAGAAATGTTGTAGTATTTCATTTTTTGGGGTGATGCGAGTATTTGATATTGCTTGTATTCTCCTCCTATAACGATTACCTGTGATACTCCTCCTGTTGCCAGTAACCTTGGCCGGATATTCCAGTCGGCAATGGTTCTTAAATCCATTGGGGATGTGCTATCTGACGATAAACTGATAAGCATAATTTCCCCCATGATGGACGATTGAGGCGCAAGCGTAGGGTTTCCCACTCCCAGCGGCAGTTTTTCGGCAATAGTGGTCAGTTTTTCGCTGACTATTTGCCGCGCCTTAAAAATATCTGTTCCCCACTCAAATTCTATCCAAACAATGGATATCCCTGCGGCAGATGATGATCTTACCCGGCGTACATTGGTTGCGCCATTGACTGCCGTTTCAATCTGAAATGTTACCAATTTTTCGACTTCTTCCGGGGCCATTCCATGCGCTTCGGTTAATATTACTACCGTTGGCGCAGTGAGATCAGGAAATACATCAACCTCCATTTTGGAGGCCGTATAAATGCCTGCTATCAAAAGCAGGGCTGATGCCGCTATAATTATTAAGCGATTATTCAGCGAGTATTGTATGATTTTATTTAACATATTAGAAATTTTGAATTTTGGATTATAAATTATGAATTATTGGTTTTTTATTCAACATTCAACATTCAACATTTAGCATTTAGCATTTAGCATTTAGCATTTAACATTTCCCTTGAGAGGTTTTTACAATCGCAGTAAGAATGTTGATAAGTTGTTCTATTTCATTAAGATGGGTGTTGAAATCAATATTTACAAGTTTGCTTTTGTCAAGTAATCTTATCCAGTACCTTGTTTCTCTGGCTTCTTTGGATGCAATAGACATTTTTGCAGTAAAATCCTTCTTAGACATAGCGGCAGTTGCTTCCTCAACATTAGCTCCAATGCTCGTTCCACTTCGGAGTAGTTGTTTTGAAAGCACAAATTCCTTTTTAGTAATTAATTGTTTGTATAGCTCAATGATTTGTAAGGCGAAATTAAATGATTTCTCAAGAATTATATTTTCCTTTTTCATTTTTATAAGTTCTCCTTTATCATCTGAAATTTAACATTCATAATTCAAAATTTCCTCAGTGTTCGTGTCCATGGGCAGGCATTTTGCCTGACATTGTTGCTAATTTTATTTGAAAGGCTCCTTTTGTGACGACTCTTTCACCCTCCTTTATCCCTGTTAATACCTGTACATTCATGCCGTCACTGGCACCGATTTTTAATTCACGTTTTTGAAATCCTTCGCCGGATGTTTGCACATAGGCAAAGTAATTCCCCTGTTCCTCTATAAGCGCTGAATAAGGAATTACTAAAGTATCTCTCATTACATTGGTTTTTAGAAATACCTCTACGAATGAACCGGGAATGATTTCACCATTATTGTCAATCTCAAAGTTTACGGGGATATAATAAGCATTATTGTCCGTGTTTTTCCCGTAAGAGATGAGTTCTCCATTTAAACTTTCAGTAGAGCATATTTTATTGTCGTAAGCGGTCCTGAAATTTGCGGACGAAATGTTGCTGAGTTTTGAGAAATGCTTTTGAGTCACCTCGGCTTTTAAAATGAGCCTTCGGTTTTGTGAAACGCTTGCTATGGGCTGCCCGATTTCAACATACTCTCCTTCGCTTGCCATCACATCTTTTATAAACCCGTCTATTGGCGATGTGATTTTGTGTCCAACGGCAGTATAGTTTTTTTCAATCGTGTTAAAAGTGGATTGAGCATTTTTGTATCGGAGCTGTATTTCCTGGAAATATTTTTGAGAAATAATATTGTCTTTCACCAATTCTTTGGCTCTTTCAAAATCTATTTTGCTTTTTTCATAGTTGTTTTTTGCTTCTTTGTATTTTGTGTCTAAATTACCTTCTGTTAAACCGGCGCCTGAAATTATGAATAATGTATCTCCTGAATTTACCGCAGATCCAATCAGTTTTTTATTGCTTCCAAATCTTATGATGCCTTTACTTTTTGCTGTTATCGTTGTCTCGTCTCCATATGCAGGCGAGATTTGTCCTGTGGTTTTGATAATTTCAGTAAAGTGTTCTCTCTTCACTTCCTTATTGGCAAAATCTATCTGCCATGCCTGTTCTTTTAAATAGACAATTTCTTCGCCGATTGTTTGTTCCTGTTGATTTGTCAGCACGGTTCTCGCGTCGGGGTAAACAGCGGTATTTTCTATGGTTATTGTGTCGGAAAATTCTGTAGTATGAATATCAAAGACCAACTGATATATGCCGGAATATTCAGGATTCAAAGCCAATCGGAAAATGCCCGGAGATGATGGCCCTTCGGCTTTATCGGTTAATTGTATATTGTTTCCGATCAGACTAACCGTAACGGAACCTTCTGTTATAGCTTTGAAGTTTTCACCTAACTGTGTAAAGTGAGCGGCAAATTTAGAGGTTTCCCCAGCGATCAAAGGTTTAAACTCTACAAATAGTTCTACTTTATCTGTGTAGAGCGTGTAAACAATCGGTTCAGGCTCTGCATATGCATGTGTTTCATTTTCGTTTAAATATCCGTGTTTGGCATTACTGTGTGTATGATTGTCATCTTTACAGCCTGTGGATAATGTCAATAAGCTTGTAGCGATGATGAGTAAGATAATTGATTTGTACATATATCCCCCTATTTAATATCAGAAATCTTAACCCCGACGAGTCGTTCTATTTCTGTCATTGATGTAAAAAGATCGTTTAAAGACTTTAGGTATGAAGCATTTGCGTTTACCAATGTTCGTTGAGCATCCAGAACTTCGAGAAAATCAAACTCTCCGTGTTCATATCCCCGTTTTGACATCTTCAATGATTCCTCAGCCTGTGGAACTATAGTGTCAATAAAAGACCGAACCAGCTCACGAGTTGAAGCGTACATAGAATAAGCATTGTCCAATTGAAGTAATAATTCGTTTCTGACGGAGGCCTCATCATTTTTTGCCTTGTATGACAATTCCTCGGCTTCGATAATATTTCCCTGATTTCTATTGAAAAAAGGCAGTGGAAGGCTTATTCCCGCCTGAATGGTATCGTCATCTGTTGCTGAAAGACGCTTATATCCTATAGATACATCAATATCCG
>SOET01000015.1 GCA_021646465.1 Candidatus Kuenenia hertensis | reverse complement strand
GATGATAGTATTTGTGAGTATGATCCGCTCTTTTGTTAAATCAAATGCGCCGAAGAAGTAAATATAACAAAATATATCTTTAGTATTGTTAAATCGGTTTAAATAATCCAAATTTAATTATTTAAACCGATTTTTTTATGCAGTGAGAATACTCGCAGAGGTTATAAAGTATTGTAAATTCTATTTTTAAATTGTGTTTATTTAAGTGGCATGTTTTGTGCTAACTTGATGTTGTTAATATATTATAGCTATTCATACAGTACAAAGTATTATATTGTCTAGTTAGGCCTGCGGCGGCTTTTGGGGATAAAATATTTTAACGCAGGGGCTGAAAATCTTCAGCCCCTGCAAAGATTGAAATTCCTATATGTTGAAAACTGCCGGTTATTTAATTAAAATTAGATAATAATTTTAAATATTATTAGTGGCAATAAATTTAGGAGTTCTTATAGTGGTTAATATTAAAAATATAATAACAACGATAATACTAATGTTGGTAATTCAATGCTTTTACGTAAATTATACAGCCTCAGGTGAACCGGAAAATGAAAAGAAGAATTTTTTTTTGAGGAGCGAGAGTAGTGAGATAAACTATGAACATTTCTTTGAAGGAAAAAAACATTGGTGTAATACAATGGTGATAAATTGCAGCGATTTCAGATTTGCCAGGGCAGCACAGGAACTGATAAACGAAAAGTTAGGGTTTAAGGGAGACTACGACTATTTTTCAATACCAGGTTCTATACGCAATATGTTAAACAAAGAAACAAGGAAACTTGTTATGGATACATTTGGTATATCTGTGCGATTACATCACGTAAAACGTATAGTAATAATAGCTCATGAGGATTGTATAGGTTACGGGGGAGAAGAAGCCTTTAGTGACCATGAAGAAGAATACAACAGAATTGTGCAAGATATGAAGAAAGCAAGAAGACTAATGAGATTTAGATTTCATGATCTGAGTATATACCTGTTTTATGGCAGGATAATAGATGATAATGAAGTTAAAAAATTTGAATATGAACAAATATTATAAATATGTAATTTTTATGTAAATCTGTACAATATATTTGTCAGAAATGAAAAGCATTTTAAAAACATTTTATATTTTCTGTACGTTGATTTTACTTCTTGGTTGCTATGGGAAAGAGGGTCTTTTATTAAATAATACGAAAACGATTGTTACTTTAGATAAGGGAGAAGAGAGGAGTGACTGTGACACGTTGGTTTTTACTTGTATAGATTACAGGTTTGCCTTTGCAAATCAGGAGTTTATAAATAAAAAATTGGGGATAGAAGGAAACTATGATCATATATCAATACCTGGAAGTATTTATAACCTGGTAGATCCTTCCACACGCGATATTGTTTTCAGTAAAATTAATAAATTTGTAAATTTTCATTTAATAAAAAGGATTATTATTATCGGACACAGAGACTGTGGAGGCTACGGAGGGTCTTCAGAATTTGGCTCGGAAATAGCAGAATATGTATATTTAACCACTGATTTAAAAAAAGCGAAACAGATCCTTATAGAAAAATATCCCATATTGGAGATAGATTTATACCTCGAGACATTAACAAAAGAAGGCGTACAATTCGAAAAAGTAAAATAATTTTTTTGTCAGAAAACTTAATTTACTAATTGACAAAAAATTCAAAAAAGTGATAAAAATTCCAACTTATATTAAATTAAAGGAGTGAATGTTATGATAATTGTCAGATATATTACCATAATATTTTTTTTGGTGTTTATTCCTCTTTTTACTCTAACAGCATCATTTGCTGAATCTGAAAAACATACCCATCATGCACATTGGGATTATTATGGTGCATGTGGCCCGGAACATTGGGGAGAATTAAGCCCGGAGTATTGTAAGTGTGGCAAAGGACGAAGACAATCACCGATTAGTATTACCGTGACGGAGAAAGAAAAATTAGACAATATTGAATTCAACTACTATCCGACACATTTAAAAGTTTTAAATACCGGTCATACTTTACAAACAAACTATGAAAAAGGGAGTTACATAAAAATTAACAATCATAGATACAATCTTATTCAATTTCACTTCCATTTTCCAAGTGAACATCACGTACATGGAATAAGTTACGATATGGAAGCACACTTTGTACATAAAGATAAAAAAGGCAGATTAGCGGTAGTTGCTGTCTTTATGGAAGAAGGCAGGACAAATGATTTTCTATATAATTTATGGAAGGATATTCCACATGAGACAGGTAAGGAGAATTTAAATTCCGCTATAAAAATTAACGCGGGAGAATTTCTTCCGGAGGAGAAGGGCTATTATACGTATTCCGGATCGCTCACAACACCACCCGGTACCGAACATGTGTCATGGTTTGTCTTAAAGAAACCTGTTGAAGTATCCCCTGTACAAGTAGAGAAATTTCATACGCTTTTTGAGAAATCTGCACGGCCAATTCAACATCCCTTTGGAAGAACTGTAAAAGAAAGTTACTAACAAATACCATATAAAATATACTAAGTGTACATCATATGTTTTGATATTTTCTTCTACTGGTGTATGGTCAAATAAAGATGGTTTTCGAAATATTAAAGGGGTTTTCACTTAGAAACACAACCTTTCGACTCCGCTCAGCATTAAAAGGTTAATCAAAAACCAGAGTTGTTGCAACTATTCAGCGTAATTTATAACACACCCCTAAATCCCCTCTCAATAGAGGGGACTTACACGTTTTCATGGAACATATACACGGTAATCCCCTCTAAAAAGAGGGGTGGCAGCGTAGCTGACGGGGTGTGTATTACATGAAGGTTATACATACACCAGAATACACAAAGGCATTTTTTCTTGATGTTTAGTTTAAAAATTTCAAAGTATCTGCGAGTGCAGGCACGCCTTGTTACTGCATTGTTAAAAGTAGTCCAAGGTCTAATCAAAAGCTACTTTCACCCTCACTACAAAAACATTGCCGCTCTAATCTACATAAAAATACCATATTCATAAAAGTGCTTTTTTCCTGAGCTTGTCGTACCATAAAATAATGGTTATGATGAACGGTATGCCATCTCATAGACCGATTTTGAGTGTGGACCGAGAAATACACGCGCGTACATTCGCATGAGGGAAAGTCCATCAAGGACATAGCTCAGCGAGACCATTATAGCCAATACAACCTGCTCTTCGCGAATGTGAATAAAGATCAGGTCTTCTCCCACAAAGGTTGGCGAAATCGGAAATGCGGATACCCCCAGACATGCCAGCAGAAAAACAAAGGCAATTTTCGGATGCCGGTACGAATGTCCGTGAAACTGGTCCATGTCAATACTGCCTTCGTGGAAATGCAGCCAACGGAGACAGATGAATCCTACGATCCCGGCCACAACAATACCGCTTAAATAAAGACGGTCTTCGTTGAAATAGAACCGTTCATTGACGGAAATTGCCAGCGCAATCCAAAAATGATGCATTACTACCAGCAGCCAGCTCATGCGCGCCAGCTTTCTTTCGGCAAAGGATTTCAGCACCATCATAAGTGCGATAGAGCAAAACAGGTAAGGAAGGGCATCTTCAACGGCTTCCGGAAGCATCTCCCGGAAGTAAACAAGAGCCACACCAGCGAGATAAGCAGGGATACCATAATAGACAACCCTGCTCAGGGTAAGGAAATCCAGCCATTTTCCAAACCACTTTAAAGGGTTCCACATATAGCGGTACATTAAGTTATCAAGGTTCCATTCTTTCATGCACAACATATAAACGGTGTATGCGGTCTTTTTGGAAAAAGAATCTTCAAAGGTGTGCTCGCGGGGTTTAAAGTTGTAAAACTGTTCCCGGATCAGGTAACTCACCACCGAAGGAGAGACCAAAAGCTGGTACGCACGCAGAAAGGCATTCCCGGCAAAATGAACCAAGGCAACTTCCTCAAGACCAGCAGCTACTTCGATAAACATAATTCCGATTTGTGCGGCAGAAGCATAGGCGATCTGGGTTTTTATCGTTGACTGTACCCGGGCAATTCCCGTGGCAATGACACTGGTCGCCAATCCTATTACCCCGATAATAATCCGCATGGCTAACTGATGTTCCCAAAACGGGAACGTGCGCAATAGTACAAAGATGCCTATGTGTACGGAGAGGCTGCCGTAAAAAATGGCGCTGGATGGAGTAGGCCCTTCCATGGCACGCGGTAACCACGAAGTAACCGGAAGTTGCGCCGATTTTGCAACCGCTGACATTAATATCATTAGTGAAATAAATAAGCCAATGAGGGTATTCGTTTGAAGATGCGTGCTTACCAGTTCATGATTATTCAATTGCAAAAAAGATACATTCCCGTGCCACAGATGATGACTCAGCCACATGGCCAGTATTAGCCCCACATCACCGAGCCGGTAAACGGAAATTACTTTGACGGCATTTTTTGCGGGCAGATAGCGATCACGGTAAAAGGCGATCAGCAGAAAGGAAGAAATGCCGAGCATTTCCCATCCGACAAAAAGCGTTTCCAGATTGCCGGAGAAAATGGCAATATTGTAGCCCAGGTAAAATAAAAGAATTGTGACAAAGAATCTTTTATATCCTTCTTCACGATGCAGGTAATAGCGGCTGTATGCGGCAACCTGGAAAAGGATGATATCGCCTACTATCAGATAGGTAGCGGTAACATTATCAAAGTAAAAACTAAGAAAAAATGAGTATTTGGAAGTTTGGTAAAGGGCCCATCCCGGCAGGCTCAGGATAGTATGATGTTGGAAAAGCCAATAGATAGTAAATCCAATAGCAGTCAGTAAATGTACACCTACGGTGGTAAAAGCCGCCCAGGAAATAACCGTTTCATTCTTTTTAGGGACCAGTATATTTACCAAAAATCCTATGATCGGTAACAGGATAAAATACGGGAGAAACATTGCCATGTCTCCCGTTTTATACATCGTTGATATATAAGATAAAAAACATTCATTCGAAATTTGAGATGATTGCATAGTTCCACTCCCCGCGGAAATCATTCTGGGCGAGATTCATGGCAGAAAATCCCCAACATTGCTTTATCAAAAAATATAACCTACTCTAATATGTAAACTGGTAAATTATCGATATTCTCTTCTATAAGTGGTGTTATGTCCGAAATCGCTTCGATTGATTGCTTAAGTGGCTTATACGGAAAGAAAGCCCCATCCTTAAAACGAAAAAGTTCCTGTGTTTCAGGATTGATTACAATAAGATGCACCCACTCATTGGCAAACCATTCGTAAGTTGCCGGCACTGTTTGGATTGTTTTCAGCGCCACGTGGGGAAAATGCTCTACGATGACCATGAGCCGGACGGGATCATGCACTTCAATCATCTGGCTGGGAAGCCCCGGCCGCAAATCCCCGTCAGCGCCATTGGCTACGGCAATTAGCCCCATAACGTTGTGGGGAAGTTTTGTCCCAGCTCCCAATTTTTGGTTGTCAACCCGCGAGAAAAAATATTCAAGGTTGATGCCGCCACAAACGGGGGCAACGGCATTTAAAATATTGAGCAGATATTTACCCTCCGGGTCGACCCGGTAATCAAATGAGTTAAAAAACGCTCTCCTATCTAAAAACAGGTGAGAGGTCAGCGACCTTCTGCCAACAATGCACAATGCGTTTGTGGCATGGTTTAGCTCCGGGCGTGGTTCAAACAGAGATACTGACCGTTGTAAGATTTTTTTATGAATGGCTTTCGGTTTTTGTCTGGTATTAATGGAAACAAACCTTCTTGATCGTTCCTTGGCATTAAGGTCCAGCGCCCTATCAAATGTTTTTAGATTAATTTGATGTCTCTTCTGGTTGCCGGACGACAGAATGCCTTCATCAAAAAAGATAATTTCGTCACGGGTGGTATCATGCAGACCTCCCACAAACTGGGTATCAGGCGGGATGGTAACACCCCGTGCGTTCAGAATTTTTCTCACCCCGGAATGATTAAGGATATGGCATATCACGCGTGAGTTGACAGAGCCGGCCCTTCCGGAACAAGCACCGCAATCATATGCTGCAAAGTGAGGATTGTTCACACTGCTCGCTCCATGTCCTATGATATAGACAATCGGGGAAAAATCCTTCACCAGTCCGATCATTTTCAGAAGCCCTTCAGCTCGGTTTGCCATCTCCTCAATGGTGTACCCAATTTGCAGGCCTTTTTCCTTATCGTCCGGATAAACATTTTCGATTGTGAGCTTAGAAAACTTGTCCATATGGCGGAAGGAATATGATGCAGCAGGTCCCATTGTTGGTCTGAAAATATTAAAAAATAAACGGGCCGCAGACCAGAACCCAATTGTATGGGCAATCAACGCCCCGCCAAAGAAAGAGTGGGCATGTTTGGAGAAATGCACATCCTTTTTCCGTTCGTTTTTGCTCTCGGCTTGCTTGATTAAGTATTTGGGCGTCACGGGCCAGGGGCATAGCTTCGTATAAAACTTTCCGCCTTCGGGCTGGTAGAAAAACTCCGCGTTAAAGAATCCGGGCGCACCGAAGGTTTCACTGTCGGGATCCATTTCTTCAATATAACGGCGAAACGAACATTCCCGGTCGTCAATGCAAAAAACCGCCTGGAAACTTGCGTAATTCACCTTGTTTTCATTATGTTTTTTTGCGAGGAGACCTGAGAGTACCTCATCGTAATAGCTCCATTCAAACGCTTCCTGCCAGATATGTCTCATTTCATGTAGCTCCCGTTCCGGAATCTCTGCGAATAGATCGACAGGTTTTTCCTTAAGGCGTTTGCAGAGCGGCTGCCAGTTTTTGCCAAAACGGAAATCGAGTGCGTCAATTTCCAGCAGGAGTTCAAATATAATGAGTTCCTGTAAGGTAATTTGTTTCCGGTCAAGCAGGGTTTGTGGCATATCCTCCACTAGGGACACTATCCCTGACCAGCCCTGGTGGGCAAATTGCTGATCAAATAAGTACTGCTTGTAAAGCGATGAATCTCCAACAAGTATATCCAGCAATGATTCAATTTTACATTCACTTCTCAGCAAAAGTCTTCTAGGCCAGTCCTTCCTGAAAAAACTGGTAAAACTGAGTCGCTCCATTTCTCTTATGGAGATAAGAAACCCTTCATTCCAGACGGGGAAACGCCAAATGGAAATGCCTTGGTCCAGGTAACTGCAAAGGACACGAAAGAGCAGCGGATGCACCAGCGAGTCCATATCTATTTTATAATGCCTTTTCCAGTAGGCGCGCAAAGAACCTATCCGGGGAGGCGGGAGTTTTTCGTATTGCCTGGAAATCGCATACTCCTTCCATTCTTTCATAAGGGCGGGTCCCTTTCGCTCAGTAATCACTTTTTCAAGGATATCTTCCCGGATATGGCCTGATTGGTAAAGAGCACGGTATTCGTCAATGGAGAGACTTACACTATAGCCAAAAATTTCCGAAGCACGACAGGTGCCATCGTAAAATTTCAGGTTTTGGAATCCGTGCAGTGTGTTGTGGTGAATAAAGTCTTTTAAGGGATTCTGAGCAGGTAAATAATGCTTTAACTCATGGATAACGGCATGTTCATCGAAGGAAGAATCGTGTGGTCTTGTCATACTGGCAGGCAATGCTTTCAGTTCAGGTAAAAATGAATAATAACTAATTTTAAATGGCAAACGTATTTCAAGGTATCACTTCCAAAAGATATTCCACCAAAATTTATGGATACACAAACGGCAAAACATAATCATAAGGTTATTACTGATACTATCTACCACAATTAAAGCGGCTACTATAGCAAAAATAAAAAATAATTACAAGTTTTTTAAGAAACATTGCAGGATAGAGGCAAATATAAATATATACTTAATAATATTTTAACGGTGAAAATTTGATCAGCGATCTGAATTGGAATATCACCACACAATTTACCGTAATTAAAATATTTACTAAAAATGAACTTGCATTTTTGAGATATAATTAAAATGCCTTGGTTTTTTAAAAATAACACTTGAATTTCAAGATTCTTCCTGTAGTATGCTCCATGAGATTTATTTTCGTGGAAGCAGTTCATTGGTAGTTAATCTGAGTGAGCCTTTCATAGAGGCCTTTCATTCCTCACAAACACGGCGGTTTGGCGTGCCATTACTGCCGCTGTATAATCACTTAGAAACGTCTAAATGAATTTATAGACAACGATGTAAATCTATTCCCCTTATTCTCCCTTTGCCAAGGGAATTACGGGGAGTTTATTTATATTCAATTTTTGTTTTTACTATTGATGTTTCTCTCACATTAGCGGGAACGATGTCTGACAAGATCCATCACGCAATCGAGCACGCAAAGCACCTGATGCCTGATCAAGGACCGCTTCCCTTCTTTGTTCATCACAATACCATCCATCATTTCGAGACATACGATTTTTTTGAAGGCGTTAAGCAGGCGGGGCGTATGTATGGCGCCAAGTCCTTTATGTCCGAAGAAGAGTTTCTCCTCGCGTTTGAACGGGGACGTATCACCGCGAATGTCCTTCTTAAGAATATCAGGGAATATATTAAACGTCATCAGCTTGCTATTCAGCCCCAAGTGCTGTTTGACCTCATGACGCAGAAACCTCATACCCGCCCTGCTCCGGATGAGCGGATTATACAGTTTGTAAATAATACTGCGTATCAGCGGCCCGGCTATTACAGGGAGGCGATTCGGAATGCTCACAATATAGATATTGATGAGTTGATGGGGCCTATTTTCTTTAAGTTTATGGCATCCTATTTTGATTTTGGTCTTGCCTACTGGCCTATGCCACACCGGGAGAAAGGGATGTGGCGTTGCTTTTGTGACATTTACTCGAAGGGCGGCTTCTTAAGTACGAAATTTCTCAAAACCTTAAAACACATCATCTCCCTGGTGAGGCAGTATCAATACGGTGGCGTCACAACGTTTTTGCTTCAAGTGCTGGTTATTCCCGACGAACATCTTGATGATTATATATTCCGCGTTCTTTATCGGTACAAGGGGTGGGCAGGCACCATAAAAGCATTGGAAACCACGGCGGAGTGGGTCCCAAAGCATGAGATAAAAGCAGTTTTTGATGAGGTTGTTTCCATACTCCTCGTTCTGGAGTTAGCGGCTATAGAATCCATTCGTGCGGTGCCGACTCTGGAGATACCCGTCTATAAGCCGGAACCATTATATGATCCGTATTTTGTCGCCGCTATCGTGGAGGCACTGGGCGTTAAAAATAACGCTCCGTTTCCCAAAGAGGTTACCCGGCTCACTGATGAAAATCGCCATGAGATTTGGCAGCGCGCCTATGAGGATACCTTTTACAACCAGTTCCTTTCGGCATACCGGCAGTGCGCTATTATCGGGAAACCACAATACAGACTCAGGAACTATCAGGTTCTTTGCTGCATTGATGACCGTGAAGAATCTTTTCGCCGCCACCTGGAGCAGATAGAT
Organism: Candidatus Kuenenia hertensis; assembly: GCA_021646465.1. GTDB lineage: Bacteria > Planctomycetota > Brocadiia > Brocadiales > Brocadiaceae > Kuenenia > Kuenenia hertensis. The sequence goes on along the minus strand of SOET01000015.1, from coordinate 77,634 downwards.
CAGGGGGCAGATACCCTTGGCGCTGCGGGGCATTTTGGCCTTGATATGAGATTTAAGGCAGCGCCGGAGAAGCACTACCGTAAAATGTGCCCTCATCCTTTGGTTACGCCATCCGTGCAAATTTACGAAAAGGCGGTAAAGCTTGAAGATGCCATGCCCAAAAAACTCCAGTTTTACGGGAGGGTGCAGTGGGCAATCACACAGGCGTCCAAGACCCTTTTCGGAAGTTTTGTTCACACAATTTTTAGCGGTCTCGTGAATCTCCTCCCCTATATCATGGATATTATTTTCCCTAAGTACAGCTCCAAGCTGCGAAGGTATCTGGCAGCCCACGAACCCAAAACACAGTTGATTTATAAAAAGGAAACCGGTGAAAACGAAAACGGATGGAGTCTGGAGGAACGCATTGTCCGCGCTACGGCGATACTTAAGGGCGCCGGGTTTTCGGACAATTTTTCACCCTATGTGTTTGTGCTGGGGCACGGTTCCAGCAGCCTGAATAATCCCCACGAAGCCGCTCACGATTGCGGCGCATGTGCCGGGGGACGCGGCGCTCCCAATGGACGTCTTTTTGCTGCTATCTGCAACGAACCGGAAGTACGCGCCGGACTGGCGAAAAACGGCGTCATGATTCCGGATTCAACAAGGTTTATCGGCGGATATCACAATACCTGCAGCGATGACGTTATCCTTTTCGATCTTCCTAATCCTATAGAGCCGCGCCTGCAAAAGTATATAAATGCCATTCGACGTGCGGCAGCGCTGGATGCAAAAGAGCGGTGCAGACGCTTTGACGAAGTTAAAACGGAACAGTCAGAAAAGGCGTTCGCAGATTATGCCCACGGGAGAGCCATGGATTTTACCCAGCCGAGACCTGAATACGGGCATTGCACCAACGCCATTGCTATTGTAGGCCCAAGGTATCTGACGAGAAATATTTTCCTGGACAGACGTGCTTTCCTGATTTCTTACAATCAAGAGATAGATCCCGAAGGGAAATCACTGAGAAACATTCTTGGAGCAGTTGGGCCGGTATGTGCGGGAATTAACCTTGAGTACTATTTTAGCTTTATTGATAACGAGCATTACGGTTGCGGCACTAAACTGCCCCATAACATTACCTCACTGTTAGGAGTAATGAACGGACATCTCAGCGACCTGCAACTGGGATTGCCGTGGCAGATGGTTGAAGTGCACGAGCCTGTCAGGCTGATACTGCTTGTTTGTTGTAAGGTGGGGATAATGGAAACCATCCTCGGCGAGGCGTTTGGATATACCGCCCAACCAGGACATTTTCAGTGCCTCGTGAAACACAACTGGATTACCCTTGCGGTTCACGATCAGGAGCAGGAAAAGATATTCTTGTGGAAGGGAGGAAAGGACGGCCGGTTTGTGCCATTTGAAGAAATGGCAGATGTTCCAGTATACCAAAGCGACGATCCGCGGTTTTTCCTTGAACAGGATCATCTTTTATTCGGACAAATTATCTAGGAGCACAGCGTGGACGAAAAATCTCTGATTATCTACTTTGTATATTATTTTGTACTGTCCCCGATTGCCAAGATTTTTTTTGTTAATATCCACTATTTTATCAGCAAGAAAGAACGCGATGAGTACCTGATTCGCATGCTGATCAAATGGGGAAACCTGTGTGATTTTATCCATGTCGCAGCCGCGATGTATTTTCTTGGGTTTACTAAATTTACCGTAGAGATCGAATCTTTCAGTGGCCTCGGCTGGCCGTTCATTGTGCACTGGGACATCTTCACGTGTGTCTTTCTTACCTTTACGACGATTATTATTTCAGTTATAGGCCACTTTTCCCTTTTTTATCTCCACCGCGATGCGTATTATCACAAATTCTTTTCTCTGTATTTCGTTTTTCATCTTGCCATAAAACTTATCATGCTTAGTTCAGACACCGTCTTTTTCTTTATGGGCTGGGAGTTACTGGGCTTTTCTTCGGTGCTTCTTATTGCCTTTTATGAACACCGTTCCAATCCTCTCAAAAATGCCATGCGGGTGTTGTTTATTTACGAGGCCGGCGACATCTTCCTGCTTGCCCTGATAGCCCTGCTCACATTTTTGCATACCGAAGACATGGCACGACTCGTAGTGCTTCAGGAACATGGCTATGCATGGGCAATGGTCTTACTGATTTTAGCATGTTTCTTTAAGTCAGGCATTTTCCCATGGACATGGCTGCCGCGGGCAATGGAAGGGCCCACGCCGTCAAGCGCCGCTTTCTATGGTTCATTGTCAACGCATATTCCAGTTTTTATCCTTCTGCGTTTCTGGCCATGTGAGTGGTCTCTTCCGGCGTATTGGCCTGAGGTGTGGACGATTTCACATCCGGCAAACGCCGTCGTTGCTGCGGTTGTTATTTGTGCGTTTTCGGCCTTTATTACGACCCACATGAGCCGGCAGCATGCCGACGCCAAGAACACTATTGCATATGCCACCATGACGCAGTTAGCCATTATCTACATCGAAATTTTCTTTGGTCTGCGGATGCTGGCGCTGGTTCACGCAGTGTCACACGGCATCTATCGTACCTTTGAGTTTTTGCGCACCCCGTCACTGCTGCATTTTTATCATACCATGGAGACGCGCCTGCCCAGGATGACAAGCACAGGAAAACACTTTCAGAGGCTGCTTCCAGAGGGTTTAAGAACATGGCTCTACGCACTTTCGATTAAAGAGTTTGGTTTTTTCCTGCGATCATTCGACTTTATTGACGGGTTTCTTGGCTTAAAATTCCTCAGTTTTGATGGAAAAACGGCGAGACGTTTTGCCGGCATAGTTGCCGCTGTATGGGTAGCTTTTAGCGTCGTAATGTTTCTTCTCGACAAAAATACTTTTAACGTGGAATCTGTTGCGAATGCCCGTGGAGATGCCATTACGGCTTTTATTGTCAACTGGGAATATGTTAACGCCAAAGATGAAATATTGCTGGTACTGGCAGTAGGTTTCAGCGTGCTCACCTTCTGCAATATCAGGAGAGTGGTAATGTTCCTTGTGACACTTACGTGTTCTGCGGCCACGATTGGAATAGAACACACGCTACTTCTGTTTAGACATCTGGACGCATCAAACCAGCTTTACTGGATTGCGATAACAGCCATTGCTGTCGCATTCGCCGGGCTTGCCTTCTATTCGATATATAGTTTTGCAAGCGGCACTGAAGGTTATACCAGCTACACTGCAAGATTTTCCCGTTCTCCACTTCTAAATTTATTGCTATTTATGGCAGGCCTTTCCATCGTAGGCGTGCCGGGACTTGGCATTGTGCTGGCATGGGAATACATTATTCACTATGCGTCAATGGTTGTGCCGCTTATGGTGGTAAAGGGGTTCTTCATTCTCAAAGTAGACACACTGCTGGTCTTCCTGTTTTATTTCAGCAATTTCCTTGGCTTTCCTGAACATAAGGTGCAGATGCTGCATCATTACAAGCTTGATACCCTGCATCTCCGCTGGGTGCAGAAGCATTCCTGATTCTGAACGATTTGTGTTACATGCGTATCTGTTTTCCTTATAACCCACGTAATATTTCAAAAGCCAGATTTGTTTGACTATACTATATGATGCGGGAAATGAATGTAAGAACGTATGCAATTAGAAGAAGCGTGTTTGTTCAATAAACGAATTATGTAAACACAAACACGAATACCCTATATGCGGTTTACTTTTTCGTCGATTAATTTACAACAAAGGTTATATACTTCGCCTGATTTATCAAGGGTATCATCAGTCTCATAAAAAGCCATAGCACATTCTTTAAGTTTATTTTTGTCGTAAATGCCATTAATATTAGTAACGATAATTCTTCCCAATACATCAGAATACGCACCCACAAAATCATAGATACCGCCAATGACCGTCAGGGCGTCTTCTTTTACTCTGTCGCCGTAATATTCCAAAGCTTTTTCTACCTGGTAATCCACATTAATCTGGCTCAGGTAGGCGAGTTCCTTTAATTCATCATGAATCTTGGGCAATTGTCCGATTCCTCTTTCTATGGGAATCGTCAATGGAAGCATTTCGCGCTGCACCTCTCTGCTTACAGCAGAGAAATCAACTTCTTTCAACTTACTAATAGATAACGACTCTCCCTTAGGGATGGTGAGTTGTATCCCCCGGTGTTTTTTCTTCAAATTATTAACAGGTTCTGCATCAGGAGTTTCTTCTGTTTCTGGTAATTTCCTTATCTTTGCTAAACAAGCGCCGGCGGCAAACTTTACTGCGCCACAATTTGTGTGACCTATGATAAGAAGCAGGGGAGTATTAAGAGTTGTTATTGCATATGCAATACTCCCCTTGTTCATAGCAAACTGATTTCCCGCGTTTCGAATGGTAAAAACCTTATTAATGATATCCATACCAAACATTTGTCCCTGTATACGAGAATCGGCGCAAGTAAGCATTGTTATATAAGGTTGCTGATGGTCTTTATACTTTGCAAATTCCACCCCATCAGAACTTTCTACAAATTTTTCGTTGAGAATCAATATATCCTGAAAAATATGCCGACGTTTCATCTTTTCTGCTTCTCCTTATAAATTTATCCCCTACCCCCGGTATCTGTCCACTAAAAGCAATCTACCAATCCATTTGTTTCGATAGTGCACCTTCCATCTCCTTTATTTTTGTCTGCAATTGTGCCTGCTCCTCTTCAAGTTTTGTTTTTGCATCCATCAATTCGGCGTTTGCTTTGATTGTTTGTTCATATTGGCGCTTACGTTTGGAGAGCACATCTTCCATCTCCCATATCTTTTTCTGCAATAGGGCCTTTTCCTCTTCAAGAATTGACTTTGCATCTTCCAGTTTTTTATATGCATCTGTCATTTGTTTATCCCGTATCCTGAGTGTTGCCGCCGTTTTTTCGGCTTCCTTTTTTTGTGTTGTAATTTCAGTTACGAGGCGTTCCATTTCTTCCACAGAACCAAAAGATTTCATCATTCTTTGCTGGATTTGTTCCTGAAAAGTTCTTTCCCTGAGATAGCCGGCTTCTTTTATTCTATAATATTCACTAATTTTCTTATACCCATAACAAATATTAAAAAATAGCAGTATTAGAATGATGGTCTTTGTGTTTACTGATAAACAGAATTCATCTTTTCCCATAATTTACAGCTCCTCGTTCCTTCATATTTAACGCCAACAATTAAAGAAGTGTTTATCTCTCTGTTATATCTCTGAATATTCCTTCGATCATAATTGGCTGTCCTGTTTCATCACGCACAATGCTGCAGTTTGCTTCATATATAAAACGTTCCCCGTTTTTCTTTTTACAGAAAGCCGTAAAATCCTTACATACGCCTTCTTTTTCCAATATCTCCAGTAATTCTTTTCTATCATTGGCGTTTACATATATATCTATCACCCGTGTTCCCAGCACTTCTTCTGGTGAATCATAACCCAGTATTTCAGCTCCTGACTGGTTTATGTAAGTAAATACACCATCCAAAGTCGGCGCGCTTTGATATACTCCTTCGCTTATAGAGTTTAGCAGTTCTCTGTGGTGCTTTTCTGATTTTTGCAATTCTTCTTCCAGTTTTTTACGTTCCGTAATGTCTCTGAATACTCCATAAATGAGAACAGGTTTACCGTTCTCATCTTTTATCATAGTGGAAGTGCGTTCCGTATAAAAATGTTCTCCATCTTTCTTTTTACAAAAGGAAACAAAACCGCTCCATACCCCTTCGTTTTCGAGTTTTTCAACAAGTCTTCTGCAATCATCCGGGTCAACATAGATACTTTCTACTTTGTTTCCAATTACCTCTTCAGAAGAATTATACCCGAGGATCTCGGCGCCTGACTTGTTGATCCAGGTAAAAACCCAATTGGAGCCCTGTCGTTTGCATTCGTAAACCCCTTCTTTTAATGAATTAAATAATTGCTTGTACCGCTTTTCAGAGTTTGCAAGTTCGTTTGTTTTTTCGTTGAGAGATTTGACCATTTTCTGTAATTCTTCTTCCAGTTTTTTACGCTCCGTAATGTCTCTGAACACTCCATAAATGAGAATGGGTTTTCCGTTCTCATCTTTTATCATATTGGAAGTACGTTCTGTGTAAAATTGTTCGCCGTTTTTCTTTTTACAAAAGGAAACAAAACCACTCCATACGCCGTCTTTTTCGAGTTTTTCGACAAGTCTTTTGCGTTCAACAGGGTCAACATATATATTTTTAACTTTTGTTCCAAACACCTCCTCTGGTGAATTGTAGCCGAGTATCTCCGCACCAGCCTGATTAATCCATGTAAAAACCCCGTCAGCGCCCGGTTCACTTTCGTAAACCCCTTCTTTTAATGAATTAAATAGTTGCCTGTACCGATTTTCAGAGTTTGCAAGCGCATTCGTTTTTTCCTTTAACGAGTTGACCATTGTATTAAAGGCATCCGCCAAACTACCTATCTCGTCTTTATGTTTAATATCAATCCTCTGAGAAAGGTCCTCGCTGGAGGCTATTTTTTCAGCCATAGATCGTAAACGAAGAATAGGGATTGATATTTGTCGTGCTACGAGAAATGCAGCGACAGTAGCTGGGAATGCAAAAATCATCAGAACGATAACAACGATATAACGGAGATTATAAGCGAGTCCATAACCTTCGTCACGGTCGATTTCCGTAATGACACCCCATTTAAATTCTGGCAACCAACGCCAAACACCCAATACCGTTATACCTGCATAATCGGTATAACCATCACTATCATGGCCATCATTGCCGGAGAGACATCGTGCAACTCCCGAAGTTAATTTTCCCGTATTAGGATCTGTCAGCTTCAGTTCCAGGGAACATCGTTTTTTTACTATTCCCATTTCTTTCAAATGATCAGAAAATCTGGATTCCGTTATCATGTAACCTTGCTCATTTACAAGATATGTTTCTCCCGTTTTCCCTAATTTTGTGTTAAACATCAAATGTTTTAGGTTATTTAAATCAAGTCTCAGGGCGACAATGCCGATTGTTGTTTTTTGGTTGCCTGTTATAGGAGAAGTGATAAGCAGTGTTGGCATACCTGTTTCCTCCTCTCCCATTTCATTTATAAGTGGTACGTTGGATTGAATAATACCGGATGTAACCGTCTTACCTTCAATAGCCTTTTTGAAATAATCTTCCTGAGAAATATCTCTCCCGGTAATCTCTTCTGAAGTAGCAAAAGAGACGATACCTTTATCGTCACATATTAAAATTCCGGCAAGGTCGTATTCTTTCTTAAAAGCATCGAGGTAGGTAATTATTTCTATGGAGTCTCCGGGTTTTTTTGTGATATTTATAGCGTTTATAATGGTAGGGTTTTTGGCGAGAGATCGGGCATTTTTCATTCTTTCATGTACCCAGTTACTAACCAATTCTGCTTGCTGATTTCCTATGCCCTGAAGATTACGAAGTTGTATTTCTTTAACATCCTCCAGCACTCTGGGATAAGCAATTATTTTTAATACAACGAAAGGTATTAACGTAAATACGATTAACAAAAAAATAAGTCTGTTTTTAATTGAAATGAACATTTTTTTCTCCATAATGAAAGAAAATTGTGCTTCAAAGTGTCATATCGCCCCTCAAAAATGCGTGTAATTCTTATTACTGATTGTTATCAATTGGCAGTGATAAACATTCAAATCATGTAGGGAGCACTACTATTTACAAAAAACATACCAACAATTCTTAAAAAAGGGGTATACTTTATTTTTTTTATATAACTAGTTTATTATATCTATTTTACAAGAATTAACCGTATAATGAAACCTGAAATGTCTTACATTAATATGTGTTCAAATTATTACATAATGTAATAATAGTTTCAGATTGAACTATTGTTTGCTTTTCGACAGGACGAATTCTAATAAGTATCTGTAAATGAACATTTGGGAAATAATATTATTCATTACATCAATTATCATCATGATAGTGGGGATGTTAGGTATAATAGTTCCGATAATACCCAGCATCCCGCTCATTTGGATTGGAGCTTTTTTTTATGCTGTTTTTACAGGGTTTGATGAAATAACGTGGAAGTTTTTATTGCTGTTTGCGCTGTTAACCGTTTTTTCCATTGTCATTGAAAACATAGGCAATGTATATGGCGCAAAAAAATTTGGAGCAACAAAATGGGGAATTGCCGGTTCAATACTTGGCAGTGTTGCAGGTTTTTTCTGGGCAGGGGCTTTTGGATTGATATTAGGACCTGTTATCGGCACGATTATTTTTGAAATGATTGGCGGGAAAAATTATATTGGAGCATTAAGGTCCGGTTTAGGGAACTTTGTTGGCTTTGTTGGTGGAACCCTGATGAAAGGGATTATAGGAGTCATAATGATCGGTATTTTCGTGTGGAAGGTTTTTGACTAGAAAAATGGTAACTATTCAGCGTGAATGATACACGTCTCGTTCCCAAACTCCACAGACTGGGAATGCATTTATTGTGTAGAGACGCATAGCAATGCGTCTCTACAAGTCTCGCCTGTTTGTTAATAGATTTAGAAAAGAGATTACATCTCTTGCTGTTTTTGAGGTAAAATGATAGTAAATGTACTTCCCTTCCCTACGGTACTTTCAAGTTTAATAGAACCGTTATGAAGATTTACTATGTGTTTAACGATAGAAAGGCCTAACCCTGTGCCACCCATTTCCCTTGAACGGGCAGGGTCTATCCGATAGAACCGTTCGAAAATACGTGGAATATGCTCTTGTGGAATTCCGATTCCTGTATCGGAGACTTCAATTCGTATGTGTTCATTCACAGAGTCTATTGCAAGACATATATTGCCGCCTTCGTGGGTATATTTTATTGCATTGTCGATCAGGTTTGTCAGTAATTGCCTTAAAAGGTATTCATTTGATTCAACAGATGGAAGGTTTTGTGAAATGTTCAGATGAAATGACTGATTTTTTTCCGCGCAGTGTTCATTGTATGTGTGTAATATATCTTCAATACATTCATATATGTTTAATTCATGAAGTTCTATCTTTAATTCGTTTGTTTCCAGTTTTGACAGTTCTAAAATATCTTTAATTAAGCTGTCAAGCCTTTGAGTATGTTTCATGATAATATTCAAACATTTAAAAGTATGTTCATCACCCTTTGTATAGTTTTCTAATAAAGTTTCTACATATCCTTTGATAGAGGTAAGTGGGGTCCTTAATTCGTGAGAAACGTTTGCAACGAATTCCTTTCGCGTATTTTCCAGTTTTCTTAAATCGGTGATATCATGGAATACAATAAGAATACCGTAAGTATTCTTATCTTTTTGGAGCAGAGAAAACTGTGTTTGAATCAATCTTTTTTTCGGAGCATTAAATTCTATTTCCTTTGTGAAACCTGCGTTTGTTTTCATTATCTGTTTTATTAATGAATGCAGAGTTTCGCTTCGTATTTTTTCCCACAAAAAATCCCTGCCTGGCAATGTTTCCGGTATGCCAAAAAGTACATTTGCGGTATTATTTATAAGAATGATCCTTTGCTGCAAATCAACCGCGATGATAGCGTCATTCATGTTATTTATAATGGACAACAATTTTTTTTCATCATCCGATATCGTTTGATGTTGCGCTTGTAAACGGTTTCCCATGGTATTAATAGATTCAGCAAGTTCCTGCATTCCTTTTAGTGAAGAAACATCCGCCTGTATCGTAAAATCACCACGGCTGATATTTTTTGCGATATGGGTAATTTTCGATAAGTATGATATATTCCTTTTAATAATGAAAAAACCAATAGCAGTGAGAAGTGCAAACATGAGGAGAAAAAATAAAGCAAGGTAAGGTTTTGCTGTCGCAAGAACAAAATAATTGGCAAAGAAGAAACATACAAACAAAAGAACAAAATAAGGGACACATATTTTTACCGGTAGTGTATTTTTTAACATTCCTCAGGTTCCAGAAATTTATAACCAATGCCGCGGATGGTGACGATACGGTTTTTAAAACTCTTCAGTTTTTTCCTCAATGATGCAATATGCACATCAATTGTTCTGTCAATCACGATTGTTTCGATTCCGGAAACAGCATTTATGAGCTGATCCCTTGTAAATACCCTGCCGGGTTTACTGGCCAGTTGCCATAACAATTTGAACTCGGTAAGCGTTAAGGGAATCACATCGGTTTTGATTTTTACTTCGTATTTGTCCAGGTTGATTTTTAAATCACCTATTTCGATAGTTTCTTTTTTTGCGGAAAAATTTTTCGTTCGCCGGAGGACGGAATGAACCCGGGCTACGAGTTCTTTCGGACTAAATGGTTTTGTAACGTAATCGTCCGCTCCCAGTTTAAGGCCGTGTGTTATATCCTCTTCTTCCCCCTTTGCTGTGAGCATGATTATAGCGGTGCCGGATAGTTCTTCGTCTGCCTTTAAACGTTTGCATACTTCCAAACCGTTCATTCCGGGAAGCATGAGATCAAGGATAATAAGTTCCGGCCTTTCCGTGCTTGTCAGGGAGAGAGCCTTTTCTCCTTCCGAGGCGGTAATTGTTTTATAACCGTCTTTTTCAAGATGGTACACAATCAGGTTTACAATATCCTGTTCATCGTCTACGACGAGTATTTTTTCTTTCATTGGGACGCTCCGGATACTAACTCTCATTTCGATAGTAATAGGAATAGACAGTTTGCGCAAATGATTCTAATGCGGCGCGACCCTTTCCAGGAGTTGCAATATATTCTTTAAACATACGTAAGTTTTTAAAATGTTCAGAAACATAATGTGCTACAAATGTTTCAGCTGAGAGAAAATTTAAATCGGCCCCTTTATCTTCGGGGCTTTGATAGATTTTGTACGCCACAATATCGGTAATGGTTTTTAGGTCAATATCGGTTGCTGTAGAAATGAATTTTTTTACGGCCTCGAAACTCAGGGAATGATTCTCCAGGTAATGTTCATAAATAATATCTGCGAATTGATTAACGGATAACAAACCTTCGTTGAGTTGTGACAGCTTTTTTTTGAAAGAATCAATGTCAGGAAAATTTTCCGATATATATTGGGCAACAGCATCAACCGCGGAAAAGTAGTTTGCTTTTTCTCCAATGCTTTCCTCGCTTTCATATATCTTATATGCAACGATATCTGTTATTGTTTTTAATGCTATATCTTTTTTGCCTGAAATGGTGCTTTTTAGTAATTGTTTATCAATGGGCATTTCATTTCCTTTGAGAAAGAAAACATTTAATTTTATACTTGGACAAGATAAAGATATGTTTTAAAATATTAGAGCGTTTGTAGCAACAATAAAATGGACTATACAATACAAGGCGGAATGTTCAAATGAAAAAAACAGAATCAGAAAAAAGGATTCTCTCTCCGGTAAAATTGCCAAAATATAACTTTAGTATCCGTGCGCCGGAGTTTCAAAAGGAAGGGGAAGAATTTATTATTTGGTTTTTTGAGGGGATCATTGAAAAGAAACCTGATTATGTTGAATGCCTTATGTATCTGGGCAATGCGTATACTGAAACGGGCATGTACGAAAAGGGTCTTCTGATTGATCAGAAACTAAGCCGATTACGGAAGGATGACCCCGTCGTTCATTACAATCTTGCCTGCAGCTATGCGTTACTTGAAAATATTGAAGAGGCATTTATTGCTCTGGAAAAGGCAATAGATTTAGGCTACAAAGATGTTTACCATATGAAGCAAGATAAAGATCTTGCTGTCCTCAGAAAAGACATTCGCTTTAAAAAACTGATGAAAAGAATTTTAAAGGAATAGTAAATTTAATTAGCCCTGAAAGGGCGAAAGGAATTCACTTTTTTGCCTTTTCCCGAGAAATCTTGTACGCCAATTTTATACCTTCCAGTGTAAGAGCAGGTATTACAGAAGTTATTCCGGGTATTTCCTTCGCCAGGATATGGGCGTCTCCACCCGTAGCAACGATTACTGGTTTATCGTTGAGTTCCAAAAAAAGCAGTTCGAGGTATTGCTTTATCATTCCAATTGTGCCCCAGTAAATTCCTGAGCTTATTGCTTCATGTGTGTTTTTCCCCAAAATGGTTTTCGGTTTTGTGATAGATACTTTTGGCAGTAATGCAGTATAGCTTTGCAATGCCCTTGAAGAAATCTCCATGCCGGGGGCAATAATGCCGCCGGTAAAAGCGCCGTGATTATTTATCACGTCAACGGTAATTGCAGTGCCAGCATCAATTATTATTGTCGAATCATGTACACGTTCGTAAACAGCAAGCGCGTTTAGCAATCTGTCGGCGCCGACTTTTTCCGGTTGATCAACCAGGACTGCGAGGGGAACGGGGATGTCTGTTCCTATTCTTTCTGGTTTCACCAGGAGAAGTTCTTTTATTTGATCGAGAACAAAACATTCCGCTTTCGGATTTACTGAGGAAACAACCGCCGCCGGGACTTGTTTTTTGACCAAATGGCCAGACAAGGCTTTTACAAGGTTTTCCTTTAGTAAATGAAATTCTGCGCAGTTGAAGAAAAAAGAGGAACAGAGAATATCTTCTTCAAAAACTCCGGCATGGATGTTTGTATTGCCAATATCAATTGCCAGCAGCATATAGTTAATCAAATAAAGGTTTCGAATTGTACCAGCTTATCTTTACCCACATTTTTGTTTGGATACCCTGGTTGCAAGTCTCCTTATCACCTTTCCTCTAATAGAGGGAATTTAGGCCTGCCTGCCGGTGGGAGGAGAGTGTTTGATCGTCCTCTTTTTGTAATGTTTTTGACATCAAATAGATCAGGCGGTTAAGATTTTTTCCCGTTATTGTTGAAATGGGGCATACAGGGCGGGAAATCTTTTCTTCCAGATATTTTACGCACGCCGCTCCCTTCTCCTCGTCAAGGAGGTCCATTTTGTTGGCTACAACAATTTCGTTTTTTTCCGCGAGTTTTGGATTGTACTGCTGTAATTCATTACGGATAATATGGTATGCTTCAACAGGATCTTTTTCCGGAAAGACCGAGGCGTCTACCAGGTGCACCAATACCTTCGTTCTTTCAATGTGGCGCAGAAACTCATCGCCAAGTCCGATACCTTTATGTGCGCCTTCTATAAGGCCAGGGATATCTGCAACGATAAAGCGGCGAAAGTTTTCTATTTCCACAACACCCAATTGCGGTTGTAATGTGGTAAAAGGATAATCTGCAATTTTAGGCCGTGCTTTGGAAATGCGTGAGAGTAATGTAGATTTTCCTGCGTTGGGCATACCAATAAGGCCGACGTCTGCGAAAAGCTTTAACTCTAGAATAAGCCACCGTTCTTCTCCCGGTTTGCCTTCTTCCGCCTGGCGGGGAACACGATTTGTTGATGTTGCGAAATGTTTGTTTCCTCTTCCTCCCCTTCCCCCTCTGGCAATGACAATGCTTTCTCCAACCGTGCTCATGTCCTTTAAGACACGGCTGCTGGGCTTATCCTTTATTAGCGTACCTCGCGGCAATAACAGGATGATATCTTTTCCGTCTTTGCCGTTCTTGTTGGAACCTTTGCCATGAGCGCCGTTATTTGCGATGTATTTGGCTCTGGAAGTAATGTCTAAAAGGGTTTCTATTTTTTCACTTACCTGTAATAGAATATCTCCGCCTTTTCCGCCGTCGCCGCCGTCCGGCCCGCCGTGAGGCACATATTTTTCTCTGCGGAAACTAACGCAACCGTTTCCGCCGTCGCCGCCTTTTACATATATAGTAGCTTCATCTACAAACATACGGTGAACTCCATATGAATAATTTTGTGCTGTCAGGAGTTTTCTCCTGACAGCGGCCTACGCATAATTTAACGTTTAGGAATTTCAATCTTTGTAGGGGCTGAAGATTTTCAGCCCCTACGTTGAAATGTTTTATCCCATAAAGCCGCCGAAGGCATAATTTAAAAATATTATTATAACTGCAATTGAAATCCATTACATAAATGTTGGAGCTAAAAATCTTCAGCCCTTACTTAAAATATTGTTCAGAAATGGATGCCTGATTTGAGAAGGACATGTTGTGAATGCAAAAATAGAAAAACGGCAGAAGAGAAAAATTTCTTAACAAAAAAAAGCAAAAGATTCCCTGCTTCTTGCAGAGCCATCAAATATATTAATTCTTATCCAGTGATTAATACGTCTTCTTTTTTAAGGCAGATAAAAGTTTTTCGTATTTTTTATGAACCTTTTTTTCATGTTTCAATGCGTCTTTTACGATTCTTTTAAAAAAAGCTTTAACAAAAGGGTTTTGTTCTTCTTCTGCCAGCTTTTTATATTTTTCCTGCAATTCCCGTTCATCATTTATTACCATCTCTAATGCATCGGGTAAATCCATTATCTTACCTCCGGTATTATAAAGCATTGCGGACTGTTACGGAATCAATAGAAGATAACTACTATTTACCACATAGTATGCTAAATAGCAATATCCATTTAACACGCTGGTTTTTTAAGCAGAATGATACATTTAATTAAGTTTGCAAAAATTTCTCGAACCGGTCCATACCTTTTTTAATATTCTCCATAGATGTTGCGTATGAAATCCTTATATATGCATCAGCGCCAAAGGGGGCGCCGGGGACAAACGCAACGTGTGCTTTTTCAAGCAGGAGAGAGACAAGATCAAAAGAACCTTTTACGGAGAGATGGTTATAGAGACCGGATACATTGGGAAAGGCATAAAAAGCCCCTTGTGGTAACAGACAAGAAATACCTTTCATTGCATTGAGCCTGTCAACGATATATTTCCTGCGCCGGTCGAATTCCGCTACCATATTGTTTACCGAGTCCTGATTGCCCCGAAGGGCTTCGAGCCCCGCAATCTGGGTAATGGAACTTGCCCCGGAGGTAGTATGGTCCTGAATATTTGTTGCCGCTTTGATTATTGTCTCCGGGCCTGCGGCATAGCCCAGTCGCCAGCCGGTCATTGAGTAAACCTTTGAAAAACCGTTTATCGTTATCACGTTATTATAGCAGTCATCATTAATCGCCGCCGGGCTGAAGTGCTTGACGCCGTCATAAAGGATTTTTTCATAGATTTCATCAGAAATTACATATAAACCCTTTTCAACGGCAAACAGAACAATTTCCCGCAATTCTTCTTCTGAATAGACCATGCCTGTGGGGTTAGAGGGACTGTTTAAAAAAAGCAGTTTTGTTTTCGGCGTGATGACGCTTGCCAGGGAATCTTTAGTAATTTTAAAATGGTCTTTGTCGTTAGTTTCCAGAAAAACAGGTTTAGCCCCTGCTAACGTTACCATTTCCGGATAGCTTACCCAATAAGGGGTAGGAATGATTACTTCATCGCCGATATCACACAATACGAGCACTATATTGCAAATAGATTGTTTTGCACCCGCAGAGACAAGAATCTGTGAAGGGGAGTATTTCAGGTTGTTTTCTTTGAAAAGTTTTTCACAGATAGCCTCTTTTAATTTTGGAGTGCCTGATGTGGGGGTGTATTTGGTAAAGCCATCTTTTATGGCTTTAATAGCGGCGGTTTTTATGTTTTCCGGTGTGTCAAAATCCGGTTCTCCTGCACCAAAACCAATGACGTCTTTCCCTTCTGCGGCTAATTGTTTTGCCTTGGCGGTAATGGCAAGTGTGGCGGATGCCTGTATTTCCCGTGCGACTCTCGATAATACCATAAAAAAAAGACTCCTTTTTCTGAACCATCGTAGAGACAGGTTTGAAACCTGTCTCTACAAAATTATTAAAAAAATTTACCGGGATTTAATATCCCTTTCGGATCAAACAAATGTTTAATATCTTTCATAATCTGCAGTTCCTGCGGCGCTATTTCGAATGGCAGAAACTTTGATTTTACGTTACCGATACCATGCTCGCCGGAAATAGTACCTCCAAGCCGGATGGCGCTGTAAATAATATCATCAACCATTTTTTCTGCGAATGAACGGTCTTCTTCTTTTTCGTACATTACATTAACATGAATATTGCCATCCCCGATATGTCCGAAATTTACCGCCTTTAAGCCGGGATACCGTGTGTTAATCTTACTGATAGTGTGGAGCATTTCTAATATTTGACTTCGGGGGACGCAAATATCCTCATTAATTTTAAAGGGTGCAATTTTATAAAGAGCAGGTGAAAGAATGCGCCGCACCTCCCAGAGGGCGTCACGCCTTTTTGTATCTCTTGCGGAAATTACCTTTATGGCGTTGTTTTCGGAGACAAACATTTCTACGAACGATATTCCTTTTTGAACACTTTTTTCCTCGCCGTCGATATCTATGAGAAGGATTGCGTTTGCCTCTTTTGGCAAATCTATTTCCTGGCGGTACCCTTTAATACAGTCGATGCTTGATTTGTCAATAAATTCAAGCGCACGGGGCAGAATATTGTGAGAGATGATTCCATTCGCAGATGCAACGGCATCTTCTGGCGTCGGGAAAAAGACCAGAAGCGTTTCAATTTTTTCCGGCAAAGGGATCAGTTTTACCGTGATTTTGGTAAAAATGCCCAACGTGCCTTCAGAGCCGACAAGAAGCCGTGTAAGATCATAGCCCGTAACACTCTTCAATGTCTTACGTCCGGTGGTAATGATACTTCCATCGGCAAGCACCACTTCCAGAGCAAGAATATAATCCCTTGTGACGCCGTATTTTAACCCTGTGATCCCCCCTGCACATTCCGCCGCGTTGCCGCCGATGGTAGAGAATGCGGCGCTTGCGGGGTCGGGAGGATAAAAAAGCTTATATCTGGCAACCTCTGATTGTAATGTCTGTGTAACCACGCCTGGCTCAACCGTGGCGACGAGGTCTTCGGGGCGTATTTCCAGGATGCGGTTCATTTGGGTAAAGTCTAATACCATGCCGCCAAAAACCGGCACCGCGCCTCCGGTAAGGCCAGAACCAGCACCGCGGGGATATACCGGAATTTCATGTTCATTTGCAAGCCGTACCGCATCCGATACGTGTTTAGTTGTTTGTGGCCGAACAACAACATCGGGAAGGTATTTTTGTTTTGAACCGTCGTATGCATAGCATAATCGGTCTTCAAGGGCACAAAGGACATTTTTTCCCCCTAAAAGGTTTCTTAATGGTGATATCCAATTCTTTGTTTCCGGTTTTTGCGCAGAACTGCTTTTCATGGTGATAACGCTGTTTAAATATTCTTAAGTAGTAACCATATAAGTAGTAAAGATTTTTTCTGATAAGAAATTACGGGATTAATCTAGTACATTTGAAGAAATAAGTCAAATTATTTTCTATTTGTGTGCAGGGAGCAAATATATTATAACTCCAGAAATCATCAAACGTTCTGTCAGATCGAATAACAAGTTTATTAAAGAGAAAGAAGAAACGTGTCGGAAGAAGTCAAAAGAAGGCAAGCCTGGTTTGAATATTACGAAGAATGCGGGAGAAATGCGAGAAAGACGTGCAAGTATTTTGGTATCTCTCCCGATACTTTTTACCGGTGGAAGAAGCGTTATCGTCCGAATGACCCTTCTTCCCTTAAAGATGATAAAAAGTCACGGAGGCCAAAGCGTACAAGACAATTATCGACCTCTCAGGAAGTAATAGACAGGATAAAGATATTATTGGAGACACATCCTGTAAAAAACAAAAAAGAAATCAAAGACCTGCTGAGAAGGGAGAATATTGATATTTCTCTTTCCACGTTTTACAGAATAATTAACAGGCTAAAACGACAGAGACCGTTTCAGAACCATGAGACTAAACGAGACGAAAAAAATGACCGGAAGATAACGGGATACAGTGAATATCTTTCCCTTCTGAAACTCTGGAAGGATAATCAAAAAAACCGGGAAGTAGAGCGTTGTAACAACCGGGAATAGTAATGTATAGTCAAACAAATCAGGTTTTCGAAATATTTTTGTGCTGTCAGGAGTTTCCTCCCGACAGCAATCCACGCCGTATCAAGGCGGCAGGAGGAAACTCCTGCCACCAATGCAAATTGATATTGTCGGGTAAGAAACCCGACCTTATACGTTGATTCCCCCCCCGGCGGGTTCAGGTCTGTGACCTGAACCCCACGTTTCATACGTGGTAATTTAACCGTGAAATGTATATATCGCTATTAATCACATAAACTATTGGATTCAGATTACAAATCTGAACCCGCAAGGGGAAACCCGACCTTACGTTGAATTTTCATTGTTTTGACACAGAGTGTGTCAGGAATGACACACTCTGTTGTTGTTTTTAAAGAAAATTGTATCTATTCTGCGTAAATATTACACGGTTCGTTCCCAAACTCCAGTTTGGGAACGAGTTACACTCTGCACCCCCCAGTAGTTTTGGAAATTACACTGAATAGTTACAAAAAATTTGAAATAAACCGGTAAGAGTACTGCAAAAAACGTTTTTTTTCTAACATACCATGAAAACCGCATTTAAAAAAAACTGAGAGAGAAGCCATTCGCTCAAAAACAACTATTTTCATACTTTTGACGCCCGCAATAACAAGAGTGTGTCAGAAATGGCACACTATGTGCCATTTCTGACACACTCTTGCAGTATAAAAAAGTACTTTTTTCTTTACTGTTGCAATACAGGACATTAACAACAAACCAAAAAACCAGCACGGAATTTCTTCCGAATCCCTCATGCCACAAGGAATTATGTCACAGGATAACAGGTTTTTAAGAGAGCAGATGTAATCCTAAATCATAAATGGCACTACAAATGCTAGTATAATAATGCACGATAAATTCATTTAGATAGCGGACGCATTGGGTGGTATAATTCCTTTCATTCTGGATTGAACATGGCAACTACA
This sequence comes from Candidatus Kuenenia hertensis, assembly GCA_021646465.1. Taxonomy (GTDB): domain Bacteria; phylum Planctomycetota; class Brocadiia; order Brocadiales; family Brocadiaceae; genus Kuenenia; species Kuenenia hertensis. The sequence goes on along the minus strand of SOET01000015.1, from coordinate 58,951 downwards.
TACCTCGAAATAATCAAACAGATGCCGGACATTCTTTGAAGCGTCTTTTTTAAAGTGAAAAGGCAAAACGTGAATGATGATATCCGTAAAAAAGTGAGATGGTTTGAGTTTTATGAGAATAATGGAAGAAACGCAAGGCTTACCTGCCGCCATTTTGGTATTTCTCCCGATACTTTTTATAGATGGAAAAAACGTTATGACCCCGAAAACCCTTCTTCTCTCGCTGACGATAAGAAAAATCGCAAACCAAAAAGGCTGCGAAAATCAAACATCTCCCTGTTAACGGTACAAAAAGTTAAAAAATTGAAAAAAAATCATCCGGAGTGGAGTATGAAGAAATTGTTGATCACCCTTCAGGGAGAAGGAGTATCTCTTTCTGCATCAAGTATTTATAGAATAATTAAAAAATGAACAAAATGATAAATTTACAGAATAAATACATAAAATAGCGAAAAGGGAGAAAAAATGTCGACAAGAGAGTTGTGTCCATTTATAAAAACACCGCCAAGCAGCAAGTGTTACTGTGTTGAGGTAAATAGTCAAAAAATTCCGAATCTTCTTGAGTATTGTGCAAAGAATTTTCTGAAGTGTAATTTTTATATAAGCCATACTAAAAATGTAAACGAAACAAGCCAATGCGGCTCATCGAAATCCTTTTCATAATTTGCAGGCGGAAAATAAATGAAATATGTTTTGAAACTCTATATATCCGGTGAAACGGAAAGAGCCAAAACGGCGAAGGAAGAGGCGTATGTGCTTTCGAATTATTATTATAACGGGGGATATGAAATAGAACTGGAAATAGTTGATATATCAAAGAATTTAACCGTAGTAAAAAGCGAAGGGGTATTTGTTACTCCTACATTGGAGAGGATTTTCCCTCCACCCCGCCGCAGGGTGATCGGGCAGTTTTCTGATGTCGAAAAAGTATTTTCATATCTTGAGATTGAGTAAGAAACTATGGATAAAGTGCAGATTTTGGTTATAGAAGATGAAGAAGTGTATCGAAATGTATTATGTATTGCCCTGAGAGAGCATAATATGGAGGTGCAGGCAGTTGCATCGGGAGAGGAGGCGTGGGAACTCATTAAACAGCACAGATTCCCGCTGATCATATCCGATATCAGACTTGCCGGGAAGGTCAGCGGGATGGACATATTGAAGGATGTGAAAGAATTATATGACCCCTCGGTATTAATGATCACTGCTTTTGGCGAAATAGAAATGGCCGTTGAGGCAATGAGATTAGGGGCCTTCAACTATATCACAAAACCATTTCAGGTCGAAGATATTCTGAAAAATATCGACCGCATGATATTACAGCAAAAGATTATATCCGACCAATTGCAGCCCTCCAATCTTGAGGAACTAAGCAGAAATACCGGTATTGTAGGCAACTCAGGGAAAATGTGTAACCTGATGAATATCGCGTTAAAGGCAGCGCGCAGCGATGCGACCGTATTAATCACCGGAGAAAGCGGTACGGGGAAGGAGCTTATCGCCAAGGCGATTTATCAGAACAGCTACAGAAAAGACAAAGAATTTGTAGCGATAAACTGCGCTACCCTGTCAGATGAATTTCTGGAAAGTGCCCTGTTCGGCCATGTGAAAGGTTCTTACACGGGAGCCATTAAAGACAGGGTAGGATTATTTGAAAAAGCAGACGGCGGCACGCTTTTTATGGATGAAGTGGGCGATATTTCAAAATCGGTTCAGGCGAAAATATTGCGCGTGTTGCAGGAAGGCGAATATATCCCGTTGGGAAGTACCGAGACGAAGAAAGCGAACGTGCGTATTATCGCCGCAACAAACAAGAATTTGTTAGAATCAGTAGATAACGGCGAATTTCGCGAAGATTTGTATTATCGCCTGAATGTAATAAACATAATGATGCCGCCGTTGCGGGATAGGAAATCGGATATCCCCCTTCTGATCAGCCATTTTATCAAAAAGTTCAATGCCAAATTACAGAAAAAAGTTACAAGGATTTCTCCTGAAATAGAGGATATTCTGATGGAGTATGGTTGGCCGGGGAATATTCGCGAACTGGAAAATGTGATAGAAAGGGCAATGGTACTATGTTCCGGCAATAAGATATCAAAGAAACACCTGCCGGAGAACATTGTGTCCAGGAAAGGGAATGCACATTCCATTACGGTAGTTCCCGGTTCTTCCTTATATGAAGCGGAAAAAGAGCTTATTTTGCGGACCCTTCAGTTAACAAAAGGCAACAAGCAGGAAGCCTCGAAAATGTTAGGGATATCCATCAGAAAAATTGAATACCGGATAAAAGAGTGGGGGTAGTACCTGTAGCCAAAAAGTGAATTTCCTGTGGCGGCAGGAGTTTTCTCCTGCCGCCCAATGTCATGCGGTTGCAGTCAGGAGGAAACTCCTGATTGCACGGGAAGCTGAAAAATTGAGCAACGTAGGGCTGAAATATTTTTTCCCAAAATGTCGCCGAAGGCCTAATTTGTTTTTCTTTCGTTTGATCTCCGTAATATCTTTTGAAATTCCACGATCCCGATAATATTTCCCCAAGCGGGTTCAGGTCTGTGACCTGAACCCCCATGTTTCATACGTGGCAATTTAACCATGAAATGTATGTATCGCTATTAATCAAATAAATTATTGGGTTCAGATTACAAATCTGAACCCGCTTCTTTGGGACTACATTTTCTGCAAAAACCCATCTTCCCTGACAGGTTGTTCGAAAAAATAAATGAAATACTGGGTGCATGATTTGTATTCAGCGTAAATTACCAAACTACTGGGGGTGCAAAGCGTAACTCGTTCCCAAATTGGAGTTTGGGAACGAGCCGTGTAATATTTACGCTGAATACCATGATTTTTTCATTTATTTTTTCTTTCGTTTGATTTCCGTAATATCTTTTGAAATTCCAACGATCCCGATAATATTTCCGTTGCTGTCGCGATAGGGGCTTTTTGTTGCAAGAAATATTTTTGCGGTATGCTCTTTTCCCGGGATTGTTTCTTCAAATGTTTGTGTTTCCCCTGAGTGTAAAACAGCGAGATCGTTTTTCGTGATTTTTTCTGCAACATCCTTTGGTAAAATCTCAAAGGATGTTTTCCCTGTGATTTCCTGTAATGATTTTCCCAGATACTTGCAAACGGCAGAATTTACCATAATCAGCCGGCATTCAGCATCTTTTATAAAAATAAAGTCTGTTGTTCCTTCGGTAATTATCTGTAAAAAGTGAGAGCTCTTTTTCAATTCATCGGCAGTTTTTTTGTTTTCGGTAATATCGATGAGGGTGCCAATCATTGCAATTGCGTTTCCTTTTTCATCCTTTAGGATCGTGTTGTTCATAAGGGTGGGAAATTCTGTACCGTCACGCCGGACATGCCAGAGTTCTCCTGTAAAGAAACCCTTTTCTTTAAGATATCTGAGGGAGGCATTTACGGCGGGCATCTGACCGGGAGTATGAAAGATTGAAAGGTGTTTTCCCGTAAGTTCGTTTGTCGTATATCCATGCATAGTTGCAAAAGAGTAATTGACAAATTGCAAATAACCGTCAAGATCGGCAACCGCAATGCCTTCAATGCTTTGTTCAACAACGGAGGACAGGAGCTTCACGTGTTTTTGCGTTTTAATGCGTTCCGTGATGTCCTGGGCAATTCCCACTATGGAGTTAAATTTATTTTCCGGGTCATTTATAAAGAATGCCCGGTCTAATATCGTGCGTATTGTGCCATCAGGCTTGATAATTCTAAACTCCTCTTCAAAGGGTTTTTCGCCTTTAATATGCTTTTCCAGTGAAGCAAGCACTCTTTCATTGTCATCGGGGTGAATACTGTCTAACCAGGATTTTGGTTGTTCATAAAGGCTTTTACAGGTACGTCCCCAGATAGTTTCATATGCGGGACTGATGTATACTATGCGGCTGAAGTCGTGAGAAGCTATCCAAAAAGTTTCAGGGATGTTTTCTGCCAATAAACGGAAATGTTTCAATGATTCCTCTGCCTGTTTGCGCCGAAACGTCATTCCCAACTGGGAGGCAATGGATGATATGAGCTTAATGAATTGCTCGTCCTGATCACATGCCTCAGACATAAAAAAGTTAATCACGGCAACAACCACATCATTGGCGAGAACGGGAATTGCCAGTCCGGCCTTTAATCCATGGGTTTCTGCAAGTTCCGCACGGACAAAGTTTTTATCAAGGGTGACGTCCCGCACCCATTCCACCTGCTTTGTAGACCATGCACGTCCCGGAAGTCCTATGCCTCTTTCAAAAGTATGTTTTCTGCTCAGGACGTCAAAATTTTGCAGGACGGGTTCCTGGGGAAACCATGAAGCGCTTCGCACAAGATATGAGTTGCTTTTATCGGGAAACCATACCTCGCCAAGAGTCCAGTTTGTAACTTCGCAGACGGTATGCAGAACGGATTTCATTGCAGAGTTAAAATCTTCCGATTCGTTGATGGAAAGAATCAGCTTTTCCAAAAGGGAGACTTCTTCCCGGGCGCGTTTTAATTGTGTAATGTTTACAATAGTGATGACAACGCCGTCGATGATATTTTTTTCCGTTTGATACGGCAGGAAACGAACAAGGTACCATGTGTTGTCCTGCACTGTTATCTCTTTTTCATAAGGGATTAATGTGTTAAGCACCTTTTCTAAATGCTCAATAAGTTTTTCCTGTATGAGAAACGTATTTAAATGGCAGATGGGGCGGTTTACATCAGATGCGATAAGATTCATCATTTTTTCTGCAGGAGGGGTGAACCGTTTTATACATAAATTCCTGTCAAGAAAGACCGTGCCGATGTTTGTGCTGCTCAACAGGGTATTGATATCACTGTTTGCTTTTGACAGGTCATCAATTTTATGCTGAAGCTCGGCATTTATGATGTTCAATTCCTCGTTCATTGATTGGAGCTCTTCCTTTGTTGTCTCCAATTCTTCCTTTGTGCTTCGCAATTCTTCTTCTTTTTCCCTGAAGGTTTCATTTGTCAGAATCAGTTTTTCATTCGAGTCTTCAAGATTTTCAAGGAGGTCGCAGAGGGATTTTTTTGTGCTGTCCAGTTCTTTTTCCAGTTCAGCGATGCGCGGCGCGGCGCCATCTGTTTGAGAGGAAACGGGGGTTTTCCCTTCATTCCGTTCTGAAGAACCCTGTTCCTGAAAAATAATGATATACAATTGCCTCGGCGTGAATGCCTCAGGAAATGGTCTGACAATAATGTTTACCGTGGAATGAACATTGCCGGTAACCATCCTGACCCCTTTGCTGCGAATGGTTTTCTTTTGTTTTAAGGCATTTTTTAGTACCACCGTCAATTCTGGACGAAACGTTTTATGCGCCATTTTTATAATGTTTAAATTGGGTTCTCCTTCCGGTAATTTAAGGAATCGGTCCAGTTGACCATGGAGATGGACTATATGATGTTCTTCATCGATAATTACGCACGGCGGTGAAAAGTCATCAAACAATACTTTCGCCAAAGTCTCCCTGATGTTAATAGGCGGTTCGTTATTTATGGCATTTTTCTCTTCAGGTAAAAAGGTTTTTTCCTCTTCCGGATGTATGGCAATGGTTTTCATTGACGGAAAAGAAACATCGCTACGTTTAAAGACCCTGTTTTTTTCATCTATTGTTGCAAAAAGATCGGTAAATCCCCTTATCGATTCGGATTTTCCAAGGAGAAGAAAACCGTTGGGTCGTAGGATATAAAAGAACAGAGGCAGTAATTTTTCTTGCAGCGTTGCGTCAAAATAAATCAAGAGATTTTTACAGCTAATGAGGTCTATCCTGGAAAAGGGCGGGTCTTTAATGAGATTATGGTATGAGAAGATTACCATCTCTCTTATCCTATCATTAATAGCAAACGAGTGGTTCTTTTTATGGAAAAAGCGTTCCAATCGCGCAGGCGATACATGGCTGATTCTGTCCAGCGGATACAACGCGGCGCGGGCAAAACGAATGGCATTTTCGTTTATGTCAGTTGCAAAAATTTGTATTTTCAAAGGTTGTTGTATTGCTTCCAGATATTCGGAGAAAAGCATCGCAATGGAATATGGCTCCTCGCCTGTGGCGCAGCCGGGAACCCATATTCTCACTGTGTCTCCAGCGGATTTGTTTTTTAGAATTTCTGAAAACACTTTTTCTTTAAGAACAAAATCATTTTCCATTTCTCTGAAAAAACAGGTAACCGTTATTAGTAATTCCCGAAAAAGAGCATTTATTTCAGAGGGGTTTTGTTGAAGAAGAGAAATGTACTTTGAGATGCTCTTTATATTGCTTTGAGACATCCGTTTTTCAACCCGCCGGGCAACCGTGTTCTTTTTATAGTGAGAAAAATTATGGCCTGTTTTCGTTAATAGTATGTTGATAATTTCCTTCAGGCGGCGGGTATTTTTCAATGCGATTGTTTCTGTGTTTTCCGTGTTTTCATCTTCAGGAATTGTAATGCGTTTTAAAAGTATACCGGGCATTTCCTGCGGATGCAGAATGAAGTCAACACATCCTGTGGCAATGGCGCTTTTTGGCATGCCGTCAAATTGTGCACTGCTTACCTCTTGTGCAAGGGTAAGGCCCCCCGCCTCTTTGATTGCTTTTATACCGGCTGCCCCATCCGTGCCCGTGCCGGAGAGGATTATGCCGGCGGTATTCCTTCCCTGATGATGTGCTAATGAGATGAAGAAGTTATCAATCGGCTTAGTATGTGAAGGCGGTTCTTTAAAATCCTCCAAAAAAACCTCTTTGTTTAATGTAATAACATGTTTGTCTGACGGCATTATATAGACATGGTCGGGTTGCAGGCGGTTACCATGTTCAATTTCAGAAACCGTCATAGACGTGATTTTTTGCAGTATTTCAGGGAGGATACTTTTACTTCCAGGGGCAAAGTGTTGTACTATAATAAACGCAAGACCGTTTTCAGGGGGCATATGGGAAAAAAATTGTATTATTGCATCGAGCCCACCCGCAGAAGCGCCGATACCAACAATGTAAAAGAGGTCATCTGGTGTTTTTTGTACATTTTCTGATTGTTGGGATTGCGTTATTTCATTGGGTGTGGTTGAAATACTATCAGCGGTTGTTTCAGAAGCGGGATTTTTTTGGGACATATTGGGTAATATTCTGTTTTGTTTAGAGGTAGCTATTTTGCGTAATTCATAACACACCCCTAAATCCCTTCTTGTAAAGACGCAATGCATTGCGTCTCTACTTTCCATCTTCCCCTCTAAAAAGAGGGGTGGCAGCGCAAGCTGACGGGGTGTGTAATACACACTGGATAGTTACGTTTGAACTAAATATACATACCGTAATGATTGCAAAACGAAAGCAGGAGCGCAAGGTAAATTTTCACAGCTATAAGCACTCATTACTTTTTTTGTCAACAAGTAGGTCGGGTTTCTTACCCGACAAAACACTCTTAATAGGGTTACAATTTGTGATTCATAAACAATGTCGTACAAGTTTAACACGTACAAACGAGAGACGCATAGCAATGCGTCTCTACGGTCTTATGAAATTAACGGTAAATATAAGATAAACGTGGTTCCTTTTCCCGGTTCGCTTGAAACATCAATAGCGCCGTTATGTTGCTGTATTATTCCGTAAACGATAGAGAGGCCAAGCCCCGTGCCTTTTCCCGGTTCTTTTGTGGTAAAAAACGGTTCAAATATATTTTGGAGATGATTTTCATCAATGCCGGTTCCGGTATCGGAAACAGAGAGTGTTGCGTATTTGCCCGGTACAGTAAGGCAGAGCTTTTTAATGCGTTCATTATCAAGTTTGACGACAGCGGTTTTTACCGATAAAACACCTCCATTTGGCATGGCGTCTTTTGCATTGATGGCAAGGTTCATTACGGCCTGCTCTATCTGCCCCGGGTCTGCGGATACAGGCAGTTCATTCTCATACAGATCGGTTTTATACTCCAGAAAATTATTCGAAAGGTTCAGGAGCAGGGATTCCATATTTTTAATACTATCATTAAGGTTTATTTTCTTCAGCGAGAGCGGACGTTTTCGTCCGAAAGTAAGAAGGCGTTGTGACAAATCTGACGCCTTTTCTGTTGCACGGAGTATATTATTAACAATCTTTTCAGAAGGATCATTTTTATTTGTGTTAATTTTCAGGACATGTGCATATCCGATTATTGCGGTAAGATAGTTGTTAAAATCGTGCGCTATGGAACTGGCAAGCCTTCCCACAGACTCCAGCTTTTGCATATGGAATACTTGTTCGGTGAGTTTTTTTTGTTCTTCCTGTAATTTTCTCTTCTCAGTGACGTCTTCTCTCAGAGCGACATAATGGGTAATAGCCTCCTCCGTGTTTTTCAGGGGGCCAATCTTCCCATATGAGTGGAACAGCTCGCCGTCTTTCTTTTTATTGATGAATTCACCCGCCCATATTTTCCCGGCAGTAATCGTTTCCCATAAATCCTTGTATTGTTCCGGAGGGGTTTTCCCTGATTTTAAAATGCGTGGATTTTTTCCTCTTAATTCCGCGAAAGTATATCCCGTGGTTTCGCAGAATTGCTGGTTTGCGTATTCTATATTTCCATGAATATCGGTAATGATAACCGACGCCGGGCTTTGTTCCATTGCCTGAGACAATTTCAGAAGCTGCGTTTCAACCTGCTTGCGCCGGAAGATTTCATTATCGAGGCTTTCCGCCATAGTGTTAAAACTATGGGCGAGTTCTCCGAATTCATCGTGGTTTTTTATCGGCACCCTATGGGAAAAAACGCCCGAGGCAATATTTTTTGTTGCCTCTTTCAAAAGAGAAAGCGGCCTTGAAAATGAGAAGGCAAACAACACTCCTGAAATAATGACGATAATTCCGCTTGCCGAACCCATAGATAAAGCGATGGTACTCATCTGAAGCAATGGGGCAAACAATTCCTCTTTGTCAATTTCCGACAGCAAGGTCCAGTCATATTCAGGGATGTAAGAAGAAACACCTACGACGGCTATTCCTCTGTAATCCGGATAAATGCCCGTCATTTCCTGTTCTGTTGAAAAGATTTTCTTCACGGGTTCGGTGTCTATTTTTTGATTGAGCATGGCATTTTCTACAAAGCGCGATTCGGTAAACATGAGTTTATTCCTGTTTACCAAATAGATTTCCGCTGTTTCCGCCATGCCACGGTGGTCCATGGTGATTGAATTCAGCACATTCAAATCGTAGCAATTCAGCAGTATGCCGAGTTTTTTCTTATGGCGTTGTGAATAAAGCGGCGCCGCAATAGCAAAGCGTTTCTTTTTACAAAGCGGGCAAATTTCAGGCTGGCCTACAAATGCGGTATTTTGAGCACAGAGAAGCCCTTTTTTGAAATAAAGAGTACCGGACATATCTGTCCCGACCCAGTTTTTATTTGTGGAGGCAATAACCTTGCCGGTTGTATCTAACACATTTATATGCAGAAGGTGAGGGTCTAACGGCTGTTTGTTATTTATCAGGTGCTTCGACAATAATTTCCCTATGCCTTTATTGGAATATTTGCCGCTGTTTATTCTTTCCAGGCAATTTCGTATATACCCATCTGAGCCGAAATCTATAGTCCTGCTCTTTTTTGATTCCAGTAGGGAGAGCAGGTGTATTTTTTTCGCCTCTGCTATTGAGGTTAATTCACCTATTTGATGATCATGCAGTTTTTTTCTGGCGTTGAAGTAATAGAGAGAGGTGATAACAGTTATTGGTATGAGCGATATGCACAATCCGAAAATAATTAATCTGGCTTTGACAGATACCGTATTTTTCATCACGTTATTTTCTCTTTATATAACAAATGGAAAAAGTAGTTTTAATATTGGTATGATCTTATTGAGAGCAATAAATGTGCCAAACACATGCCAGACAGTATTGGATTGTGTAACGATTTATCGTGAAAAGATTTACAGAATAAGAAGAAAAACAGTAATCGTTTCTGTTTTTATACAAAAGTGTGTCATAATTGGCACAAAGTGTGCCATGACACATGTGACATGGTTTTTCATGTAGGCGATTTTGCTTATTCCCAAAATACATTCGTGCTGTCAGGAGTTTCCTCCTGACAGCAACCCGAGACGTACCGCGTCGGCGTGGATAGAGACGCATAGCAATGCGTCTCTACAGTCTATGCCGTGATGGTTAATTTCCAAATCCTGAAAAGGATGTCATGATTATAGCCAAATGAAGAGGAGTGTTCTCCTAAAAATGCGTGGATTTTAAAAAATGTTTACGTTATTATTAAAATTTAAAATTTTTATTTGTGTTTTTTGAATAGGGAGAACAGGTAAGATGGGAGAAAATAAGGTAATTACGAAGGATATGATTATCAATGATGTGATACAGAAATATCCAAAAACAATAGGTATTTTTAAGGATTTTGGTGTTGATTCCTGCTGCGGCGGCGGATTCAGTATTGAAAAAACAGCGGCAATGAGCGGAGGAGACCTGGAAAAACTCCTTGCGAAACTGAACGATGCGGTGAAGTAGTGTTTTGTCGGGTAAGAAACCCGACTACTGGAAAACATTAAAGATGTTCATACAATGTGAATTTTGAATCGATAATAGGGTGGCACGGCCTGTAGAGACGTATTGCAATGCGTCTCTCGTTTGTACGTGTTAAACTTGTACGACTTTGTCTATAAATCACAAATTGTGAACCTATTAAATGGACTAATTTTGTTTTTGAAAGAGGCTAAAAGATGAAATATCCTGTAGTCGTGCATAAAAGTGAATACGGTTATGATGTTCATTGCCCCATCTTGCCTGGTTGTCACAGTCAGGGAGATACTTTAGAGGAGTCTCTGGAAAACATTAAATATGCTATTCATACATATTTAACAATAATTGCAGAGGAAAACAAAGGTACTATTTATGAGGTAGAGGTAAATGCCTGATGCTTTTTACTGATATTTCTTCTGATCGTGCAGTGAATGCTTTTTCTAAGGTTGGTTTTCGGGTTATTAAGCAGGGAAAACATATTGGTATGTCAGACGGTAAGCGCAGAATTACAATACCGCGTCATAAACGGATTAACCCGTATACCTGGTTTATCTGATGAAGAATTTAAAGAGTTACTCTAAATAATAAAAAAGTAGCAAGGATGGGTCTGCTTCGCTTGACCCATCAATCACAATTTCATTTATTTTGAGATGTGGTGTAGTGTTTTGTCGGGTAAGAAACCCGACCTTGTTGGCGAAAAAAGTTACCGATGGCCTAAAAGATGCTGGCAAATGTAAAAAGTGTTTCTGTTTATGGTATTGAAGGATACCTGGTGGAGGTAGAGATCTATGTTGCAAAAGGGGAGATGCCTTCGACGATTATTGTAGGGCTGCCGGATACCGCGGTGAAAGAAAGCCGCGACAGGGTGAAAGCGGCGCTGAATAATAGCGGTTACCAATTTCCCGGCAAAAATGTCATAATAAACCTTGCGCCGGCGGACAGAAAAAAGGAAGGCCCTGTTTTTGAACTACCGATTGCGGTGGGAATTCTTGCCGCTACAAGCCAGCTTGAAATACCTGATCTTAGCGAGTATGCGATTGTCGGCGAGTTATCATTAGATGGAAAGGTTCGTTCCGTGAAAGGATGCTTGCCGATGGCATTAAAATGCCGTGAACAGGGGATAAAAAAAATGCTCCTTCCTTCGGAGAATGCGCCGGAGGCCGCGGTGGTAGAAGGACTTGATGTCCTGCCCGTTGAAACGCTGGAACAGGCTGTGGGAATTCTGACAAAGTCGATTCTTCCTGAAAAATACCGGATCGAACCTGATGAAGTTTTTCAGAAGTATTCTGAATACGAAGTGGATTTTGCGGAGATAAAGGGGCAGGAACATGCAAAACGGGCATTAACCGTTGCTGCTGCGGGGAATCATAACGTTATTCTGATCGGACCTCCCGGGGCGGGGAAAACGATGCTTGTTCAGCGTATTCCTACGATCATGCCCCGGCTTTCCCTGGAAGAGGCGCTGGAAACCACAAAAATATACAGTGTGCTGGGGCTTCTGGATGCAAAGAAGTCTTTAATTGCGACAAGGCCGTTCAGGGCGCCCCACCATACCATTAGCACTGCCGGGCTCATCGGAGGCGGGTCAATTCCAAGAGCGGGAGAAATCAGTCTTTCACATAACGGGGTATTATTCCTGGATGAACTTCCTGAATTTGACAGAAAAACCCTGGAAGTGCTCCGTCAACCTCTGGAAACGGGCAATGTTACGATATCACGCGCAATGAATTCGGTGACATATCCAGCGCGTTTTATGCTTGTGTGTGCGATGAATCCTTGTCCATGCGGATACTATACTGACAGAATAAAGGAATGCCGTTGTACTTCCTACCAGATACAAAATTATTCTTCAAAAGTATCCGGGCCTTTGATGGACAGAATTGATATACAGCTTGAAATTCCGGCAGTGAGCTACAAAGAGCTTGTATCTGATACAGAAGGATATTCTTCCGAAGTATTAAGGGAAAAGACTGTTCTGGCAAGAGAAATACAGAATGAACGCTTTAAGGACCAAACGATAGAGGTAAACGCTCATATGACTTCAAAGCAGATAAAAGAGTATTGTGTGCTTGACAGGCAGGCAGAATTGTTATTGTACCAGGCAATGGCGGAACTGGGAATTTCTGCCCGCGGACACAGTAAAATATTAAAGGTTGCCCGTACCATTGCTGATATGGAAGAGAGCGGGTGTATAAAGGTGGAGCACGTTTCAGAGGCGATACAATACAGAAGTATGGATCGGGGATTGCAAAAATGAATATTCTTCTGATAGATCCGCCGTTTTACCGCTTTTTTCATTATTACAACCGGTATTTTCCTTTGGGATTGAGTTATCTGTCGTCTGTTCTCAAAAAAGCGGGACATAACGTGACGATTTATGACGCCGACTGCAATACGGATTCGAAGGGCATAGACTATACAAGGCTACCGGAGATGTATGCCGCCTATTCAAAAGAACTCAGAAATCCCGAAAATCAAATCATAAAAGAAATATCGGAAACCTTGCGCACCTACCAGCCTAACCTTGTCGGGATTACCGTAATGACGCCCAAAGCTGCTTCTGCTTTTACGGTAGCGTCGTTGATAAAAACATATGATAAAAAGTGTAACGTGGTTTTTGGCGGCCCGCATGCGACGTTAAAACCGTCTGAAATATTCAATGTTTCGGATGATGTTGATTTTGTTATCAGCGGAGAAGGGGAAGGCTCTTTTCTGGAACTGGCAAATTCGCTTGAGAATAAAGAAAACAATTTTGAAAGAATTGCAGGTCTTTCCTATTGTAAAGACGGTAAAAAAATAAATAATGGTTCCGGGAAATTTATTGATAATCTGGATACGCTTCCTGTCCCCGATAGAGATTCGTTTATAGGGGCAAATACTTACACCTCTGAAGATATGGGGCTTATTATGGGAAGCAGAGGTTGTCCGTTTAATTGTTCCTATTGCGCCACACAAATATGGACAAGGAAAGTAAGGTATCGTTCCATAACGAATATCATTGAAGAAATCAAATACGTTTATGAGAAATATGGAACGCATCAGTTTACTTTTAAAGATGATTCTTTTACGGTGAACAGGAAAAGGGTAACGGAATTTTGCGAAGCAATATTAAAGCAGGGGTTGAAGATAAAGTGGGATTGCAATACGAGGGCTGATTTGGTGGATTTTCAACTATTGAAGATAATGAAAAAAGCAGGATGCAACAGTATAAAAGTAGGAGTTGAATCCGGCAGTGAAAGAATTTTGAAAATTATGGATAAAGGTGTGCAATTGGAACGGACGAAAGAGACTGCAAAACTTTTTCGGAAGGCAGGCATACACTGGACGGCATATTTTATGATGGGAGTGCCGACAGAGACAAAGGAGGACATTATGGAAACAGTAAAACTGTTGTATGAAATCAAACCCAGTTTTGCTTCAGTCGGGGTGTATGAACCGTTTCCCGGCACAAGATTGTTTGATATTGGCGTCGAGAGAGGATTGGTGAAGAGAGAGATGGAGTATGAAGAATTCTTTTCGCGGATACCGAGCGACTATTATCTCAAAGACGTAAAAAGAAGAAGCGATACAATGGATCAGGAAGAGTTTGTTGCCCTTGAAAAAGAAGTAAAGGAAACGTTTCATGATTATAACAAAAATATTGCACGGATATTTGAAAGGGCAAAGGCCAGAAGCTCTGTCTATTTGTACAATCCGAAGATTCTTTTGAGTGATATAGAAAAATTCCTGGGGTGGATGAGATAAAAGATTGCGATGAAATTTTATTATCCTGCTTCTAAAAGAAAAATAATGCTGGTGTTGGGAGATCTTTTTATTGTAAGCCTTGCAATAGTCTTATCTGCAATAGTACGCCTTGGAATTGATGGGGGGCTGGATTACGTAAAAGGAAACCCCATGTCGTTTGCGGTTTCCGGCGTTGTTCTTATAACAACATTTTCATTTGCGGAACTCTACGATGTCCGTAAAGATTACAAATCTATAGGTATTATTCTTTCTATCATTTTTGCGACGGCAATAGCTTTTATCATAACGATGGTTATATTTTATATAAACTGGTCGCTGAGGATAGGAAGAGGGGTTTTCTTAATTAACGGGGCATTGGTTATTTTCTTTATAGCAGGCTGGAGAATGCTTTACAGCTATATAATAGAACAGCCGCTTTTTAACAGGAGGGCGTTTATTATAGGCGCCGGATGGGCGGGAAAAACGGTTTTAGAGGAGATAAATAAGGCAAAAAAGGCGGGAATAAAAGTAATAGGATTTGTTGATGATGATCCGGAGAAGTTGAACAAGCGAATACACGGAATACCTGTTTTAGGGGACAGGTCTGCTATAAACACAGTTATACGGAAATATAATGTCGATACCATTATTTCCGCCATTACCCATGAAAAACATGCGGACCTGATCAAAACGCTGATTCATTGTTCATGGAATGGCATAGATGTAATCGATATGCCGTCGATATATGAACAGTTGACAGGCAAGATTCCATTTATGCATATTAATGACATGTGGATGCTGCATGTCGTTATCAGCAAACCGAAATTATATGGAAGAATTATCAAACCTGTTTTAGAAACCATTATTTCGTTGGTCTTGTTTACTGTATCAATTCCTGCAATTGTCTTAATTGCTGTTGTAATAAAAGTTACATCAAGAGGAAGCGTTTTTTATACGCAGGAAAGGATGGGGAAAGATACCAGGAAGTTTACGATTATAAAATTTCGAACGATGATAAACGATGCGGAATCACAAACAGGAGCGGTATATGCCGCAGACAACGATCACAGAGTCACAAAGGTGGGAAAGTTCTTAAGAAAATGGCGGCTGGATGAAATACCGCAGTTATTGAATGTGGTAAAAGGGGACATGAGTTTAGTCGGGCCTCGTCCGGAAAGAGAAATATTCATAAAGGAGTTTGAGAAGAAAATACCTTTTTATTCGCAACGGCTTGCCGTGAAACCTGGTTTGAGTGGCTGGGCGCAGGTGAAATATCCTTATGCGTCTACCATCGAACAGACAGAAGAAAAACTACAATACGATTTGTACTACATAAAAAACATGTCCTTCCTTTTAGATATTGTTGTATTGCTGAAAACGGTGAGAGTAATGTTGTTTGGGATGGGGAAATAGCAGCCGGAAAAGAGAGAGTCCGGCGTTGTTTATCCGTTTGGAAGTATCTGAGATTAATGATTAAAGTATGTTTTTCAGTAAGGCACGTCTTTCATTATAGGAAACCTTTTCCTGGTTAATGAGTTCCCTTATTTGGTGTGGGTTTTTAATGCCTTTCAGTGAGTAAGTAAGAGTATTTGTATAAATTTTGAGCGTACCAACCCTTAACCGTTTTTGAATAGAACCCTGGTGTATTGATATTTTGTTAATATCATTAAAGTCTATTTTTTTAAAACTTGCTGAAAAAGGCCCTTGTCTGAGAAATAACCCATCCTGAGTGATTAAGTATTTGGAAACGCAAATAGTGAGAAGTGCATAGCAAAAAAGAATACTGCCAAATGATAATAGAAAAAGACCAAAGACAGATTCTATTCCGTATTTTCGGAGACTTAAAAAAACGGAAAACACAAAAATAAAAAAGAGTAACCAATAATGTGTTATCCTGGGTTTTAAGACAGACCGAAGGGTGGTATCTGTAAAAAAAAATGATGAATTACAAACAGTTATTTTCATTTTATTTCCGAATGTGATCTATTGCGATAGTAAAGATGAAATAAATTATAAGGAAGGGATTCTTGCAAGTCAAGGTACTAAAAATAACGTAAAAATATCATCAAGGTTATAAAAGGGTATGGCGGAAGAACCGAAAGGTTCCGGAATGTTTTATTGGTAGAAAGAAGATATGAATGGTTCAATAAAGTAAAAAAGCCAGCTGCCGAAATAAGCGAAACAAATAAGTGTGTACCAGAAAATTTTCAGAAAATTTACGTAAAGAGGGTTTTTTTTGTATATTCCAAGCCAGATGGTTGCTAACGTAATCAGTGCAGGATTTATAAAAAGTTCGCTTGTGCTGGGGGGAGCGGTTATCCCGATATAGTTAAAGAGCATACCAGCTACGATGCTAATAAATAATGAGAGAGAATAGGTGTTTTTTGCAATAATGATGCTGAAAATGATCAAGGAATGTGACAATAAGGACTCTATTGCTAATTCCAGGCTCCGGTAAAATTCATAAGAAGTTATGAAATAAGGGGTAAGAAAGGCGAAAAGGGTGATGTTTCGCTCTTTTCCTTCTGTTTTATAACAAATATATAATGAAGACGGGGCGATAAATTTGAGAATATCATTATCACTCCAATATTCGTTGTCGCCAAAATAAACACATGCAATCCCAATACAAGCGGAAAGATAGAGGAGAAATTCTATTTTTTGCTTTCTTCGTAAAATCCATAATACCAGAAGAAAGATAATTGCAGATTGTAATACCGTGAGGCATTCCTTAAGCCAAAAAATATGTTCGTAAACATAAATAAGACGTTCAAAGTTAGTGGTAATAAATTCCATTTACACTATTAAAAATGAAAAACAAAGCCCTTTTTTTATTATTTTGAAAACAGAAATCTTTACAGAAATAATCGGGGAAAAATGGTTGCTACGGTAATAACGCCGGGGGAAGCTGTGGCGAATAGACGAAAGCTTGTGAACGCAGGGACAGACTTAGAAAGTATTATGGGTTAACTTATAACATATTGCTAATGCTATTTGGAAGTGAAAAATTTTAAAAATGAAATTTTTTTAGTACGGAATAATTAAGTGCTTGATAAAAGATCGTTCAAGGTTTTTTCAGCGCAGAACATAACTTGTTTATTTGCTGATCTGTGGCGAAATTTTCGGATTGAAAATTTAGTTGAATTTAAAGTTTAAGTTTGTTAAACTCAACCTCTTAAATACCTTAAAAGAAAGTCTTTTAAGTAAGAGAATTTTAGCAAAATAGTTGGAGATTCGGTAATTATGGCAGGTACAGTATCTGAACTGGAGATCAATAGGCTCCTTGATCCTGAAACAATTTCAAGGGAGGTTGTTGAGGAGATAAAACACCAGGTTTTAGGCTCGATAGAGAATAGAAAGGTCTTTGATAAAAAGATAGAGTCATTAGAGGAAAAGATAAAAAAAGAAAAGGATAGTGTGAAACTGAAAGACCTGAAGCTGTTGCTGGGAATATGTACGTGGATCATTGGGAAAACAAAAGAGGCGGTGGACTTATTGAGTGAAATAAAAACGAGGAAAATAAGTTCATATTACCTTGGAAAATGTTATCAGGAGTTGGGGGATTATAAAAACGCATTAGAGTGTTTTGAACGTGCAAAAAAGTCAGATGAGGATGAATTTGATATCTGTATGGATATTGCCGAAACGAAAAGGTTGGCAGGCGATAGCAATGAGGCATTAAAGATAATCAAAAATTTTTCACAGTCACATGGCGACAATGCCGAGTTTCAGTATCAATGGGGGCATTGTTTGGAAGCGCAGGGGATGTATAAAGAAGCAATGGAACATTACGAGAGAGCGCTGCAAATTGATCCGAATCATGCGAAATCGCTTTTCCAAATGGCATTTAATTATGACATGGAGGGGGAAGATGATTCTGCTATTGAATACTATGAACGGTGTGTAAAGCTCAGTCCTGCCTATAAAAATGCGTATATGAATTTAGGGATATTATATGAGGACAATGGGAAATATGATGATGCAATTTTTTGCTATGAAGCAGTCTTAGATGTGGAACCGGTACACGAAAGGGCACGGTTTTGCCTAAAAAGTGCAAAGTCTTCTTCGGAAATGTTTTTTGATGAAGAGACTTCGAAAAAGCAGGGACAAGAAAGTGAGGTGTTAAATATTCCGATTTCTGATTTTGAGCTTTCCGTTCGAAGCAGGAATTGTTTGGAAAAAATGAATATTCGTACGCTAAAAGACCTGACGAGAATTTCGGAACCGGAATTGTTAACTTTTAAAAATTTTGGGGAAACTTCACTTAACGAAATAAAAGCAATATTGGCACAAAAAGGTTTGCAATTAGGCCAGTCAGGTGAAGGTAATAATAACGAGAAAATCTTTGGCAAAAAGACCGGTGCCTCGAAAAAAACAAAAGATTAAATATGCAGATTATTTGAACCAGTCATTTTAGCTTAATCTGTATTGATGCCGGGTCAAAAGTCATTTTATTTTCCTAAAGAAATGCAATCGTAAAAGTTTTATAGAAACTAACAGATAAAAGCCCTCTACAGGCATACTGCGTATAACTGATGGAATAAAACGGGAGGAGGCAGGATTGCGTAAATACCGCGAAAAAGGCGGGAATAATGCTGGATGTTAAGTAATGTGTTACTGAAGGTGTTCCTATGTTAGAGTACATCCGGGGGCAAGTGATCAGTAAATCTCCTACCAAGTTGGTCTTGGAAGTTGCAGGCGTTGGTTATTTATTACACATTCCACTCTCCACCTTTGAAAAAATTCCCAGCCATGGCGAAGTTAAAATTCATACTCAGTTGTTTCTGAGAGAAGAAGGAATAAAGCTATTTGGATTTGCATCAGAAGAAGAAAAGGGGTTGTTTCAGCTATTATTGTCAGTAAATGGTGTTGGACCGACTATGGCAGTTGCAATATTATCCGGCAGTACAGTCAACGATATTAAGAGTGCAATAGCCAGAGAAGATATAAAATCTTTGACACGAATCAAAGGCGTTGGGAAAAAAACGGCGGAACGAATTGTATTGGAACTAAAGGAAGACATTAAAGAGATAAAAACATCCATGGACTTTGAAATGGATGGGAAACAAAATACGTTTGTCTCCGATGCGGTTATGGCGTTAATTTCTTTAGGATACGGGAGGCCTGTAGCGGAAAGCGCTGTAAACGAGGCAGTAAAAAAGTTAAAAACGGTTGACAATATTGAAATTCTCATAAGGGAAGCCTTGAAATACAAAACATAACAGAGGTTGAAAGTGATGTCTGTCCACTATATAGGGATTTAAGCATGGTAAATGAAGGGGTCTTGTCTTCTTCCGCAGTTCTTGAAGATAATAATCTCGATCTTACACTTAGACCAAAGAGATTCAGTGATTTTATAGGACAAGATCGTGTAAAGGAAAACTTGCTTATTTATATAGAGGCTGCAAAAAAGAGGGGTGAACCACTTGATCATATCCTGTTTTCAGGCCCGCCTGGATTAGGCAAAACAACGTTATCGCAAATTGTTGCAAGTGAAACGAATACGGCAATCAGAACGACTTCTGGTCCCATATTGGATAAACCTGTAGATCTTGCAGGCATTTTAACCAATTTACAGCTGGGTGAAATTCTTTTTATCGATGAGATTCATCGTTTAAATACAACGGTAGAAGAATATTTATATTCTGCAATGGAAGATTTTTCCATTGATATAATTATTGACCAGGGACCTAAGGCGAGGTCTGTGAAAATAAATCTTCAAAAGTTTACGCTCATTGGCTCCACTACCCGGGAGGGATTGCTAACGGCGCCGTTACGATCACGGTTTGGGGTACTTGAGAAACTGGAATTTTATCCCTGGGAAGATTTATATAAAATTGTATGTAATTCTGCGCGTAAACTTGCTATATCAATAGAGGATAAAGGAGCAGAAGTAATAGCAAAGCGTTCCCGGGGTACACCGAGAATCGCGAACAGATTTTTACGGAGAATCCGGGATGTTGCTCAAGTGAGGGGGAATGATGTGATAAATGAGCAAATAGCGCTTAGGGGATTGGAGATGTTAGGTATAGATGAAAATGGTTTATGCGAAATGGACCGTAAGATTTTGCAAACTGTAGTAAAAAATGGCGGTGGCCCTATTGGATTAAAAACGATAGCAGTGTCTGTTAATGAGCAGGAAGATACTATAGAAGAAGTGTATGAATCTTTCCTGATTCAAAAGGGCTATCTGGAAAAAACACCGCGGGGAAGAATTGCTACAAAACAGACATACGATCATCTTGGGATTCATAAACAAATGCCCGCACAAAAAAAATTGTTTTAAGAAATAAATATGCAGCTATTATTACATATCTGTTGCGCCTGTTGTCTGTGTGCGCCTCTCAGTGAACTGAAAAAAGAAGGTTTTGCGGTTACCGGTTTTTTTTATAACCCGAATATCCATCCATTACTTGAGTTTCGGCGAAGAATAAAGGCGTTGCGTGTTTTTCAGGAAAAAAATCCAATAAAAATAATTTTTAATGAAGAATATGGATTGAGGGATTTTTTGAAAAATGTGAATTATGAGGGAAACAACCGTTGTGCAGATTGTTATGCCATGCGGCTTGATTCTGCCGCTGCATATGCAAAAAAACATACATTTGATGCGTTTACCTCCACAATGTTATTCAGCAGATATCAGAACCATGAACAATTAAAAGAAATTTGTGAAAAATTATCAAAGGAAAAAGAGATAGCGTTTTTGTATCGTGATTATCGTTATTTATCTGAGCATAGCAATGAAATTGCGCGAAAAAATATGATTTACCGTCAGGGTTATTGTGGATGCATTTTCAGTGAATATGAAAGGTACATCGATACGACCAGAGAGTTATATAAGGGGAATAATCCTCAATTCAGGCAAGAAGAAGGCGCCTCTGAGGAGTTACAGGTAAAAAGCGGGGCAGGAATATGCGATTGTGCTGAATAACATAATCCACATTTTTGCTTTTTATGATGCAGAGTTGATTATTGCGAAAGTGTATTTGCTTATACAAAGGCGTTCGGTATGGAAAAATATATTTTTTGTATAAAATCATGGGCAAAACACTCTACATAACGGTAATGTTTGTTGTGCCGTTTATTATGACGGTCATCCCTCTTTCATGTAAGAGGGATGTTACAAAAATAAGAGACGGGGCAAGAGATTATATCTCCCGGGCAGACACAACTTCCAATGTCAGGATACTCCTTATAGACAGAGCAGCAAAAATAACGTTAGCGGTGAATGGCCGCTATCAAATTTTGGGGAGTTTATCCAATATAATAGATCAGGGGATAAAGTTAGACAAAACTACAGTCTATATTGAAAATGGCCGGATTTACATTGGAGACAGGAGTTATTACAATAGCGAGCTAAGAATTAAAAATTTAGAGGATAGCGGTATTGAAGTAAATACGGTTCTCTATCGCGGCGATATCCGGATATTACAGCAAATAGACAAAAAATTTTCGGTTATCGAAGAAACTGAGATTGAAAATTTTGTAGCGGGTGTGATTGGATGTGAAATGCCAAATGCATGGGAGGAAGAGGCATTACGTTCTCAGGCGGTAGCCATAAGAACGTATGTAGAAAGCAAAAGGAAGGCCAAAAAAAACGAATCGTATCATTTAGACAAGTCGGAGCTTGCATATAAAGGTATGCTCGGAGAAACTGCGAAAAGCAGAAAAATTATACAAGATACGGCAGGCATTGTTATGACATATAATGGTGAGATATTTTCTGCATATTTTCACAGTACATGCGGCGGGCATACAGAAGACGTCAACTTGGTATTTGGCAAGGAAAAGCTGCCTCCTCTTGCAGGAGTTAAATGTGGGTATTGTAATAATTCAAAATATTACAACTGGAAAGTGAATATTGAGAAGTCCGCAATAGTACATAAATTAAAAAAAGTAAACGGAAGGATTTCTGGCATCATTTCTGTTAAGGCGATAAATCCTGGCCCGGGCAACCATGGTTCGGAGGTAGAAATTGCAGGTGCAAACGGGAAAGAACGGATGAACGCAAACGGATTTAGGCTGCTCGTCGGACCGAATAATTTATATAGCACTGCATTTACCGCAAAGAACAATGGTAATAGCATTTCCTTTTCCGGAAAAGGCTGGGGACATGGAGTGGGGCTTTGTCAATATGGTGCACAGACAATGGCGAAAAAAGGTTTTAATTGGAGAGAAATATTAGAGCATTATTATCCAAAAAGTGAGTTAATGCGGATGTATTAATAATCAATCTTTTGGGGAAAAGTGATTGTTTTTTAAGGTTTTAACTGCTGATAAGCAAACAAAGGCAAGGCGTGGTGAACTCGAGGTGTCCGGCCAGATTATCCCTACTCCTGTTTTTATGCCAGTTGGAACACAGGGAACAATTAAAACGTTAACTCCCGAGCAATTAGAAGAAACAGGGACAAGAATTATTTTATGTAACGCATATCATTTATGTCTGCGGCCGGGTTCCGAAATTATTAAACGGCTTGGAGGACTTCACCGGTTTATGGGGTGGAAGGGTGCTATTATAACTGATAGCGGGGGATTTCAGGTGTTTTCGCTAAGCGGGTTAACAAGAATATCAAAGAATGGTGTGGAATTTCAATCTCCTGTCGATGGCGCCAAATTGTTCCTTACGCCTGAAAAGGTGATAAACATACAAAATGATATCGGAGCAAATATTATTATGGCATTTGATGAATGTGTTCCGTATCCTTGTGAAAAAGATAGAGCACGTGTTGCGGTTGAAAGGACGCTTGATTGGGCAGAACGGTGCTTAATTGCTCATAATGACGATAGCCAGGCGCTTTTCGGCATTGTTCAGGGAAGCGTTTTTAAAGAACTCCGTATTGAATGTGCAAAAAGTCTTGAAAAAATGAATTTTCAGGGGTATTCCATAGGAGGGTTAAGCGTTGGAGAAGGGCGCTTATTGATGAATGAGGTTTTAGATTATACAATAGATTATTTACCTTTGGAAAAACCAAGATATTTGATGGGAGTTGGTTTTCCTTGTGATATTCTTGATGCGGTAGAACGCGGGGTTGACATGTTTGATTGTGTTGTGCCTACGCGCAATGGGAGAAACGGATGCGCATTTACTCATTCAGGAAAAGTGAAAATATTAAATAGTCAGTACAAAGAAGACATAAAACCTCTGGATGAAACGTGTGATTGTTATACATGTAAAAATTTTTCGAGGGCGTATTTGAGGCATCTTTTTGTTGCAAAAGAAATTTCTGGTTTAGCGTTACTTTCGCTGCATAATATTTTTTATTTTCAAAGGCTAATGCAGCAGATAAGGGATTCTATTGAAAGGGGAGAATTTAAGAGCTTTAAGGAACAGTTTTTTTCAAATTACAGGAATAATTAATATTGTATCTGGAATTTTTTCAGAAGCATTTATGCACCCGCGAAGATATGCAGGAGTGTGGCGGTGTTTGCCACACAATGTGAGATTCACAGAAAAATTGTCCGGTTAATTTTTTAATAGTAAGGAGGAATTTTATGTTTTTTTTATTGCAGGCGACAGGACAGGGAAAAGGGTCTCCTGGTGGAATGATGTCTTTATTGCTTCCATTCATACTTATGTTTGTGGTAATGTATTTTTTAATACTCAGACCTCAAAAGAAAAAGGAAAAGGAGCGTAAGGCGTTATTGGCCAGAGTAAGAAAGAATGATAGGGTTGTTACTGCCGGTGGAATTCATGGCGTAGTTACCTCTGTGAGGGAAAATGAGGTGATTGTTCGGGTGGATGATTCAAAAGACGTTAAGATTAAAGTGGACAGGAATTCGATTGCTACAGTATTAGAGGTTTCACATGATGATGCAGATGAAGGAGAAGCGGAGACGGTAGCGTCAGAAAGTAAAGAGAACGAAAGTAAGGGAAAGAAATAGTTCTGTAACTTTTGTGTGGATTTGAAAAAATTTTTATGAACATATGAACAACGGAAAGGGAGCCGTTTGAGGAGACGGGAACGGAAATGGGAAAAAACTTAAGGTGGAAGATACCTCTCATTGTGATAGTTATTGCTATTGGATTTATGATCTTGTATCCACCAGCGGAAAAGGTCTTAAAGAGAGAGTTGGTAAAAGAAGTAGATGGCAATGTTATTGAAAGCAAAACAGTAGAGAAATCCTGGGCAAATTTTTTGGTAACGAATCCTATTATCCGTGAAACGATCATCGGCGAGGAAGTTGGCAAAGACGGCAAAAAAATACGTACTAAGAGCGTAGAATATTTTACAAAGGGAAAGGTGAAACTTGGACTGGACCTTAAAGGCGGTTCGGAACTGCTGTATAAGGTTCGCGTGGAAGACAGGGAAGACCGTCCCGGTATTACGAAAGAAATTATTGAGGTATTAAAAAAGAGGATTGACCCGCAGGGAGTGATGGAATACAGGATCCAGGAGCAGGGTCATCGGAGGATACTTATCCAGGTACCCGGAGCGACAAGAGATGAAACGGAAAGTTTAAAAAACCGTATAACCAGGCTGGGGAAACTGGAGTTCCGGCTGGCAGCAAGCTCGGACAGCACCGAATATAAAGATGCAATGGAAGGCAAAAAAGTTTCCGGATATTACAAACACTGGATGCGGAAACGTAAGGGCGAAGAGGGAGAGGAAGGAAAATGGTTTCTCGTGCGAAACACAACAGAAATTACGGGGGAACATTTATCCAGGATATATTCTGACAGAAAAGACATAGAGCCCGTAGTCGGTTTTGAGTTTGATGCTGTAGGGAAAGCGAAATTCGGACAAATTACTGAAAGAAACATTGGCAAACCGCTGGCAATTATTTTAGATGGAATTTTATATTCCGCACCAACAATACGCGACCGTATTCCGGGAAAAGGAATCATCGAAGGCAACTTTACGCAGGACGAGGTGAACGAACTTATAGCAACAATGAGGGCAGGAAGCCTCCCGGCAGACCTGGAGCTGGAGATGGAAACTATGGTGGGGCCGAGTCTGGGAAGGGATTCCATTAATAAAGGGCTAATGGCTGGTATCATCGGAGGAATCTTTTGCGTTCTGTTTATGGGGATTTATTATTTGGGCATAGGATGGGTTGCAAATTTTGCGAATGCGTTGAATGTGTTTTTGATCATCGGGACAATGGCATTATTGAACGCAACAATGACGCTTCCCGGAATAGCCGGTTTGGTACTCATGATAGGAATGGGTTTCGATGCAAATGTGCTTATTTATGAGAGAATCCGCGAAGAAAGAGCAAAGGGGAAACCTATTCGAACGGCGGTAAAAGCAGGATACCAAAAGGCGTTTTCCGCAATTTTCGATTCTAATATTACGACATTAATTACTGGTATAATTCTTGCATCCGTCGGTACCGGACCTGTAAAAGGTTTTGCATGGACATTGATTATCGGTTTGATAATAAACTTGTTTACCGCAATATTTGTAACGAGAACAATATATGAACTCTTTATGGATTTCAAATGGATTAAGAGTTTTTCTATGCTAAGGATAATTGGTGTGTCAAACATCAAATTCCTGAATATGCGGTATATCTTATTTATTATTTCCGGAATAGTGGTTATCGGAGGAATGACTTTTTTTGGTTTTCGGGGAAACAAAAAGTATGACATCGATTTTACCGGTGGGACGTTGGTACATTTACACCTGAAGAATGAAACAACCCCTGGTTTTATTAGAACGTCACTAAAAGATACTGGTTATGATGAAGCAGAGGTGCAGAGCATATGGGCCGGAGATAAATTAACTCAGTTTGTTTCAAAGGCGGATGAGTTTGGCATAAGGATTAAAGATCTGAGCGATGAAAAAGAAAAACAAAAGATCAGTGCTGATATAAGCAATGCATTTGGCGAAACAGAATTATTTCAAGATATTGATTTTATAAAACCGACAATTTTTAATTTAAAGCTGCAAACACCGGTAGAAGAATTGACAGTGCAGAAAAAACTAAAACAGGCAGGATATAGCGCAGAAGATATAGAATCAATAACTCCGGTTAATTCGCTTGCCAATAAATATTCATTAAATATTTCAGGGATTGATGAGGAAAAAGAGAGATTGCGTTTAGTCGGTGCAATTGTGAGGGGGCTGAAGGACCGCCTTGTATTTCAGGAATTCAGGATAGCTCTGGGAGATGTTGCCGAAAGTTTGCAGGCACAAATGGCAGTGCCTTTTATAGAGGTTGATACAAACAAACCGATCGATCCTGTACTGTTAAATATCGAGTTAAATGGTAAGGGATTTGACAACGTTAAAGTAACTGAACAACAAGGGAATGAAGAAAGAAGCATTGCGAATAAACTAAGAATTGAGGGGCCAAGAACAGTTTTGCAAAATATAAAGCAATCCGTTAAGGAAATGATTTCTTTGCCAATTGTTTATTGCGATGAGTCTGGTGCTGCGGTAAGCGTGGAATTGAAAGAAAAAATCAGTAAATCAGATTTTATAAGCATGGTAGGTAAAATCAGGGAGATTAAAAATGCGGTGAAAAGCATTTATACCCTGAATGCGCCGGCGCAAACATTTGCAATCCAGTTGAAACCGCTGAGTGCAGAAAAAATACAGGGAAAAATTAGAGAGGACATTATAAATAGATTCAAAGACAACCTGTACGAAGAAAAAATAAATGTGAC
The DNA here is from genome assembly GCA_021646465.1 of Candidatus Kuenenia hertensis. Taxonomy (GTDB): domain Bacteria; phylum Planctomycetota; class Brocadiia; order Brocadiales; family Brocadiaceae; genus Kuenenia; species Kuenenia hertensis. The sequence goes on along the minus strand of SOET01000015.1, from coordinate 32,152 downwards.
CTTTCAGGAAGCGGGAGACTTCAGGTTTAACATGGTTTTATCGAAGCCCCTCCGCAAGGAAACGATAGAGAAGGTATTAACCTCCGCAGGTTATAGAGAGATGCTGGTGGGAAATCTTGCAATGGACAAGGAATACCAAACTGTTACGATAGCCTTCAACGAACAACAAAACATTGGATTGATAAAAGAAGATATTAAAAAAGCTTTTATAATTCCGTCTCCGCTGAAGAGGATTGTCAGCATCGGGTCTACCGTGGCAGATGAAATGAAGAGCCGTGCTATTTTGGGCGTTTTCTTTGCATGTGCTGTAACAATATTTTACGTCTGGTTTCGATTTGGTGATTTCAGGTTTGGTTCAGCGGCAATTATTGCAGTTATTCATGATATCCTTGTTACCTTGGGAGTTGTTGCAATGGCAGATTATCTGTTTGGCAACATGAAAATCGACAGCGCAATGGTTGCTGCATTTCTTACCGTGGTAGGATATTCACTGAACGATACGATAATTGTTTTTGACAGGATACGGGAGAACATGGGCGGACACGGAAAGATATTAAACGCTCAAATAATTAACGACAGCATTAACCAGACATTGAGTCGTACTGTGTTGACAAGTTTAACAACTATCGGCGTATTGTTTTCGTTGTTTTTTCTTGGAGGTGCGGAGATTCATGGATTTTCCTTCGTCATGTTAACGGGCATTATCGTTGGTACTTATTCTTCAATATTTATTGCCTCCCCGTTATTGCTTAGACGGCAGACAACCTCAAAAGCAAGCCCTGCATTGCAAAAACAAAAAGGCAAGATCGCTGCAGTGAAAAAAGCATAAAATGAATTTAGATATTTGAAGGCGGGCGCATGGATAATTTTAAATGTATATACCGGCCAGATCGCTTTTCTTCCTGGAACGGATGAGGGGAAAATATATTCCATAAAAATTAAATATGGCTCTGTGTTTGTTTTTAGGTTTTCATTCCTGTAGTAGCAAAAGAAAGGAATAAAATTTATGAAAAGAGATGTACAGGTTGGTGTTATATTGGGGGTGATTATTCTTGCAATTATCGGAGTTTTTCTTAGCACAAGAACTAGTGTAAAAGAGCCTATTATTCCTATTCCGGAAATAGAAAATGATTTACAGCTTGATTTGTTAAGCATGAATGAACTTCCAAAGAATCCGGCAGATTCATCTTCGCAAAGTAAAGTCTTAGCGGAGAAAGAGGATAATGTTAGTAGAGAGGGAAGTTCAAAAGGGGAACGCATGGGTGAGGAATTAGCTATAGAGGAGCGGGATTATGTAATTGAGGGAGAATTGAGGAATGCGGGCAACGCAGAAAACAAAATTACGGTAGATAATCAAAAACAGGATATCGCGAATGAAGAAAAGGAGTTTCAGGAAGAGGGTATTTCGCAATCGGAAGCACCTGCAAAAACAAGCATAGTGAAATATAAGGTGCAGGAAAGAGATACTCTTCATAAAATTGCCAGGAAACATTACGGCGATGGTGAAAAATGGTTGCTGATTTTTAAAGCAAACGAGGATAAAATTTATGACCGGAACAATCTTCGTGTAGGTATGGAACTTATTATACCAAATCAGGAGATAATCCCTCAAAGTGTAAAAGAAGAGCGGCAAACGCAGTTGATTGCTCATGAAGTGACTGAACAAACGACAAACGTCAAAAAACATGTAGTAGGGGATGGTGATTCATTGTATAAAATTGCTGTAAAGTATTACAAGGACGGGTCAAAATGGAAGAAAATATTAGATGCAAACAGAAGCACCATAAAAAATGAAAATGTATTAAAGAAAGGCCAGGAATTGGTTATTCCTGACATTAACTGAAATAAGGAAACGAAATAAATGGAATTAAAAAGAAACTATACAAAGTCCTTAATACACGTTTTAAATTTTTTTCTCTTTTTTGTTGGTGTATTTCATTTTATAGGTATGGATACTATTTATGCAATGGACAGCAATAGTAAATTCCCGATGTTTAAATATAACAGAGAAAGAACCGGCAGGGTACCCATCGAGGGACCTTCAAAAAGTGAGTTAAGGTGGTATATTTCCAGCGCGGGAGAAATATGGTCTTCCCCGACAATTAATGAAGAAGGAACTATTTATGTTGCAAGTACAGATAGCAATTTGCTGGCGGTGACACCGGAAGGAAAGGTTTTATGGGCATTTAAGTCTGGTGATGAGATATATACAACGCCGGCGATTGGTGAAAATGGCGATGTGTATTTTGGTTCTGTTGATGGAAATCTCTATGCGGTTAATTCTCATGGAAAACTGAAATGGAAATTTAGCGCAAATAATGCGATTCATTCTTCACCGGTAATTGATGAAGAAGGGAATATTTATTTTGGTGCGTATGATGGTAATGTATATGCAGTCGATGCTCAAGGGAAACTTTTATGGAAATTTAAAACAGGTGCGGAAATCATGACCTCTTCTCCGGCTATCGGGCATGATAAAACGATTTACATCGGGTCATGGGATAAATACCTGTATGCAATAAAAAGAGAAGGCGGATTGAAGTGGAAATTCCAGACAGAAGACAAGATTGACGCTTCCCCTGCTATTGACGGAGGGGTAATATATATAGTGGATGTAAACGGAAAATTATATGCCGTTAATTCGGACGGAACATTAAAATGGGGATTTGATCTTGGTTCCCGAACGCACTCTTCCCCGGCAATATGTTCCGATGGAACAATTTGCACCGGAACTCATGATGGCAATTTATGTGCGGTAAAAAATAATGGAAGTTTAAAGTGGAGGTTTAAAACACAAAAACCTATTACTGCAACTCCAACTATTGATGCAAATGATGTTATTTATGTGGGGTCGTGGGATGGAAATTTATACGCTATAAATAAAGACGGTTCTCTTAAATGGGAATGTGCTATTGGAAATTCACTGCTTTCTTCGCCGGCGATAGATTCCCGAAACAATATTTATATTGGTTGTGTGGATTGGCGGCTTTACGCAATTGGCCAATAGATTTTAAAATATATTTATGGACATGTTTTTGTTACAATGAATTTGATTAAAAGTAAATAATAATTTAATTAAATTAATAGTATAGAGAAATATATACTGCGTAGATAATACATAATTTTTTTAATAAGTGTTGTTCGGCGTTGTTGTGTATATTTCCCCTTTACAGGAGAAAGATATGATTGGTATATCAAAATTATATTGTGGGACAGTTGAACCTTCTGATGCTTTGAGGTATGGAAGAGAATCAAAAAAACTTCCATCACACTTACTGCAATTTTCTAAGGATAAAAAGCCGGTTGTTGTATGGAATGTCGGCCAGAGATGTAATTTAAAATGCATACATTGCTATTCTCAATCAAAAGATATCGAATATCCAAACGAATTGTCTACGGAAGAAGCAAAGGCAATGCTGGATGACATAGCAGAGTATGGAGCGCCAGTGATTCTTTTTTCAGGGGGGGAACCTCTTATGCGTCCTGACCTCCTTGAATTGATCGGATATGCCAAATCAAAAGGATTACGGGCGGTTATAAGTACCAACGGAACGTTGATTACAAAAGAAAAGGCGAACGAACTGAAAAAATTCGGTCTTTCGTATGTTGGAATTAGCCTTGACGGACTTAGGGAGACGAATGACCGTTTTCGTGGTATCCCGGGGGCATTTGATTTGGCTATTGATGGAATAAGAAATTGCATGGCGGTCGGGATAAAGGTTGGTTTGCGATTTACGATAAATAAACGAAATGCGCATGATATACCGGGGATATTCGAGCTTATCGAAAAAGAAAATATACCGCGAGTGTGTTTTTATCATTTGGTGTATTCCGGAAGAGGTTCCAACCTGATCGAAGAAGATCTTTCTCATGAAGAAACGCGGAAAGTGGTGGACTTGATAATGGATAAAACGAGAGAAGCCCACAAGAAAGGGGAAAAAATAGAAGTGCTGACCGTTGATAATCACGCAGATGGCCCCTATGTTTATTTACGACTGTTGAAAGAGGACCCAAAGAGAGCAAAGGAAGTATTAGAACTTCTTCAGTGGAACGAGGGGAACAGTTCAGGCAAAGGATTAGCCTGTATTAGCTGGGATGGGGAAGTTCACGCGGATCAATTCTGGAGGCAGTATTCATTTGGAAATGTAAGGAAGAGAAAATTCAGTGAAATATGGGAAGATACTTCGAATGAATTGATGGCAAAACTTAAAAATAAGAATCCCTATATAAAAGGTCGTTGCTCCAAATGTAAATGGATTAATATCTGTAGCGGAAATTTCAGGGCAAGGGCGGAGGCATATTATGGTGATATGTGGGAGCATGACCCGGCTTGCTATTTAACTGACGAAGAAATTGGTTGCGAAACAAAAATTGGCAAAGAAAAAAGACAAAAAGTGATGGTATAGAGAAATATAGTCAAACAAATGATGAGTACCGAAGACGTTCGCTGGATTCAGCGGTTTAATCATTTTTCTCAAGCATTCTTGCGGTTGAAAGAAGCAGTTGACCTGGAACGACAGCGTAAACTGTCCATGCTTGAAGAACAAGGTCTCATTCAGGCGTTTGAATTCACGCATGAACTGGCATGGAATACACTTAAAGATTTTCTTGAAAGTCGGGGGGCCAGCAATATTTATGGTTCAAAAGACGCCACGCGCGAGGCATTTAAAAAAGGTCTGATTGAAAATGGCGAGGTGTGGATGGATATGATAAAAAGCCGGAACCTGACTTCTCATACATACAATGAAGATGTAGCCCGTGCAATCGTAAATATTGTTTGTAGTACATATTTTATTGAATTTGAACGATTTCTTGCGATATTTGAGAAACTCAAGCTTGGAGATCAGGCATGAAATTCGGTCTGAAAGATGCAACTATTGAAAAGATATGTAATGTCTTTGCACAGTACCCATCAGTAGAAAAAGCCGTGTTGTACGGTTCACGCGCCAAAGGGAATTTTAACAACGGCTCGGATATTGATCTGACCTTGGTGGGTGGAGAGGAATTAACGCTGAAGACGCTGTACAAAATCATGGATGAGCTTGACGACCTGCTCTTACCCTATACGATTGATTTATCACTTTTTAAAAACATCAGCGATCCCGATGTAATCAGCCATATTCATCGCGCAGGTATCACATTTTATGAGAGGACGAAATCTTCCTCCAAATTGGTTGCTCCCGTGTAGCAAAAAACCCATCTCCGATTAACAATTCTTCAAAAAAACTTAACGCAGTTTCTTTTTTAATAAAAAGAGCATAAAGTATGCTTAATAAAAATAAATTACCTTATTTCATTGGTGTTTTCTTTTTTTTAATAAATGTAAGGTTTTGTACTTCCGTATTATTTGCAAGTGAACAGAATAAATTGTTTTGGGATAAGAGATACAGGACGGAGGAATATATTTTTGGCAAAGAACCGGTTGCGTTTTTAAAGGAACATATTAGTCTTTTACCTAAAGGAAAAGCATTGGATCTTGCGACGGGTGAAGGGAGGAATGCTGTTTTTTTGGCAGAAAACGGGTTTGAGGTCGACTGTTGCGATGTTTCGGAAATTGCAATTGAAAAGGCGAAAAACCTGGCGAAACAAAACAACGTGCGAATAAATGCCTTTGTAGCGGATTTGGAAGTCTATAAATTGCCCAAAAATTCTTACGATGTAATATCATGTTTTTACTATTTGCAGAGGGATATTATTCCTCAAATAAAAGATGCCTTGAAAACTGGAGGAATGATTATTTATGAGACCTTTACCATAGAAAATCTTGAACGCGGTTTCGGTGGGCCAAAAAACAGGGATTATTTACTAAGACCGAATGAATTATTGGAGTGTTTCAGGGAATTTAAGATTATTTATTATCGGGAATTGGTCGTAGATAATAAAAAAGCGATAGCAAGTTTAATTGCGGAAAAGTAGATGACGTTATTAGAAGATATTACCGAAAAGCAGCGTGAAGCAATTACTCATATAAATGGGCCTCTTTTAATAGTTGCGGGCGCCGGCAGCGGTAAAACACGTGTAATTACGAGACGTATCGGTTATTTAATGTCGGAGGGCGTTTCTCCGTATAATATATTGGCGATAACGTTCACAAACAAAGCCGCAAATGAAATGAGTGAGAGGGTGAAGTTGTTTTCTTCGCATAAGGGATTGTGGGTTTCTACATTTCACAAGATGTGTTCAAGGATTTTAAGAAAAGATATAGAGCGGCTTGGATTTTTGAAGGATTTCAGCATTTACGATACAGTGGATCAATTAAACAGGGTTAAATCCATTATGGCAGATTTACAGATCGATACCTCCCAATGGAAACCGAGAAGTGTTATAAGTTCTATCAGTAATGCAAAAAACAAACTTATTGATCCTGAACGGTTTGCGTCAACTGCTTCAGATTTTTATAGCCAAAACGTTGCCAGAATTTACAAAAAGTACGAAAACCTTTTAAAATCAGATAATGCCCTGGATTTTGATGATCTTCTCATTAAGACGATTGAACTTTTCAGGACATGTCCCGATGTTTTAGCTTCATATCAGGAAAAGTTTAAATATATTCTTATCGATGAATATCAGGATACGAATTATGTGCAGTATACTATTTCGCGTTTGCTTGCACAGAAATACAGAAATATTTGTGTAACAGGGGACCCTGACCAGTCGATTTATGGCTGGCGCGGAGCTGATTTAAGAAACATAATGGATTTTGAGAAAGATTATCCTGATGCTAAGGTTGTGTTATTGGAACAAAATTATCGTTCAACAAAGAATATCTTATTGGCGGCTTCGAGCGTTATTCAGAAAAATAAATACCGAAAACGGAAAGAAATATGGACGGAAAATGAGCATGGAGAAAAAGTAAAAGTAATTCATTGCGAGAATGAGCATGATGAAGCGGAAGAAATTGCAAAAACGATTAAAATATTGCACGGGAAGGGAATGAAATATACGGATATGGCATTGTTTTATCGTACGAATGCGCAATCCCGTGTACTGGAGATATCACTCCGCAATTTCGGGATTCCGTACGTAATTGTTGGCGGAGTTGAATTTTATAGACGAAAAGAGATAAAAGATATACTGTCATATCTCAGATTATGTGTAAATCCCTCCGATGAGGTGGCCTTAGAACGAACGATTAATACGCCAGCCCGTGGCATTGGAAATGCCAGTATAAAAAGATTAAAAGAATGGGCCGCAAGCCGGAGCACCACACTCGTTAATGCCATTGGCTCCGTGGAGATGATACCGGGTATTACCGGTAAATCTGCTGCGGCAATGAAAAGATTTTATGAACTTATAATGGTTTTGCGGCGGGCGCCACAGTCGTCTGTTGAAGAAATACTTGTAAGAGTGATTGAAAAAACAGGATATGTTGATTTTCTCAGGAAGTCAGATGAAAAAGAGAGTGATGATCGTATTGCTAATATTGAAGAATTGGTGAATGCGGCTCATGAATATGATGTGAATCATGCTGAAAGTTCTTTACAGGGATTTTTAGAGGAAGTGGCGTTAATTTCTGATTTGGATACGGTTGAAGACAAGGCGGAAGCGGTGACGCTCATGACATTACATACTGCTAAAGGATTGGAATTTCCTGTCGTTTTTATTTCAGGGATGGAAGAAGGCTTATTGCCACATTCAGAATCGAGAATTTCAGAAGAAGAAATTGAAGAAGAACGGCGGTTGTGTTATGTGGGAATAACCCGGGCGATGAGAGAACTTTTTCTTACCCATACGAAAAGGAGAATGAGGTATGGACAACTGATACCGTGTGTTGCATCCCGCTTTTTAGATGAAATACATGCAGATTGTCTGGATTGGCAGGATAAAACGGTAAAAAGATTTTTCTATGAATCCCATGGTGAAAATAATACATGGAGTAATGAAACAAGCTTTGAAGATGCTTTGGAAGAAGAGTATAATCGGCCTGTAGAAGGAGATGTTTTCTCTGGTGAAAAGCCTTCTGTTTTTTCATGTGGCGAGATTGTAAGGCATCCTGTTTTTGGTATCGGAAGAGTTTTGGAATCATGTGGTTGCAATGAGAAGGCGAGTGTAAAGGTCAGTTTTAATGTTGGTGGAACAAAAAATCTCATGTTGGCGTATGCGAAATTGGAAAAAGTAGTCTAGGGTGAAAAAAAGGAAGGTATAATGAAAAAACTTTATATGGATAATGCAGCGGGTACTCCAATGCATTATCAAGTGATAGATGCAATTGTTCCATTTTTAAAAGAAGGTTTCGGTAATCCTTCAAACTTACATCAGTTCGGAAAACTTACTAGTAATGCAATACAAAGCGCACGGGAAAGTGTGGCAAATCTTATCAACGCAAAAGTAAATGAAATTATTTTTACCTCAAGCGGCACGGAGGCAAACAATTTTGCAATAAAAGGTATTACCGCCGCTAATAAAAAGAAGGGTAACCATATTATTACAACGGAGATAGAACATTTTTCTTTACTTAATCCTTTGAAATCTCTGGAAAAATCGGGATATGAAGTAACCTATTTACCGGTTGATAAATACGGATTGGTGAATCCTGATGATGTAAGAAATGCAATAAAATCAACAACGATACTGGTCTCAGTAATGTTCGCTAATGGTGAAATCGGGACAATTGAACCTATCAAAGAAATTTCTGAAATTGTTAGGGCAAAAGAAATAATTTTTCATACAGACGCCGTTGCCGCAGCGGGGAATATCCCTATAAATGTTTCAAATATGCCCCTTGATGTATTAAGCATGTCTGCGAACCAATTTTATGGTCCAACAGGAATTGGGGCGCTTTATGTAAGGGAGGGGATACGAATCCAGCCTTTCATAGAAGGAGGGGTGCAGGAGGGGGGAAGAAGGGCTGGAACTGAAAATATTATTGGCATTGTTGGTATGGGAAAAGCTGCCGAGCTGGCAAAAACTGAAATGCAGCAGCGATTGAAACATATACAGAAATTAAGAGACATGTTGTGCGATGGACTGTTAAAAAACATTAGCAATATATATATAAATGGCCATCCGACAAACAGGCTTCCGGGGAATCTGAGTGTGTGTATCGAATTTATTGAAGGCGAATCTGTTTTATTGTTTTTAGATATGCATGGCATTGCTGTTTCAAGTGGTTCTGCATGTACCTCTCGTTCATTGAAGGCATCACATGTTATAATGGCAACAGGCGTTGATCCTGCGCTGGCACAGGGTACGGTGCTGTTTAGCATCGGGAGGGAGAATACGGAAGAAGATGTTGCATGCGTTCTGGAAAAATTACCTTCCATTGTGGAACGCCTCAGACAGATGTCGCCTTTGTATAGTCAGAAAAAATAATTTTTAAGGAGGTGCTGTATGACATCGACTCTTACAGCAGAAAAGAAAAAATATACATACGAAGATTATTTAAAAATTCCTGATGACAAGCGGTACGAACTCATTAACGGAGAACTGCTCATGACCCCTTCCCCGATACCAAAACATCAGTCTGTATCTATTGAGATTGCTTTTAGAATTAAAAATTTTATCATGACAAATGATCTAGGCAAGGTGTTTTATGCTCCATGCGATGTATATTTTGACGAAGAGAATGTAGTTCAACCGGATATCTTTTTTATTTCAAAAAACAGACTGGATATAATTGGTCAAAAAAATATACAGGGTGCGCCGGATATTGTAATAGAAATTCTCTCAGAATATAGTGTTTACCGGGATATGGTGCAGAAGAAGAGGCTTTATGCAAGGTTTGGCGTAAGGGAATACTGGATAGTGATTCCGGAAGAGAAAGAAATAGAAATTTATATCCTGAAGGATAGTATGTATCAGCTTCATGTTACATATTCCAGAACAGATACCCTTGAGTCGCCTTCTTTAAAAGGGTTAAAAATAGAATTGAAAGAGATATTTTGAGTGAAGGAGTTTTTCTATGCAATATAGTGAAAAGGTGATGGATCATTTTGCAAATCCGCGTAATGTAGGGGAAATTCCAGAGGCAGACGGAGTCGGTGAAGTAGGAAACCCTGCTTGCGGCGATATCATGAAAATGTCAATTAAGGTGAAGGACAATGTTATCGTGGATGCAAAATTTAAAACATTTGGCTGCGGTGCGGCTATTGCAACGAGCAGTATTTCTACGGAAATGATTATCGGAAAGACACTTGACGAGGCGCTGCATCTTACCAACAAAGCAGTAGCGGAGGCATTGGGTGGCTTACCCCCCGCAAAAATGCATTGCTCTGTATTGGCAGAGGAGGCCATTGAGGCTGCAATTGATGATTATCTTAAGAAAACAACGGGAAAAGGACTGGAGAAAAAGAAGGCGCATGCACACGAAGAGCATCATCATGAGCCTGATTTTCGGCCAAATTAACTCGTTACAATATAATAATAAAAAGATAGGTTGTCAGCGATGAAAGCAGATGAAACATTAGATTGTTATGGGCTCATGTGTCCAATGCCCATTTTTAAAACTGCCAGCAAGATAAACGAAATAGAAGCCGGCAAGGTACTTGAGGTAATAGCCACAGACGAAGGGATAAAAAAGGACATCGTTTCGTGGTGCAATAGTACGGGAAACGAACTTTTAAAGATTGAGGAAGAGGAAGGGGAAATTCATATATTTGTAAAAAAGGGAAATAAAAATGAAAGGGCTCATTAAAATTTATAAGTAAAATTGACGGCAAAAATGTGGGTAACTATTTCATAAGTGCCGTCAATAGGCCCTAAAACAGCGTCTCCTACGGAATTGTTTATTTTTCTGTCCTCATAAAATATTGCACTGTAAGCAACATCGACTATTTTGTTCAAAAATTTCCCCCAACCATATCCCAGTCCGAGGTGGATTCCATGCCTGCTCCCCTGTGGAACTGAAGGTTCAAAGGTATCACTGGGAACGGGTGTTTCATGAAAAGAATATCCTCCTCTTGCTTTCAGGGTGGTATTAAACTGATATTCCCCTCCCAATGCGAACCCAAGAGTATTGTGCCAGTTTCGCTCATCGGTGTTACCGGATTCCAGTAATATATTTGTCGGATCAAAACTATATCGGAGATCATCGAACCTCGACCAGTTTGTCCACTGGATATCCGCCTCTATACTCCAACGGTTGTCGTGGTGGTATGCATAACCAAAGGTAAGCATTTCCGGAATGGTAGTTTCTGTTTTTGCACGGGTGGAGTAAGTTTCCGCACCAAAGACTCCGGCAGTTGCTCCGCTTAAATTAAAAAACTTTAAAGAACCTTTTACATCAATATCTGCCTTACTTCGAAAGGAAATACCAATGCTGTGACGGGGAGTGATGTGGTAGAGTACGCCAAGATTATATCCGTAACCATCCCCATGCATATCATCAAGGTCTTGATACCCCTCAGGAGTTGATGGGTCTATTGCGGTTCCTGTTAATGAGGAGTTGAGTACCCCCAGATTGAGCCGCCTTTCCAGATCAAATTCTGTAGAGTAGTAGTCAAAACCTGCTCCTATGGAAAGAAAGGAAAACGGTTTATAGGTAATTGTCGGATTAATATTGACTACTTGCAGATAAAAATCGGTAACAACAAACCGGGAAAAACCGTCTTCTTCCCATTCCCCGCTAAGTCCATAGGGTACGGTTATACCGATGCCTGCTGCGAGTTTGTTGTCTATGAGAGGGTATGCTAAATAAACATTTGGTATTGTAGTTATTTGCGTGTCCATATCCTCACTCACTCCGTTACCGTGATATTCTACAAAAGGAGTTACGAAACTGGCGCCAATTGAAACTTCAGGGTTTTCCAGTTGAGTTAGACCTGCGGGGTTAAATAAAATGGCAGAAGCGTCATTAACGCGGGCAACGCAGGCATTTCCTTGCGCAAGACCAGAGGCGCAGAAAGTAGGATTATGCAATCCGGATGCTATTTGTGCCGAACTATTTCGTCCCGAGGAAAAATTAATAACAAAATAAATAAGAAGTACGAGAGAAAAAAATAAACCTTTTCCAAAAACTTTTTTTTGTAATTTCATGTGGGCATTGTCCGGAGTATTTAATTAATGGTATTTATCAATAATGTTAAGAATTTTTTCCGTTATTGTGGGAGCGTATTGCACGTTTATTTTGCTTGATATTATTTCCAGCGCCTTTTTATGTGAATATTTTTTACGATATTGTCTGTCTGTTGTCAAGGCATCATAAGCGTCTACTACAGAAAGGATCATGGCCTCAAAAGGAATTTCATCACCTTTTAAGCCATCAGGATATCCATTACCACTATACCATTCATGGTGGTGACGTACAATCGATAAACTATCTTTTAAGAAATTTATGGGTTCTAAAATCTTATATCCTATATCCGGGTGGCGTTTTATCATTTCAAATTCCTCGTCTGTAAGCGGGCCTGGCTTTGTGAGTACATAGTCGCTTATCCCGATCTTCCCTATATCATGAAGAAATGCCCCGTATCGGAGTGTTTCAATCTGCAGGGTGTTCATTCCCAGCCTTTCCGAGATAAAAGCGATCAAAAATGATACTCTTTTGGAGTGTCCTGCAGTATAGGAATCTTTAGCGTCAATGGCGTGAAGAAGCGCTTCTGTTGTAGAAAAAAAATTCTGATGAACTGCCTTTCTCAAAGAGTAAATCATGCTTTCTTTATCCGCATCGTTTGCACGTTGATTTAAGGCCCTTTTTGTTGTTGCAAGGATTTCTGAATAATCAAACGGCTTTATTATGTAATCAAATGCGCCGTTTCTCAGTGCGGTAATTGCTGTTTGGGAGGAAGGAAATGCGGTTATTATTACAACGGGAATCGTTGGATATGCGGCCTTTATTGTTTTAAGAAAATCAAGTCCATTTTCATGTGCCATTTTTATATCAAGAAAAACGATGTCGATGTTGATTTTTTTCAAAAAACGAGTCGCTTCTTCTATGTTTGCGGCGAGATGTACTTCATACGTATCAAGAAAAATTATTCGCAATGATTCTCTTATTCCTATTTCGTCATCGATTACCAGGATATTTGCAAGATCTACCTTTTTGTCCATAACTATAGTATTCACGGTTTTTAAACCTCCGTGGGTTAATTTGGAAATACTCCCGTTAATTATGTTTTTACAGCGTTAACGACTTTCTTCCGTTAAAGGTAAAACGTTATAATTTGAAGTATAAATGTGACATTTAGTAAAATCTTTTGCGCAATATTTTAATAGGTTAGGGATCTTCAAGCTGTTTACCTCAATGCAGTAACAATTAGTATTTGGCGGACATTCGAAAAAAGGACATAGTTTTTTTGGCGAATCCTCTTTATCTTTTTTTTGCACATAATAAGAAGAATTAAAATCTGTCAATTTCTTACCTACCCCCCTTCGCAAGAGTTTTTTTCCCTATTCATATTGTTTAAAAAAGTATATTTCATTGTCATAAATCTTACCAATTGCAGTTTTTGTACCTGGAAAACGGTAAAAATGTAAAGAAATCATAACTTGTTCTTGCACTTCAAGTAATGAAAGAGTCGGGAACTAGGATGAAAAGGGGCTTACTTTAAAAATGTATAAAATTGGACAAAAATAATAAAATTGTTGATAAAATTATTCAGAATGGTATATTTTGACACATTATTTTAATCATAATGTCTCTTTATTTGGAGATAGCGATGCATTCCTTCCTAATAATTACGAAAGACGATGCGATGCATAATCTTCTAAAAAAATCATTCCAAAAAGAGTTTTCACTCCTATTCTCTAAAAACACAGAAGATACTTTTTATTTATTTCTTAACCAGGAGATTGATATTGTTTTTTTGGATATCCTTATAAAGACCGAAGAAACAAACAGGCTTTTTGAATTTTTTCGTCAGACAAATGCAGACCCGACAATTATAGCTCTTATCCCCCCTGCCCAGCCAATGCTAGTGCAAGAAGCGATGAGGATAGGAGCGTATGAATTTCTTGAAAAACCATTGAAAAATGAAGTGTTGCAATTCGCCGTTAAGCGGGCATTAGAGAGACAGGAATTAAAAAAAGAGATCGGATTTATTCAATCACAAATAAAACATTTAAGCTCAAATGATAAGAATAATGGAATAATGGAGCATCATTATTCCCGGCAAACAGATAGCAGAGAAAATTATCAGTTTGCATATAAAGATGTTCTGCAAAAATTTTCAAAGGCATTAGCATATGTCCACGACCTTAAAAAACTTGTTGACCTGATAGTGGAAGCATTGTCAGAGATATTTGGAGTCGGGAAGATAGTCTTTTTATTAGTTGACAAAGAGGATGGTATCTGCAGACCGTTTCGTTGCATAGGAATTGACGAAACAACATCAAATAATATGTGTTTTAATGCATATGATGGCGTGATGATGTGGTTATCTAAAAATCATCAAATATTAAAGAGGGATATTTTTGAAAAAAAAATAGCCTCAGATAACTTAAAAAGACGGGAAATGATAAGAATACAAAAGGAAATTAATTTATTACAGGCACAGCTTTGTATTCCTATATTTATAAAGGGAAACCTGATTAGCGTTGTTGCTCTTGGGAACAAAATAACCGGGAAAGAATTTTTTGATGAGGATATTGAATTACTTACAATGCTTTCGAGGTATATCGGTATGGCGTTGGAAAATGCGATTCTTTATCAGGAAGTGAATCTGGGAAAAATTCATAATGAAAATGTTTTGGAAAATATACCGTGCGGTGTGATTGCAATTGATTGTAACTGTAAAATCAACACTTTTAATAAAAGCGCTGCGAGGATGCTGCATTCTCCTACGCGTGATATAGTTGGAAAGGACGTCAAACACATCGGTTCAGTTTTTGCCGATATTATTCTTAGGACGTTAAAGGAGAAAAAAATATACGAGATGTGTGAAATTGAACACCCTGCAACCCACTCTACGTTTGCAGTGAGTACTTCTTTATTATCAGATAAGAACAATGTACTTGGGGCAATTATGGTTTTCTCGGATTTAAGCGAGGTGAAAAAATTAGAAACCAAGGTTAAGACATTAGAGAACCAGGCATTTTATCATATGTTAAGCAGGAATATGGCGCATTATATAAAAAATCACCTTGTAGCAGTTAAAACGTTCGTTGATCTATTTCCCGAAAAACATGAAGAAAAAGAATTTGAAGGACATTTTTTCCCTGTTGCCCAAAATGAAATAAACAAACTGGATCTTATGGTTAAAAAATTAACAATATTAGGGGAAAATGGCAATATTATGAGAAAAATGGTTGATATCAGATTTGCAATAGATCAGGCCATAAATTGCCATACAGACAAATTGGAAAAGCAGCGTGTGAAGTTAATAAAACAATTTTCAAGTGATACTGTTTTTATAAACGGCGATTGTGAAAAATTGCAGGAAGCATTTTCAAATATAATCCTTAATGCACTGGAATCAATGAAAGATGGTGGAATATTAACAGTAAAACTTAATAAAATGATATTAGATAATGAAAACATTAAAGACATATTTCATTCTGTAAATTCCAGCGGAGTCATGTCGAAGTTTTATAATATTAGAATGCCAATCGAAGAATCCAAAAATTATGTGGAAGTAATAATACAAGATACGGGATGTGGAATAAATAAAGAGGAGTCGAAAGAAATATTCCTTCCTTTTTTTACTACAAAAACGCATAACATCGGACTTGGGCTTTCAATTTCGCAAAGAATTATCGAAGAATATGATGGTTTTATATATTTTGAAACCGAGGAAAATTATGGCAGTTGTTTTCATGTGTTGCTGCCGAATTTAATTTATAATGAAAACCTTATTAATAGTTGATGATGAATCCAGTGTCGTAGAATCCCTGCGTTATGTCTTAAAGGAAAGCTATAAAATTATTGGTGTAAATAGCGGCAAAGAGGCTTTGCAGGTAATAGACAGGGAACATATAGATCTCATGTTGCTGGATCTGATAATGCCTGAAATGGATGGTATGGAAGTATTAAAAAGATTGCAGCCTATGAATCATGAAATAGGCGTGGTAGTGCTGACTGCAGTACATGATGTTAAGTCAATAGTGGGTGCGGTGAAATTAGGCGCACTGGATTATATCGTAAAACCTTTTGGAGTTGAGGAAATTAAGTTAGCAATTCAAAAGGCATTGAAATTCAGAAACTTAAGCAGAGAAGTTCGCTATTTACGGTCTGAATGCAGGAGTTATTTTGTAGACAGAATAATTCATGGTCATAGTAAAATAATGGAGGGTGTGATAGATACTATTTCACGCGTTTCTCGTGTGAATGCTACGGTACTTTTAAGTGGAGAGAGCGGAACGGGAAAGGAACTCGTTGCACGGGCGATCCACTTTGACAGCAATAGGAGAGATAAGCCTTTTGTCGTTGTTAGTTGTCCTAATTTAGCGGGAGAGTTGCTGGAATCCGAACTGTTCGGCCATGAGAAGGGTTCTTTTACCGGTGCGTATGAAAGAAAGGCCGGCAAGTTTGAAATTGCAGAAGGGGGTACTATTTTTTTGGATGAAATAAGCGAAATGAGCCTCCTTTTACAATCAAAACTGTTGCGTGTTCTGCAGGAAAAGGAATTTTCCCGCATTGGCGGACATTCCTTTATAAAAGCGGATGTTCGTATTATTGCTGCAACGAATAAGGATTTGGAATCAAAAATCAGGGAAGGGCTTTTTCGGGAAGATCTTTATTACAGGATTAATGTTGTTCCTATTTATATTCCGCCTCTTAGGGAAAGACCGGAAGACATATCACAATTGGTTGAACACTTTTATAAAATTTACCGGAAAGAATGTCATGCAAAAAGCGAATTTATTTCCCGTGAGGCAATGGAGTTGTTGTTAGCATATCATTGGCCGGGGAATGTCAGAGAGCTAAAAAACGTGATAGAAAGGGCAATAGCTCTTTATGGCAATGAGCCGGTATTGCTGCCTGAACATTTACCGGCAGAGATTGCAGGAATTCCCTGCACCTTTCAAAAACCGATCGTGAATGAAAACGAACGGGTGTGTCTGGAAGATGAAATAGCGCGCATTGAAAAGCAATTAATAGAACATGCCCTGCAGAAAGCAGGCGGCGTCAAATCAAGGGCGGCAAAACTTCTGGGCACTACGCGAAGCGTGATTCATTATAAGATGCAAAAATATGGGATTGAAGAAATTACAAATTGAGAATGACAAAGGTAACTATTCATAACGCAGCCCTAAATCCCCTCTTGATAGAGGGGACTAACATGTTAATATAAAACATATACAAGGTAATCCCCTCTGAAAAGAGGGGTGGCAGCGTAAGCTGACGGGGTGTGTATTACACGCTGAATAGTTAGTGCGTCAGAGAGTTTTAAGAGAGAGGCTTATGGCGGATTTTAATAGTAAAGATCTTCTTTTGTGGAATTCATTTATGGGGAAAGCCTATTCTGTGAGTGACTGTTTTAAGGAAAATGGCATAGGGATTTTGGCAAAAGCATGCAAAGACGAAGGTTTTGATTTTATTATAGAAGATCCGGCAAAAATTGAATTTTACAGGTCATTTACAGAAAATAATCTGTCGAAAAAATTGTCCGAATTGTGTGAAATTATTTTCAGTGGGAAAAGCAGGGAAGAATTAAAACCTTTCGTCAGAGGATGGAACATTCTTCAGGATGAATTGTCCGGTATCATAAAAAAGAAAATGGAAACATATATTGCGGGTATTGCGGAAAAAGTACGTTGCCACAAGGTAAAGGTACTGGGCATTAAAACATGGCTCGGGGACAGATTTTCATATTCCGAGGAATTAACAAGGAGAGTAAATAAGATAAGCCCTGATACTATTGTAATTGCGGGCGGTCCACAGGTAAATCAGTTTAAAATGAGCACAATGGAAAAAAGCCCTTTTGATTTTTGCATTGATGTAGAAGGAGAAGAACCGCTTGTAAAAATTATACATGTAGTAAAAGATATGTATTCGCAAGGATATAAAAAATCGGATGTAATAGATAAGATAACCACACTCGCTCGTGGAGGGGAAATATGCAACATCCTTTACAGAGACGAAAATGTGGTAAAGAGTTCTCCGATTAAAAGAGTGCCGTTAAGTTTAAAAACTTTTCCCTGGTATGAAAAGGAAGATGGAAAGGTGGATATCGCGGTAATAACAGAATCTTCGGGCTGTTATTATGGGAAATGTAATTTTTGTACTCATCCGAATATTACGGGTAAATATCAGTCAAGGGATATTGCAAAAACTCTGGAGGAAATAAAACACACAATAAAAGAAATGGATATTGGTTTATTCAGATTCGCCGGTTCAACAACACCCGTTTCTTTGAGTAAAAAAATTGCAAATGCGTTGCTTGAGGAAGGTATAAAGATAGAATACTCAATGTTTGTTCGTGCAGAAAATAGGGCAAGAGATAAATTTGAAAAACTCGTTGCAGATTACGAGAAAATAATATGTTCCGGATTAAAAGCTGTTTTTCTTGGTGCAGAGGTGGCAAACGATCGTATCCTTTCGCAAATAATGGAAAAGGGGAATTCCGTTGAAGATATTTATTATACGATAAAGGCGTTAAAACAGGCGTCGTATAATACGGGAAAACACCTGGATGTCGGTGTTAGCTTTGTGTATCCATGTCCTTTACCGTTCAGTAACGGAATAAATCATGAAAAGGTGTTGGAGGAAGATTTGTCTTTTCTGAAGAAGTTAAAGGATGAAAATTATATGCCGGATTCTGTCCTTATTACGCCGGGAGCCCCGTTACCGGGCACAATGTGGTATTTAAAGCATGAGAAGTTTGGCTTTGATTTGCCTGAAGATTATCTTCAGGTGCTTTTGCGCTATGAGTATGAATTGACAAAAGACCCGAGTACATGGCCGCAACTCAATATTTCTTTAAATGGGATAAAATTTCTGGATATGCTTAAAATGACGGGATTAATGGAAAAGAAAGTGAAAGAAATGGGGTATACGGTAAATGTCTCGGATGAGCATTGTCTTGCAGCCAGGAGCGCGGGGTTTTTTGGAAAGAAAGGGCTTGAAGAATTTAAAATTAAAAGTGATATTGCATTAATGACTACGAATTATGATTTTTTGAGAGATGTATATCAAAAGATAAATAACTACAGCAAATACTTGGCAAAAAAAAATTCTCTATAAACAACAGAATATAACGGGAAAAAAACTAAGAACGCAAGATGGAAAGACGTGTTGTTATTACAGGGCTGGGAATTTTGGCGCCCAATGGCAATGGGAAGGAGGAATATTGGGATGCCCTTGCGAACGGGAGATCGGGTATTAAACGTATCGCCTCTTTTGATCCTTCTTTTCTTCATACGCATATTGCCGGAGAAGTAAAAAACTTTGACCCGTGTGAGTATTTCGCTGAAAAATATGTGAAAAGAAGTGCGCGGTTTACACATTTTGGTGTTGCGGCGGCGAAGATGGCGATAAAGGATTCCGGTATTGATCTTGAAAGAGAAAATCGGGACCGATGCGGTGTATGTTTTGGTACTACGATAGGAGCGGAGAATGAGATATACGAGCGGCAATATAAAAGATTTTTGGATGGGGGGCTAAAAGCCGTAAACCGGCTTACTGCTCCCGAGCTTACTCCGCATGTTACGTCCGGCTACATTTGCTCGGAACTAAAAATTACCGGGCCGAATTCTACGTTATCTTCCGGTTGTGTTACCGGGCTTGATATTGTTAACTGGGGTTTTAGGATGATTCGGCAGGGAGAAATTGATATGGCGGTGGCAGGGTGTGCCGATGCCCCTATTTTTCCATTTCCTATGTCGGCGTTAAATTCTCTGGGGATCCTTTCAAAAAGAAATGATGAACCGGAAAAGGCATCGAGGCCGTATGATAAAGACCGTGACGGCATGGTATTGAGCGAGGGGGGGGCTACGCTGGTAATGGAAGAACTGGAGCATGCTTTGAATCGGGATGCTGATATATACGCTGAAATTGTATCATATGCTTCAACAAGTGAGGCGCAGGAGATTGTTCAATCGGATGTGAGTGGAAATGCTTTGATAATAGCAATGGAACAAGCGCTGAATAAAGGGAAAATATATAAGGAAGAAGTAGATTATATTTGTGCTCATGGGAATGCTATTCCCAGTTATGATATAGCCGAAACCAATGCATTTAAGGCTTTTTTTGGAGACTATGCCTATCATATACCAGTAAGTTCAATAAAGTCCATGACAGGCCAGTCTTTTGCCGCTGGAGGAGGTTTCCAGGTAGTGGCAGGATGCTTAAGCCTGAAAAATGGCATTATTCCTCCCACAATTAATCTGGACGTGCCTGATCCATGCTGTGATCTGGATTATGTCCCCAACTATGCAAGGTACACCAGCATGAATGCAATATTAATAAATGCTCATAGTGTGGGAGGAACGCATTCCGTACTTTTATTAAAAAAATATTCCTGAGCGGTAAAGAATGTATTTCAATCAAAGTGCCCTTACTTTTATTACAGCGTTTTATGCCGGCATTGGAATCTTTGTGCTCTTAAAAAATCCTTCCAATGTCGTGAATAGAAGATTTTGCATTTTTGCTCAGACATTTGCGGTATGGAATTTTTTTATCTTTTTTACGCTGCAGACAAATAACCCTGTACTTGCAACTTACAGACTTCGAATGGTTTTTTGTGCGGCAGCATTCATTCCTTTTTCCTTTTTCTTTTTTTCTACGGTATTCCCCGACCGGCTAGAGAGTCGGCTTAACAAAATCCTCAGTTGTCTGTTCCTTATAGTAAGTATTATCATTGCCTCTCTTTGTCCCTTTGTCGTCAAGTCGATATTCTTTGAAAATCAATCACATCATCCGAATTACGGTCCTGTATTTCCTGTATTTTGTGCGTATTTTGTAATGTGTATGGCGTATTCCTTATACATTTTATATAGAAAAAGCAAGGACTATTATGGCATCAAGAGATTGCAGATTCGTTATTTATATATGGGTGTGGCAATCTCGTTATTTTTAGGGTCTGTTACAAATTTTTTACTGCCATTAGCAGGAATATGGCAGGTAGAGAAGTTTGTTTCTTTTGCTTCCATTCCAATACCAGTTGCAGTCGCGTATGCCATTGTAAAATACCATCTTTTAGACATAACACTGATAATTAAGCGAAGTACGGTATATGCCATAATCTCGGTTTTTCTTGGAATTATATATTTTACGGTTAGTTTGGTTATAGGCAAGATGATGCCGGTTTCAGAGTATAAAGAGGCGGTTAAAAATATTGTTTCGACAGCCGTGATAATTTTGACGTTTATATATACTCGCGAATCGATTCAATATTTTGTTGAAAGAACATTGTTCAGAATAAAATATAGCCATCCTAAGATTTTGAAGGATTCCACTGTTTTGTTTTCTTCTATACATGATTTAAAGGGTCTTTTTATGAATGCCGCCCAATATTTATATGATGCCGTCGGAATTGAAAATATTTGCATTTTGACAAAAGATAATAATAAGACATACAGTTTAAAAGCTTCTATTAATTTCCCTTTCGGAAATGATGTTGTTATTAATGAGGAAGATAACGTAATAGCCTGGCTTCGGGAAAATGAAACCGTTCTTTCTCAGGAACAATTGAATCGTTTTTCAAGGAACAAAATTGAATATAATTTGGAGCAGGTATTAGCCTCCTTGCGAGTGAATATTTGCATTCCTATTTTCCAAAAGGAGGATCTTTTTGGAATAATTCTGCTTGGTAGGAAAATTAACAAGAAGATATTTACGTTGGAAGACATTCAGATGTTTCTGGCGTTTTCAGGCCAATTGACCATGGCGATTAATAATGCACGGCTTTATAACAAGTTAAATGAGGCAAAAGTTTATCGTGATAACATACTTCAAAGTTTGAAAAGTGGTGTAATCGTTTTTGAGGATGAAAAGAAAGTTACTCTCATGAACAACGAGGCAAAAAAGATACTTGGTTTGGAAAATGCATATTCCAGTGAAAAAGTGATTGAGGTTCTTGGGAAGGAAATATACCGGTTTCTGATATATTCATTAAGGGGTAATGTAGAAATTAATGAGATTGAAACAATTGTTGAAAGAAATAATGAAAGAATTCCGGTAGGAGTATCAACGAGTAAACTGAAGACAGAGACAGGGGAAAAACTAGGAACCTTAATGCTGTTAACAGATCTTTCAGAATTAAAAATACTTCGAGCGGAGAAGCAACAAGCAGACCGCCTGGCATATTTAGGAAGCCTTGCAGCAAATATTGCCCATGAAATAAAAAATCCGCTTGTGCCTATCAACACATATTTTCAACTTCTTCCTCATCAAAAAAACAACGAAGAATTTAACACTAATTTTCAGAAAATTGCTTTAAAAGAATTGGGGAGAATTAACAGGCTAATTGAGGTCATGTTTGATTTAACAAAACCAAAAGAATCTTTTATGAAGCATATAGACCCCAATTCTATAATAAAAGATACAATATTCTTGTTTGAACAAACAGCATCGGACAAATATGTTAAAATAACTGCTACTTTTGAAGAAACTAAGGGATATTTTATGATCGGCGATGAAGATAAAATAAAACAAGTTATTTTAAATGTGTTGCATAATAGTTTAACTGCTTCTCACCAAAACGGGCAAATTATATTAAAAACAGGTATTGAGAACAATCTTGATAAATTCAAAAAGATGGCAACGGCTCATAGCAACTGTGTTTTCTTTTCTTTTGTGCCACCGGTGAAAGAAGGATTGAGTGATAAAGAATACTTTTTTATTAATATATCAGACAATGGAACAGGTATTTCTTCCGAAAAAATCCCGCATATATTTGAACCTTTTTTTACTGACAAAAGTAATGGCAACGGACTTGGTCTGGCAGTTGTGTATCGAATTATAAAGGATCACGAAGGTGGAATTTATATGAAGAGTAATGTAGGGGAAGGAACTTCTTTTTATATTTTTTTACCGGTAAACGGCATAACTATCGATACCGATAAAGAAATACTGCGACCAGTAAAACACTTTTAATAGAATAAACGATTGATAAATGTATCGTTGGGAATTTTAGTGAGATGTATTTGTTTTCCCTTTTTCAATGCTTTTGCGAATGACATTTCGTAAAATACGGCTTCTTTCTGCTCCGCCCAGAAGACGTTTCAGATTATCATACAATTCCGGGTCTGCTATTAATGCGCCAAGGGTTCCCTCTCCATCGGCAATTTTTTCTATGATTTCATTGAGAGAGTCAGAGGTAGTAATTAAATTATCCAGAAGGAGTTTTCCCCGTGTGTCATAAACTAATGAGTGTAACAAGCCTGTACTTTCCTGAAATTGGGTGATACTTTCCTCCAGAGATGTCGATACACTGTTTAATGTTTCCGCAAGATTTCCTTCTTCCAGTTTTTTAAAGAAACCGGAGATAGATTTGATAGCATTTGAGCCATTTTCAATAGCAGTCGTATAATCCATAGGTTCTGCGCTTTTAATGGTATCTCCATCTTTTACTACGCCGCCTCTGCAATCTTTTGATGAAATTTCCACGTATGAGTCGCCAGTCACATAACTGAGCCACTTTATCGTTGCTACGGAATCTGTTTGGATATTCTTTTGGACGTTTTTATCTATTTGCAACAATACTTCAATCCCGGTGCAGGGCAATTCATCGGGAAGAACAATGTCCTTTACCTGGCCAACCGTTACTCCCATAAAACGAACCGGAACGCCTTTTTGCAAGCCATAAACATGAAGAAACTGTGCCTTCAGTGTGATATGAGGCTTAAAATATCCTTTTTGTGATCCAAGAATGAATAACGCCGCACTAAGACATACCAATGTGATCAGAGTAAAAATTCCCGCCCGTAATTCGGCAATGTGTTCTTTACGCATACTTTCTCCTTTACAAACAGATGTTGCCGCTGATAAAGTCTTTTACTTCCTTTAAAGGTGATGACGCTATTTCCTGCCAGGTTCCAACGGTAATAATTTTTCCCTCATGAAGCATTGCGATACGGTCAGATACGGTTTTCACGCAGTGGAGATCATGGGTGACTACGATGGTAGTAATTCCAAGTTTTTTTTGTAATTCCATGATTAATTCATTAATACGCTGTGCGGTCATGGGATCTAAACCTGTAGTCGGCTCGTCGTATAAGATAATCTCCGGATCTGTGGCAATAGCCCTTGCCAGTCCTACCCTTTTTTTCATTCCTCCGCTTAATTCATCAGGCATTTTTGCTTCTATGCCCTTAAGGCCGACAAGGTGCAATTTTTCTGAAACGCGGGATTTGATTTCGTTTTCTGAAAGATTCAGATGTTCACGGAGCGGATACGCGATATTTTCAGAGACGGTTAATGAATCAAACAATGCCGCGCCCTGAAACAGCATTCCCACATGAACTCGTAGTTTAATTAATGCGTCTTCATTCATTTGTGTAACATTTTTGCCCATAACAAAAATATTGCCGCTGTCCGGTTTTATTAAGCCGATTAATTCTTTTAGGAGCACACTCTTTCCTGTTCCGCTTGCGCCAAGGAGCGATAAAATTTCTCCTTCATGTATCGACAGGTTTATATCGTTAAGCACGCGATGTCCGTTAAATGATTTGTATACATTTTGAATTTCAATAATTTTCTTCTTCATCAGAGAACCATAAGAAACAGTTTTGTGAGGAAAAAATCTGCAATAAGAATAGAAATTGAGATTGTTACTACGGAAATGGTGGTGGAACGCCCCACACCGGTCGTGCCTCCAGAAGTTTTAAGTCCGAAGTAACATCCAATAACAGCAATAAGCAGTCCAAAAAAAATTGTTTTGCCTATGCCGCTTAAAAAATCGGAGATGGTAATGGTGGTTAAAATAGAGTTAAAATAAAAAATATGGTCGATATCAAGTTCAAATATCGCAATAATAAGGCCGCCAAAAATACCGATAAAATCAGCGGTAATCGTGAGGAGCGGCAGCGTAATCAACCCTGCAAGTATCTTTGGAGAAACTAATTTTTTAATTGGGCTTGCTCCCAAAGCCCGCATGGCATCAATTTGCTCGGTTACCTGCATCGAACCAATTTCTGCCGCAATGCCGGAACCAATACGCGCTCCCACCATAATTGAGGTGAGAACAGGGCCTAATTCTCTCACGATAGAAAGGGACACAACGCTTCCAACGTACATCTCTGCCCCGTACATGCTCAATCCGTAAATTGTTTGTAATGACATGACCATCCCGGTAAATAAGGCAATGATATCCACAAGCAGAAGTGAACCCGCGCCAAAGTTGTCAATTTCTTTCAGAAGCAGCTTCATATTGAATGGCGGAATAAAAATCCCCCAAAATCCCTTGAATGTCAACAAGGTTACCTGTCCCATAGAAAGAAGAAATTTTTTAATTGTCTTGTCGATTGATAAGAGGAGGTTCATTTATTTTTCTAAATCTTCAAGAATACTTCTATACTCAAGATGCTCATAAAATGTGAATTTTACATTGCTATGCTAACAGGGCAGCACACACTGTAGAGACGTATTGCTATGCGTCTCTACACTTATCCGTGTTGAATTTGTTCAACATTACCTATAAATCACAGATTGTGAGCCTGTTGAGTATAATAATGTTGTGGCAAAAGTTATCGCCTCGATTTTTCAGGCATCAATTTCTACAAAAACGTAACACGTTCGTTTTTTGAAAAACTATTAGGATAAAGCCTTGTCGCATGTCCCCACCGGGACTTAAAAAGCGCAACCAATTTTTCCAAAAAACTAAAGTGTTACAACTATTTTGATTTAATGTTGTACCCGGTAAAAGTCTATGCCTAATTTAACTTTTAGGAATTTCAATCTTTGTAGGGGCTGAAGCTTTTCAGCCCCTACGTTGAAATGTTTTATCCCATAAAGTCGCCGAAGGCCTAATTTAATATTGTTTGTTTAGTTTTTTTCAATTTCTTTACATCTAACAAGTTCTGTTCTTGTTCTGCCGCTGTTTTGTTTTCTACATTAATATCCATAATAACAAAAACTACCATAAATTGTCAGAATAAACAGTGTTGACAGGGTTGTAATATATCCAATTTTAAAAGAGAGGGGATCATAAATCATTCCTCTCTCCGGAAAGGAAAACCATCCTGTGCTTTTTATGTCCAACAACAGATAAAACAATAGCAAAGATACTTAGCATGCAGCCTGATATTCCAATATAAAAACTTCCCATCCAAAATTCACTCAAACCAATCCCTGAGAAGTCCCCAGGGCGCCCAAAATAAAATGGAATAAAGAAGGTAATTAAATGCAAAGGGGAGAGCGATGCCTCACTCATGTGATGATCAAACTGATTATGCCTTACCGGGAGATTGAATAATTCAAATGTGGGGAGAAACTGAATCATACCTATGGCAATGGCAGTAATCGTAATAATTGGCAAGATGGGCAGTAAACTTAAAGATAATTTTGTCCCTGAAAAAAAATTGTAGATAAACCTGAAAAACCAATAGAAGCATAGCAAAATATATGAATAGTAAAATGTCTGTGTATGACCTGCCAGGAACTGAATGGAAAAGACAAAGCCTGTTAAGAGACAGTAATAAAGAGAAAATGTATTTATGCTTTTATCGAGGAGGTAGAGAAGAAACGGAATCCATATAAAAGTACTTATAAAACTCAGAAATTCCAAACGGCTGATAATGATGCCGTTAAACATAAATACAATGGCGGAAACAAATCCCTGCAAGATCATTTCCTCGAAAAAAACGAGTGTAAGAAGAAACAGGATGGAAATGTAAATGATATCTTTCGTTCGTTCTGTTAATTTCATGCTGAGTTTATTATAGAGAAGGTATTCTTGTGTTTGTAAACTTGAATGATCGTATCAGTTCCTGGAAATCACCATGTGCTGAATCAAAAAATTCAGGTTGTGCAAAATAGACGATATCGCAAACAAAAATATCTTCTTTAATAACATATGCATCAAATTTGAATTTTTTGTCATCTAATTTTCCCATCAGTACGGAATGCAGCGTTTCCTTGCCATCAATTAACACAGATTCTTTCATTATAACATCCTTGTTTCTGATTCCGATAAACAGTTGATGATTCAGCAGATCAGGGGTGAGTGTTTCATTATGGAGATGACTATAAATGATAACAATCGTTGCATTGTATTCTTCATTCCACAGAGAGAGTCCTTCTTTCTCTTCCTGAAGAATTTGCCATCCTTTTCCCATCGAATGTATTGTATATTGTTGATCAAAAGGCAGAAGATGTTTTTTGTTGCTTAAGGAGGCGCATCCATGAAAGCAGAGTGAACAAAAGGCAATGAGACCGAGAATGATATGTTTTGCTGCGAAAAAATTCAATACGTCTCCCTTTCTAAGAAGATTGGTTTTTAAAAAAAATGGTTGTATAAAAATTTGCAGAAAAAAAGTTTTTTTATTTTAGCAGATAGCCTTTTCTATTGCTACGCATTTGTGAAGGATTTGAATACTTCGTGAAAAAACATAAAGGCAGATTCCGGAATTTCAGTGGAAAAGTAGAATCGGATGGGATAGAATTGTCAAAAATCTGTTAATTTTGTAAAGGAAACGTACATGCCAATTACAAAAGAACTCAAAAATCTTAAAAAACCGGAAGCAGTTGGGTTTTTGCATGAACAGGCAGAAACCCTTGCCGATGTCATTGAAGAATCGCATATTGACGGACAGCAAAACTTAAAGGATTTTATTCGTAGTGAAATCTCTAATTTAGAACTTCGTATGAAAACATCCCAGTCTGAAATGGAAACCAGACGAAAAACATCCCAAGCCGATTTGTTAATAAAATACTCCGCCATTATCGTCGGATTCATCAGCATTGCACTCGCCACTGCAAAACTGCTGTGGCAAGCCCCTTCCGCTAAAAACCTATAAAAAAAACAACACCCCTGTATTTACAGGGGTTACAAACCTATTTTCCCCTCTTTTTGCTCAACAACTGTCAAAGAAAAGCATTACTAAATCAGGAGTGATGATTCTCCTTTTGTATTTCAGAAAGATGTCTGGTGTTTTTCTCTAGCGGAGAGATATTCTCTATTTCTTTTTTACTCCCTGCCCCCAGTGTTTTGAATTTTCGTGCGGAGGAAAGTACGCGTCCCTCAAAAGACGCCACCGCAGAGTTAAAGGATTCTACCGTCTTTCCAAGAGAATTACCAAGCCTTGCCAAATGTTCCACCATTGTGGCTATTCGTTCATGAAGCTCCTGCCCGAGATCACTGATTCGCTGTGAATTTTCAGCCAGTTGTTCCTGTCGCCATCCATAGTGCACTGCGCGAAGGAGGGCGATTAATGTAGTCGGCGTAGCTAAAATAACACGCTGTTTTACACCTTCTTCTATCAGTGCGGGATATTGTTCCGAGGCGACGCTGAAAAAAGTCTCTCCGGGCAAAAACAATATCACAAACTCCGGTGTAGGTTGAAACTGGTCCCAATACGATTTTTCACTCAGCTTTGTAATATGGGAACGGACAAGTCGCGCGTGTTCTCTGAGTTTTAATAACCGCATTTCTTCATTTTCAGACTCAATGGCATCAAGATACGCCTGGAGAGGGGCTTTGGCGTCTACGACTATATTCTTGCCCCCGGGCAATTTTACCAATAGGTCAGGCCGCAGTCGTCCTTCATCGGTTGTTACCGATTGCTGTTGGAAAAAGTCACAATATTCAAGCATCCCCGCTATCTCTACTACCCGTTTCAATTGTATTTCCCCCCAATGCCCCCGTACAGTTGGCATTCTCAGCGCCTTGACTAAATTTCCCGTTTCAGACTGCAATTTTTCCTGAGTCGAGATCATGGACTTGATTTGCTCTGTCAGGCCTCCGTATGCCTGTTGGCGAACCTTTTCCAATTCTTTAATTTGCACATCAACCTTTTCCATTGATTGTTTAATCGGTGCAACCAGGTTTTCTACCGCCTTTTGCCGAAGTTCAAGGTCTCCCTTTGCTTCAGCCTGAAATTTTTCCAATGTGGCTTTCGCCAGTTCAAGAAAAGACTGGTTATTGTTTTTCAATGCTTCATTCGAAAGCGCAGAAAATGCATCCCGCATCTTAACAGCGGCGTCATTAAGAATAGCAATTTTTTCATTTGTTGCCTTGCGTTCAAATTCGATAGTGGTTTCTAATCGTATAAGAGATTGTTTAAGAGTCGAGATTTCTTCGTTTTTTTTATCTATCTCAGACCTTGTGTTTATCAAATCCTGCCGGGCTGACTCCAACTGCTGTCTTGTTGCAGAAATCTTTAGCGTCCCTATCAACCAAACGATTCCTCCTCCGGTAAAAATCCCGGCAATAGCAACAACAATCAACCATACACTCTCATTGTTCAGTTGAAATGGCAGAAAATTATTCATTATTTTCCTGTATCTTAATAAGACCTAGTTGCGAGGCGATTTGAAAAACTCCCGGCTCTTTTATATGGTTTATATCATCTTTCAGGACTTGCAGAAAATGTTCTCTTGCCTTCTGTTTTTGCCCCTGTTGAAAATAAATAATTCCCAGATTCTTGTGAGCGCCCATATTTTTGGGATTTGCTTTTATCGAGTTCAAAAATTCAATTTCCGCCAAATCCCATAATTCTTGTCTGCAATACAATGCCCCCAAATTATTGTGTGCATTGGCGTGGTCTGGTTGTAATCTCAAGGCTTGTTTTAATTCGTTCATAGCTTTTTCCGGTTGATTTGTTTCCGTATAAACAAAACCTAAATTACTGTGTGCTTCGGCAAATCCATTATAAACCTCTAATGCCTTGCGATACTGGACTATTGCATCATCAACCATTCCTTTTTTCAGATACGCACTCCCTAAGTTGTTAAAGACTTGTGGGCTATATATTCCCATATCAATTGCTTTTTTAAAAAAAGCAATGCTTACTTCTATCAACCCTTTTTTAACATAGGCATTGCCAAGATTGTAATATGCCTGCGGAAAAAATGGCTTGTGTTTTATTGCTTCGCTGTATTTATAAATTGCCTTGTCAATCCATCCCTTGTCAATATACATCGTTCCTAATCCATTGAGCGCTTCGGGATAATTCCTTTTCAATGCAATTGCTTCTTCTAATTCCCATATTGCCCTGTCCAAATTTCCCTGCTTGTAATAAAATACCCCAAGATTATTGTGAGCATCATGATTCATTGGTTGATTCCTGAGTATTTTGGACCAAAACGTGTATTCATTCCGCCAGTCGTTATTTCTGGCAACTGTTCCTGTAATTAGTGAAATAAATAGTATTGATGAAAAGAAAACGAAACATACTCGCTTTTTCAATACCTGATTGCCGGGTACACTTGCATCACCACGTTGGTTCTGTTGTATGTTGCCGGAAACCCAGAAACCCAAAGTGCAGCCAACCACAGCACAAAATCCCGCAATCGGGAAATATAAATATCTTTCCGCCATGATATGTCCAATGGGAACAATATTCATCACGGGCAACAAGGCTACAAAAAAACACAGCGCAAATACACCCTGTATTCGGTATTTTCTTACTATTTTGAAGATAATTACCCCCGTTGCCGCAAGGAGAAAAATGCTTACGAGAAATGATATGTCCGCGAGAGACCAAACCGGAGTCATTTTATAATCAGCATTCAGAGGTACAGGGAAAAACATTAGTTTTAGATAATATGCCAGTACTTTGACCATCGTCATACTGCTTATCAAAAAACTCTTTTCGTAATACGTAACGGAAACAAGCTTTGGGTTCTTCATCAAAACGAAACGTACTAAAAGAAAAAAAAGCGTCACGAGTGCGTAGCCTGTAAGAGTTTTTGCGAAACACATTTTCAGGCTGTTCTGCTGTATGCTTTTTGTTGTGCCAACAAACACAAAATGTTTTTGTCTGCAAAGCGCAAGGTACAAAACAATAAATAATGGCAAAACTATTGCGCTTTCCTTGGAAAACAGAGCAAACATATAGAAGAGAAGTGCAAATATAAAGGAAAACCTTTTTCTAAAATCTGTAACGGAATCTGTTTGCAATGTATCCTGCTTTGTCGGATATCTGTTGCCTGACATAATAAGGAAAAGACACGACAGGAAAGAGAAACAGACCACAAGTAAATCTTCTCTGTAACTAACAGAATTAACTGCTTCAGTAACGCATGGATGAATTGCAAAGAGTATCGCGGAAAACAGGGAAATAAATCGTGATTTCAGAATATAATTCAACAGTAAATAGAGAAGCACTGTATTGAACGCATGTATTACAACATTGGACAAGTGATATCCAGGAGGATTGAGCCCCCAGACAGCATAATCGATAAAGTAGCTGAATGAAACAAAGGGACGATAACTCAGTTCATTTGAGAGCTGAAAATATTCTTTGCTAAATAGTTTCGGGATATTGTGGAATGACTTTATAAAATAATTCTCTTCGATAACACTGATATCATCATAGACAAAACCGTTAGGAATGGCATTGAGGAAAACGCAGAATGTTATAAATACAGGAAGCAGGAAGAGTATCTTTGATTTTGGCATGGTTTTACACTTATCTAAGACTCGTTCAGGCTATGTCCCCGATGCTTAACGACCCTACCTTTTACAATATAAACTACTTCCTCCGCTATATTGGTAGAATGATCGGCAATCCTTTCCAGATGTTGTGAAATAAACATCAAATGTACCGCCCGTGTGATATTGCCGGGGTCTTCCATCATATACGTCAATAACTCACGAAATATTTGATCATTAAGTGCGTCTACCGTAGAATCGCGTTGGTAAACTGACTGCGCAAGGGCAGTGTCTTTATTTACAAAGGCGTCAATACTGTCTTTTACCATGGTTTGTGCAATATTTGCCATTATCGGAATATCAATAAGCGGCTTTAGCTGTGGTTCCTGATTCAGCGGAATCACACGTTCTGCAATGTTTACCGCAAGATCTCCCATTCTCTCAAGATTGTTGGTAATTTTCATCGCCGAAGTAATAAACCGAAGATCAACCGCCATTGGCTGTTGTAATGCCAGCAAATCAATGCACTGTTTATCAATCTCCAACTCTACTACATCTACTTGTTCATCATGCGTCACCACAGAGCGAGCTAATTCGCTATCTCTTTCTTTTAATGAGTTAACGGCGTTCGCAATAGCCGTTTCTACGATAGAAGCCATCTGAATGAGTTTTTTACGGAGAATTCCTAATTGTTGTTCAAAACGTCGTTCCATTCTTTGGTATGCTCCCCTAAGTGTTAGTTTTTACATTACTTTGTTAAAAAAATTAAGCGGCGATTTTTTTCTTAAGCCTGGTGGATT
>SOET01000014.1 GCA_021646465.1 Candidatus Kuenenia hertensis | reverse complement strand
CCACGATGTCTTGGCACATTTTCGTGTCCACGATGTCCTGGCACTTATCAAGTATTCTTTAGTCCCCTCACTTCTTCCCTTATCCATATATCGTAATAATGCACATAAGGAAAAAATACTCCATTTGATTCTAAGTTGTTTATCTGCTGTTCTCTTTACAAAAAAGATAATAGTTTTTACAACAAAAGCTACAAAATAACCGGTTACAACCTTTATTCCATAATTTTGGCATATCTTTTGTTTTTATTGATCCCTATAGAAAACTTAAGAAGAAAACTTACGCGTAATCCGGGAAGCATTCCCGATTTTTTTGTAAAAAAATCTATTCAGCGTGTTAATGCACACCCCGTCAGCTACGCTGCCACCCCTCTTTTTAGAGGGGAAGATGGGAAGTCCCCTCTATCAAGAGGGGATTTAGGGGTGTGTTATAAATTTACGCTGAATAGTTAC
Organism: Candidatus Kuenenia hertensis; assembly: GCA_021646465.1. Taxonomy (GTDB): domain Bacteria; phylum Planctomycetota; class Brocadiia; order Brocadiales; family Brocadiaceae; genus Kuenenia; species Kuenenia hertensis. The sequence continues at coordinate 87,852 of SOET01000014.1, read as the reverse complement.
AGTATGAGAACTTAAGAAGAAAACATTATGAGTACTGTGGGAAGGCTCCCATAATCGGAAGGCAGAATAGCAAAAGAAAAGGGTTTGGTAATATGACTACTATTCTTCTTGTAGAAGATAACAAATATTTGCGCTTGCTTTTTGAACAAGAATTAAGGCTTGAAGGTTACGAAGTCATGACAGCTATTAACGGCAAAGATGCTATAAAAAAAGTACAAGAACAAAGACCGGACATAATCATAATGAACTTAATCATGCAAGATGAGGCAATGTCCATGATTCTAATTAAACATAAAAGTATTCCTATTATAATTCATACTTCTCAGAGCGATTATAAAGACAATTTTATGTCATGGGCTGCTGATGCATATGTTGTCAAATTCTCACATTTGACAGAACTAAAGAATAAAATCAAAGGGTTGCGCACAAAGGAAAAGGAACTTGTATTTGTCTAAATGAAAATTCTCAAAATGGTAACTTATCCATGTTATGGGTTATTTGCTGTTTTTCATTTTTTTAAAAGACTTTGAGAATAAACAGGGAGGAAACTATGGATATTTCAAACAGATTATATAAGGTAATCAAAGATGGTAAAAATCAGGATGTCGATTGGAATAACCCCGCATATGTGTGGAAGAATTGGATAAAAAAAGGATCAAAGTCCTGGAAAAAGTTTGTAATGTGTTGTGAAGAAGAATTCTTATTTGACCGGTATAAAAAAGATGGCAAGCTGAAATTCTTTTTTCGCGAATATGTAGGAGAATTTGAAAAATTCGCGGACGATTGGATTCCGAATGCCGAGAGACACTCGTTTTTTTATTTTACGCTGAAAATGTATGGAAAGAATTGCATGAAGAAGTAATCGCCTAAACAAGAAACATGAAATGAATAAAAAAAATCATGTAAGGGTGTCTGAATCAGGGAACAAAGATACCTGTGAACTGTGGATGCTTGAGGAAGATCAACCATTTTATGCGCAGCTTGAAAGCATTGCAATTCAACTGAGCGAGGAAGACAGCTCCGGGTATCTTACCACTATAACCACTATTTCAGAAGATATGGGGTGGGAGAAGAAATTAAAGCACGTGGCAAATTTCCCATATGCAAATCCCAATCCGGTGTTGCGGGCATCAGTGGAAGGAAGAATTCTCTATGCCAATAGCGCCAGCTCGCATTTATTGAATTTGTGGGGCTGTCGTGTAAATCAATTACTCCCTGAATCATTATTGAAAATGGTTGCAGATATCTTTCACAATAATTTACGTGTCACACACGAATGTACATTTGGTCACTATATTTATTCTCTAACGTTTGCGCCAGTGGCAAAAGAGGGATATGTTAATATTTACGGGCTTGATCTCACTCAACACAAGCGAATGGAACAAGAGCTGCTGCAAGCACGGAAATTACAGGCAATGGGTGTTATGACCAGTGGGGTTGCACACGAATTTAACAACATCCTTGCCATCGTAGACGGAAAGATACAGATGTTAATGCGTGGCAATAACGACAAAGAAAATTTCCTGGAGGAGTTCCGTTTAATTCGTAAAACTATCAAAGATGGTGCTGAAATTGTTCGTCGTATAAATAAATTCGCCAAGATTAAGGAAGATCGCCACGGATATGTGCCGGTAGATTTACGGGAAGTGATAAAAGAAACCATTGATTTAACGCTTCCTAACAGGAAGTGGCACTCAAAAAAAACGAGAAATACCTATGCCGTAAATTCGGATGGAGTTAAACGCGTTTCATGCATAAAAGGCAATCCTTTGGAATTGCAGGAAGTATTAATTAATATCATCAATAACGCCATTGACGCCATGCCTGATGGAGGGACGCTTTCCTTTTCTACGAAGGAAGATGGTGGAAACGTAATTGTAAACATTTCAGACACAGGATTGGGAATGGACGAAGAAACGCAGTCAAAACTCTTTGATCCTTTTTTTACTACCAAGGATCATGGTACAGGGCTGGGAATGAGTATTGTTTTTGAAATCGTCAAACGGCATAGAGGGGAAATAGCGGTACAAAGTCAAATGGGAAAAGGCAGTACCTTTATCCTCAGCTTTCCTGCAACGAAAGAGCCGCCGGGCATTACGCAGAATGCTCCGGAACCGGACAGAGAGAAATCAGGTAACTCCTATACACGTGAGCTATAGCCCATACAACAATGTTTTTGATGTTTTCTAAGGTGAAAAGTATCTTATAGGGAAATTTCGGAATGTGTGCTTTGTAAATAGTATCGTCTTCAACTAAATACCATCCGGGGTTCTTTTTAATTTTATTTATTTATTTTACTGAGTTCATAAATCGTTTGCCAAGGCCGTCTGACTGAAGTTCATACCACTCGATAGCCTCATCGAATTCTTTGACTGCCAGCTCATGAATTTTAACCAGCATTATATAAACTTTCAAAATCCAGTAATTTAGCTTGTCCTTTATTGACTGCTTTTATCCTGTCATTTACCTCCTTTACCCATGCATGGCGAATTTCATCATCTTCATGGTCTAAACTGGCAAGAACCAACTCTGCAAATGTATACACCTATTCTCATTCATGTTATTGTTCTGCACATGTCCCACACCCTTTCGCCTTTACAATTTTTTCTTTTTGCTGCCGTCTTTCAGTCTTTTTCCCAATATTCCAACACGCCAACAGGGACTTTGTCAAATGATACGCAGAAGTATATTAAATTGCTTATTGACAAAATCTTGTTTCCTGTTATAAGAAAGGCAGGTTTGTGTAAATGATGCATGTAAATAGTCTCCGGTAAAATACGTCTCTCATAACTTTCATGGTTCACATCAACCTTGAAAAACTTATTTCGAAAAAGGATTTGTCAAATATTATTACCGGATTGGCAAATATTTTTAAAACACCCATCGAAATCCAAAATAAAGACGGTCAGGTGATTGCCTGCTTTAACAATACATCAAACACCACCACACTGAGCCATTCTGAATTAAACAGTTCAACGAACACCTATCCGATTACGCTCAATAACATTACCATCGGGTGGATAAAGGGTGATCATACGGCTCATGTTTTTTCCGAACTGCTTGCTTACCTTGCAAATAAAGAATATGAAAAAAAATCACTCGTCGTCGATATGCTTGATAAATACAGGGAAATAAACCTGCTTTACGGTATTGCGGATAAAATAGTCGCATGCACCGAAGTTAAAGACATCGCATGTTTGATTATTGATGAGGCCCGGCAGTTAATACATGCACAAAACGCCTCTATCATGCTGTTAAACAACGATACTACCCTTGAAATACTGTCCGCATACGGAAATGAATTCTTCCCAAAGACCCTGTTAAGACGAGGCGAAGGCATTGCCGGCAATGTGGCTCTTACCGGCATTGCAGAAATTGTGAATGACGCAGTTTCTGACCCAAGGTTTGTAAATGGACATAATATTATTTCTTCCTTACTATGCGCTCCTCTCAAGCTTAAAGACAGAATTCTTGGAGTAATAAACCTCAGCAGCCACCCTTCTTACGCCTACAGCGCCGAAGACCTGAAACTCCTCAATATTCTGGCGTCACAGGCAGCGTCTTTCATTGATAACGCAATTCTTTATGAAAACAAAATAAAGACGGAAAATATTAAAACACATTTACAACGATATGTTTCGCCCCAAATTGTAAGCTCTATTCTGGAAGATACGAAAGGCAACTCACTCAACCCCTCCAGGAGGAAAATATCTATTTTATTTTCTGATATCAGAAATTTCTCGTCCGTTTGCGAGAGACTCGCACCTGAGGAAATTGTAAAATATCTCAATGAGTATTTTTCTCACATGGTGGAAATAATCTTTGAACACAAAGGTACCGTGAACAAATTTGTGGGCGACATGATTGTCGCATTCTTTGGCGCCCCTTTTCATTGTGACAATCTTGAAACACAAGCAATTAAATCCGCCATTGAAATGCAGAAATGCATTAAAAAAATTAGTAACGGTTGGATACGTGATAATTTTACCACAGGAATCGGTATAACTGCCGGAGAAGTGGTTGTGGGGAATATCGGCTCCCCCCAACACATGGATTATACCGCAATAGGCGATGAAGTAAACATTGCAGACAGACTGCAATCCCTTGCAAAAGGAGGGCAAATACTGGTAGAACAAAATATCTACCATGCAACAAAAGACATATTTAAATATGAACAATTTGGCAAAATCATGGTAAAAGGCAAAGAAAAACCAATAGAAATCTTTAATGTAATCTATTAAATAACAAAGGCGGGGAGAATAGTATGCCGAAGATATTAATTGTCGATGATGAACCCCATATCAGGCTGTTACTGGAACAAACCCTTGAAGACTTTGAAGATAAGGGGGTGGAAATTATTACTGCCGGGAATGGCAGAGAAGCGCTGGAAATCATAAAAAAAGAGACTCCTGATATTGTCTTTCTTGATGTAATGATGCCGGAAATGAATGGTTATGATGTATGCAATGCGGTAAAAAATGAGCTCAATCTTACGAATATCTATATAATAATGCTTACCGCAAAAGGGCAGGAATACGATAAAAAAAAGGGGGAAGAATCCGGTGCAGACATCTATATGACAAAACCCTTCAACCCCGATGTTATCATCACAAAAACTGCCAGCATTTTGAATATGGAATTATAAATTTATTTTTTATTCACTCGTTATAGCGTTCTTTATATCCTGCTTTTAAAATCCCGATTTCCTCGGGAGAAAGGCCTTTCAACCACAGATGTTCATCCTGCATTAACAACTGTTCGATTTTCTTCTCATATTTTTCTTTCGTGGCATTGTCTTTTTGTGCGGCGGCTTTCACCACTGCCGGCAGAAATTTTAAGTAAAAATGCTTCGCTACTTCATACATACCGTGCCAGTGCGAATAATCAGGCCCCATCATACTTGCCCCATGCCTTGCTCTTCTACCTTCGTGGTGCCATAATTCCCAAAACACCCACTGTACCTCATGCTCAAAGGGTGCATTGGGATTGAGCGCCCCATCTGTTGCAAGTTCCTTCATAAATGCCTGCGCCGGTTTCGCAAATTTTTCATTATAGAGTTCCACCAGGCTGTCAAATTGTTTATAAAAATTATTCGTATGGGTTTCATTGTGGCAATTTCTGCAAACGCCCTTCATTTTTTCGCGCCGTTCCTGCCAGGTAACCACTTTCGCAACGCGTCTTGCAACCGTCTTTTTTATCATCTCTTCACCCTGCAAAACCCTTTCGGTCGTCTGAACTTCCTCGCCAATATCAGGCAAAGCCTTCGTTTCGGGATAATCTTCCTTATATCCGTCTTCATATACCACAAGGTTTATCCTGGTGCTGACTACGGGACGAAGCGTCCAGCTAATACGCTCGCCGACGTCATGGCTATTTGCCTTATATACCCCACGGGGCGTCATATAAGCAGCTATATGGCAGGTAGCACATGTCGGCGCAGCAGAATAATCTCTGCCTAAGACCCAATCTCCTTCTTTATTCAGCGCCATATGATCAATATTAGCGGCAAAGGCGATACCATGCTTTGATTCCTTGTATATTTCTAACTGAGGATGGTCTGGCCCCATATGGCATTTCCCGCAATTTTCCGGGGCCCGGGACAATTTTGCATCAAATGAATGCCTTGAATGGCATGCGTGGCAGGAACCCTTTGAGCCGTCAGGATTTAATCGTCCCATGCCACTATTCGGCCATGTATCAGGATCCAAAACAGGCTTTCCTTCTGTTCCGTTCCTTATGATATTGTTGTGCTCATCACGCTTAAACTTTATAATACTGCCGTGGCATTGCCAGCAACCGTTTACCGCATCTGCATTATTAGTCGGTTGCCCGATAACCTTTTCCGCAAGTACGTTGTCAAGGCTTGCCAGTATTTCTCCTGCCTTTGAGTGATGGCTTTTTGAAAATTCCTCATACTCTTTTCCGTGGCAACGGGAACAATCTTTCGGCGTCACTAACGTTGAAATGTAAAAGCCCATGTGCTTCCATGCATCGATTTCTCCCTCTTCCGCTGCATGACAATCCACACACCCTATTCCATTTTGGGCATGCCGGGATCTTTCCCACTCCATTACAAGCGCTGAAGAGTTAATCTTATGACATGCAATACATGTTTTATTCTGCGGTGTAATTATAGCGGCATGTTTTCCCTCCGGCGGATAACGCTTCATCAATTCTTCCGTATGCTGCTGCAACAGGGAAACCTTTTCAGTAAGCGCCTGATTCTCCTTACGTAATACCTCCAAATCCGCGCATCCTGTCACAAATAATACCATTCCCATGAAAAACATCAAACAAACTGCCTTTACCATACCTGCTTTGCAAAACATGTTTCCCCCCCCACTTTTTCACGGATACGATTTTTTTAAATTCAGAAAATTTCCCCATTGATAATGCATTATTTTAGCGAATGTCATTTGCAGTAACAAATCAATTATTTGCGAGATAAAAATTCATTGTAATAATTCCTATTTTTTTACCGGTAATATTCTGAATTACGCCCTATCCATCTCTTAAAACAATTGCTATTGTAAATTTTATTGACTATCTCTTGTTGTTTGCAGTATAATTATAAACTGTATGCAACAGCCATAAAATATTGTTTTACAACAAGTTATAAGCACTTTCCAAAATAACACATACCTTTTTGATATTATGGATAAAGAGATAATGAAAGAAATCTTTTTATTAATCTTTGAGATTTTTAAGGCCCTGATTGAAATTGTATGGGAGAAAATAAAATATATTTTAAAGATAGTTTGGATTCGATTTTTTGGGTATGAAGAAATCCCTCCACGAGAAGAGGAAGGAGTGGAGGAATGGGGAGTCACGGGAGAAAGTGAATGGCCAGGCATAAAAGAAATAGAAACAAAAGGACCTTCAGAAAAAATGACTTTCCCCCCTCCTGCTGTTCCAGAGCTTCCGGAGAACTACGGAGAAAATCGAATCGTCCTCATGCCAAGAGACCCTTTATGCCTGTTCTGTTATTGGGAACTACAGCAAAACAAAATAGATAATTTTATGAAAAATCTTTACACGTTAGCCCATGACGCAAAGCTTGCTTTGAGAGTATATGATGTAACAAATATTCTCTTCGACGGGAAAAATGCCAACAAATATTTTGATATTGAATTAGTTCAATGGGCAAAAGACTGGTATATTCACGTAGATGAACCAAACAGGTCATTCTGCATTGACATAGGCTTTTTAACCTCTGATGGAACTTTCCATCCGCTGATACGATCAAATACTATAACAACACCACGCACATATCCCTCTGAAATAATTGATAAAAAGTGGATTTGTGTAGAGAATCTTTATAAAAAGATGTATGCCGATATTGGTTTTGATATAACGAAAGAAGTATATGAAAGAACATCAGCAGAAGTCCAAAAATTATTTCCACAGTTTTTATCATCCTGTGAACTTGCTGATTAGTAGTTCACAACCCGGAAAAAAGCATCTATGAAAAAAGGTTATCTCGCCCTAATACTGCACGCCCATTTGCCATATGTTCGTCATCCTGAATATGACGCCTACCTTGAAGAAGATTGGCTCTTTGAGGCCGTAACAGAAACATATATTCCGCTGATTAATGTATTCGATAATCTGATAAATGAACACATTGATTTTCGTATAACAATGTCTTTAACTCCCACCCTTATTTCAATGCTGACCGATGAGCTTTTACAACAGCGTTGCCTCCGGTACATAGAAAAACGCCTTGAACTTGCGGAAAAAGAAATTGAACGGACAAATAATCAACCCGGGTTTAATCAACTGGCAAGGATGTACTATAATCATTTTTATGATGCAAAATATATATTTTCGGAAAAATATCAGAATAACATTATCCATGCCTTTAAAAAATTCCAGGACACAGGAAAACTTGAAATTATAACCTGCTGCGCTACACATAGTATCCTTCCTCTTATGGACAATAATGTAAATGCCATGCGGGCGCAAATTTTCATTGCGGTAAATCACTACGAAAAACATTTTGGAAGAAAACCTCGTGGAATATGGCTTCCCGAATGTGCTTACGAACCGGGCGTTGATCAGCTTCTTAAGGAAGCCGGGATTCGGTTTTTTATTGCCGAAACACACGGACTCCTCTTTGCCTCACCGCGGCCAAAATACGGCATTTATGCCCCCATTGTGTGTCCTTCGGGAGTTGTTGCGTTCGGAAGAGACGCCGAATCCTCAAAGCAGGTCTGGAGCTCCAAAGAAGGGTATCCGGGTGACTTTTATTACCGTGAATTTTACCGTGATATAGGTTTTGATCTTGATTATGACTATGTAAAACCATATTTGCATGGAGACGGAAAACGTTCGAATCTGGGAATAAAGTATTATCGGATCACCGGCAAGACTAACCACAAAGAGCCCTATTTATTGGAAATAGCCCGTAATAAAGCGGCGGAACACGCCGGAAACTTCATGTTCAACAGGGAAAAACAAATAGAATATTTAGCCTCCCAAATGGATAAAAAGCCGATTGTCATAGCCCCATACGACGCAGAACTCTTCGGCCACTGGTGGTTTGAAGGCCCTGTTTGGCTGGATTTTCTCTTCAGGAAGATTGCGTTTGACCAACAGACTATTTCGTTAATTACCCCTATGGAATACCTTACCATGTATCCCAAAAATCAATGCGCCACCCCATCCGGCTCAAGTTGGGGATACAAAGGTCACAGCGAATACTGGATGAATGATAAAAATGACTGGATTTACCGCCACCTTCACATGGCCGCAAAACGCATGGTTGAGTTAGCAAAATCATTTCCTCACGCCACGAAATATTCTTTACCGCATCGGGCATTGAACCAGGCGGCAAGAGAACTCTTACTGGCGCAAAGCAGTGACTGGGCATTTATTATGAAAGCAGGCACGATGGTGGAATATGCAGTAAAAAGAACAAAAGAACACCTCTTTCATTTTAATAAACTTTATAATGATATCCGGTCAAATGCTATTGATGAAAACTGGCTGTACGAAATAGAACATAAAAACAATATATTTCCCGATATAGACTATTGTATTTACCAATAATATTATTCACTGTTTTTTCTATCGCATGCATTTTTAGAGAAGGAGATGTAAAATATGGCGTCTGAAATGATGAAGTGGCCCTATCTGCCAATGATGGATACATTCAAGAACGAAATGAACAAACTTTTTGATACCTTTAGCGGATTAGGCGGTGATGAATCCGCATTTCGGGGATGGATGCCCCCCCTGGACGTATCCGAGACAAATGAGAACGTTATTGTTAAAGCGGAAATACCAGGTGTAGATCCAAAGGAGATTAACATATCTGTTAAGGACGATACTCTCACTATAAAAGGCGAAAAAAAAGGCGGAAAGGAAGAAAAGGGCAAAAATTATCATTTTACTGAAAGGAGATACGGAAGTTTTACAAGATCTGTTTTATTGCCGGTCTCCGTGAAATATGAAGATGCAAAGGCAGAATACAAGGATGGCATTCTCGAAATAACGCTACCAAAGGAGGAAAAAGCAGAAGTAAAAAAAATTCCGATAAAAGTTAATTAATATATTGTGTGAAAATTATCATGATTTACAATAAGTTGTTGAGAAAAAAACCTGACCAGTTTTTTAAAATAAGAAAGTTTTTGGGGTTTTTGATATATTTTGACAAATACAAAGTATATGTGACGCTTTTTCAAGCAAACGAAAGGAGAAATATACCGTATGAAAATACCAAGAGATATAGAAAAATATGCCCGCGATAAAGTACATGCAGAAAACGACCCGTATTTGCCTAAAAAAGGCCTCGTTGATTACTCTATTTGTAAAGATTGCAATGCGATTTACCATAATAAAAAATGGTTTCTGGACGCTCAACTGTATGAACAGAAAAAATCCCTGAAAGATATCAACTGGGTAGAATGCCCTGCATGCAAAAAAACAAAAGAAAATGTACCCAGCGGTGTTGTTACTTTGAAAGGAGAATTTTTACAGCAACACAAACAAGAAATTCTGAACCTTATTAAAAATGAGGATGAAAGGTCAAAGAATTTCAATCCGTTAAAAAGAATTATGAAAATTAATGAAAAAGACAATGAAATTGAAATCCTCACTACCTCTGCAAAACTCGCGCAACGTATCGGCACAATTCTGCATAAGGCTTATAGCGGAGAAGTTGAATACAAAAAACATGAAAATGCAAAGTTTATGCGTGTTGAATGGATGCGTTAATTGCAACGTAACTGTGCTGCAAACAGACGCAGAGAAACAATAATTTTACCCAGGAGTTGATATCATGATCACTGTCAAAAAGATTCTTTTTCCAACCGACTTTTCTCCCTGTGCCAAACATGCATTAACATATGCTTTATCCCTGGCCACTCTCTTTAAAGCAAAACTCTATATAATACATGTCATTCCAAAAATGAATATCCCCATTAGTGCGGGCGGCGTAATGTATCCCACTCTCAAAATATATAAGGATATGGAAGAAAACGCAAAAAAGAAAATGCATCACTTAATCCCGAAAAGATTTCTGGATCAGATAGAAGTGGAAAATATCATCGTTCGGGGCACACCCTATGTAGAAATTACAAAGAACGCAAAAAAATACAACATAGATATTATTACCATAGCAACACACGGGCGTACTGGTATTTCCCATACGCTTATAGGCAGTGTCGCTGAAAAAGTGGTGAGAAAAGCCCCATGCCCCGTTTTAACAATAAAACATCCGGAACACGAATTTGTCATCCCCGCATAATTTCTCCAAATTTTTTATAAACGGCGCTTTTCGCGCAAATAGAGAAAAATTTAATAATTTTTGAGGAGTAATCGACATGATTAACATTAAAAATATTCTTTTCCCAACCGATTTCTCAAATTGCGCTGAACATGCATTAAAATATGCCTTGTCATTTACGGAACTGTGTAATGCAAAATTATACGTTTTACACGTGATTGCCGATTTGAGTATCCCTGTGGGTTTGGGAGGATCTGTCTATCCGTTGTCAAAAATATATGACGAAATGGAACAAAACGCTAAAGAGAAAATGAAGCATGTCGTTCCCATGCATTATATAGATAAAATAGAGACTGAAACTATCATTGTGCGCGGGACGCCATTCCTCGAAATAATTAATGCTGCAAAAAAATATACTATAGATTTAATAACAATCGCAACACATGGCTACACAGGACTCTCCCATGTTTTTCTGGGCAGCACGGCAGAAAAGGTTGTGAGAATGGCGCCATGCCCTGTTTTAACAATTAAACATCCGGAACATGAGTTTGTAAAACCTTGATGTATAGGAATTTTAATCTTTGTAGGATGGGCATTGCCCACCGTCTCACTTCTCTTGTAGAGACGCATAGCAATGCGTCTCTACAACAAATGCATTCCCAAACTGGAGTTTGGGAACGAGCCGTGTAACATTTGCGCTGAATAGTTACCTTTTCCGGCTGTAATGGGTAACACACAGAGCTATGCAGGTTTTTTTATGAAAATAATCATTGAACAGACACAGGAATTGCCTGTCGGCAAATCTTCTATAGAGATTGTGGAACGCAAAGGTGCGGGGCATCCTGATACACTTTGCGACGGCGTGGCAGAAGAACTGAGCACCGCTTTTTCACAATACTATTTAAAACATTTTGGAAAAATCTTGCACCATAATATCGATAAATGCCTTCTGGTGGGAGGACGTTCTGAAGTTTCTTTTGGCGGCGGAAGAGTGCTCGTTCCCATGAAATTGATTATAGCAGGCCGGGCTACCGAATACGTTGGCGATCATAAAATACCTCTGAAAGAAATCACACAGGAAACAGCCCATACGTGGCTAAGGAATCGCATGCGATTCCTGGAACCGGAAATAAATGTTGCTATCGATACACAGATCAGAACCGGAAGCGTAGATTTACGCGCAACCTTTGATAGCATGCAGCTTTTAGCAAATGATACCTCTATCGGCGTTGGGTTTTCACCAATGACAGAACTTGAATCCATTGTGTATTGTACGGAACAATTTCTTAATTCTGCTGAAACAAAACATAATTATCCCATGGTCGGCGAAGACATTAAAATTATGGGTATCAGATTAAACGATCAAATAACCCTTACTATTGCCATTGCCTTTGTTTCGAGATTCATTTCTTCAAAAAAAGAATACTTCAAAATCAAAGAAGTTCTCACAGAATATATCAACTCATTTATAAAAAAACATACTGCAAAAAAAACGGCCATTGTTATCAATGCAGCAGATAATGCAGAGAAGAATGTTTATTATCTGACCGTAACGGGCACAAGCGCGGAATGCGGAGACGACGGTCAGGTAGGAAGAGGAAACAGGGTAAACGGCCTGATTACCCCCTATCGACCTATGACCATGGAAGCAACCGCAGGAAAAAATCCTGTTACCCATACAGGAAAATTATATAATATAGCCGCACATGAAATCGCCAAAGAACTCACAAAAGACCCGTCTGTTCAAAACGCAGAATGTTATCTGGTGAGCCAAATAGGAAAGCCTGTTACCGAGCCGCAAATTGTTCACATAAAACTGTATTCCTCTCTTTCGAAGGAATTATTAGATACCGCGTGCACTAATATTGTAAAAAAGCACCTTAGCCAAATACCCCGATTATGGAATAGTATCTTGGAAAAACGCTTTACCCTGTTTTAAACCAGGGTACATCAGGAATAACTCCGGTAGAAAAGTATCGATTCAGCTTTTTTACTTTACTTGTATGAATTCATTCACAGGTGATCTTTCCATTAATGCACATACCAGATAAACCATCGGAAAATATTTCATATAATACCTCTCAACAACAAAGATTCATTGCAGATGCAATGCTCGGCAGGCTTGCCAAATGGCTTCGAATCATCGGGCATGACGTAATTTATGAACCTTTCATTTCAGATGACGAACTGATTGCCAGGGCGCTCAGGGAGAATCGCATCATACTATCCATGGATAAAAAATTATTAGAACGTAAATCCGCATATAATTCATTATGCATTCATAGTTTTGATTATAAAAAACAATTGCAACAAGTGATACTTCACTATAACATTGATACTAAGAAGCATGTTTTTACTAGATGTTTGCAGTGTAATACGATATTATGTCCTGTCAAAAAAGAAGGGATAAAAGATAGGGTTCCCTCATATGTATTCTCAACACATGATACTTTTGAAATATGCAAACTATGTCACCGTATTTACTGGCCAGGCACACACAGAGAAAGCATGAGACAAACATTAAACAAACTCTTTCATTAACATTTTTCGTTCAGAGGATATCGTTATCAATTATTTAAGACAGAATAAATTTTCTTAATTGTTCTATTCACCAGGGAGATATTTATCTATATGGCTATAAAAACTAAGTTCCAATCCGGCAAGATACAATTCCTTATATATGTATCCATTTTTTTGTTTGCAGTATGTTTAACGGTAAATGCCCACGCCGAAGAAAAAAAGACGGGCGAGATTCAAGGTATCGTCAAGGCAAAAAAAGCAAAATACAGAAAATATACCCTCGCTTACATTGAAAAGACTCCTGAAACATATGATCCCCCTGCTGAACACGCCGTCATGGATCAAAAAAACATCACCTTTATTCCCCATGTCCTTCCCCTGCTAAAAGGCACGACAGTGGACTTCCTTAACAGCGATGATGTTCGGCATAATATTTACTCTCCCGATGATGTTGCGGATAATATGAATCTCGGCACCTGGTTTAAGGGGGAAGCACGGTCTTTTACTTTTAACAAATTAGGAGTGGCAACAATGCGGTGCAATGTGCACAGTGATATGCTTGCTTACATTGTTATATTGCAAAACCCATATTTTTCCATGGTCGATAACGATGGAAGCTTTACGATAAAAAATGTACCGGAAGGCCAGTATACCTTAAAACTGTGGACAAAACCAAAAAGGTCTTTATGGGGAAAATCCCCTGGAGCAAAAGATATATCGGTAAAAATACAGGCGGGGGAAATTACAAAAGTTACATTTGAACTCGAATAGCCAAATGAATTTTTAGTGGATAATTACACTGAACAAGTCACATCGGGAGCAGTCCCGATTTTTTGTAACGCATCATTTATATTATGCTTCCCTGCCTGTTGGCATAGAGGGGCTCCGCTCAGATAACTTACGGAGTAAATTTTATATAATTATCAATCTTCTTTCTTTCCTGCTCATTAAGGTTTGTAAAAGAAATGGCAATGTTGTATGCAGGCATCTTGCGAACATCTGTCAAATCCAATTGAACCCTTACCACCTCGCCGCAACATTCCATTTGTTCGATTTGCTTCTTTTGATCCCCGTAATACGGCAAAGCAAACAATAATTTAACCTTTGATTTTATTGGGATATACATCTCTGTCTGACAAAAAATACCCGAACAGCTTATGTTAATTGTAGTAGCGAGAACGGCAACATCCTCAATTTGAATTTTAATCAACATAGAAGCTTCTATTCTGGGATGTTTTCGTTTTTCTATATGTATCAACTGTTCATTCGACGCTTTGAATCCAACATTCGAAACGTTATGGTTCTCCTCCATGTTAAATTCATTCATATTTTCCATGCTTTTTCCTTTAAAGTTCTGTTACCCAATCAGGATCATATCTCGCATGACAACTCGGACATATCAGAATAATCCTGCACCTTCTCTGATCTATTCTTACAAATGACGTATGAAAACCATCCTCGTAACCGCATTGAGGACAGCGATGCAGTTCTTCCTCTACTTTGATTGAAACCGGTTTCTTATTCATATCAACAACCGTATTTTCCTGCGTTATTGTAATTTGTTTGTTTTGCGATGTTATTTTATTTAATCACCATTTGTCAATAAAAATAATGGGTATAGCGTTAACACAAAAGAATATCTACTTTTGTGTCTATCCGTAATCAGGTATTTACAATATATTTATTTTATATATTGTATGTATTGTTGATTGTTATCCGCTATCCATAGCATCGAGAGAATTAGAAAGGAGGCTCTTTCACTACATATTTTTTTGCAATTTTTTATCATTTTATATTATTTTACAGGGAGATACTATTATGCTCAAAACCGGTATGAAAATATTTGCATTAATCGTGTGCACAACAGTATATAGTAATTTTACTTCATCTGCTTTTGCTGCAAGTCCGCCAATACCTACCTTTGATACAGCAACGGTAGATGGCGATCCAAGTGAATGGAACCTTGCAGAAGATGGAAGCGGTGATTTTTTTGCAAATATGTGGCGGGCTGGCGATTCTCAGAAACCAAACCCTTCAATCGACGCAAAGCTTTATCTTCGTTACGATTGTAAAAACGAGATCCTTTATGCATTGGTATTAGGTGAAACCGGACCAGTGCTGGAATTACCCGATGACAATTTTATAAAATTGGGAAATACTACCAAACTTGTTGACGGCAATGATGACAATAATGGCACACCACCGGATTTTGCCTGGATCGGGCTCAGCAATGGAGAAGCCGAAGGATGGGAAGCTTCTGCATCTCTTGCAGAAGGCATATATGACAATTTGAATGTGCATGCTCAGGTTTATGCTGATGATGAAGCCCAGACTGCCGCGGTAGATGGCAGGGCAATAGATTTGGAGGTCCTTTGCGAACCTAATGCAGTAGAGTTGACATCGTTTACCGCTACCGCATTTGAAGAAGAAATCTTGCTGGAATGGGAAACCGCTACTGAAATAGATAACGCAGGCTTTAATCTGTACCGCGCCAAACGCAAGGGAGGCCTATACACAAGGATTAACAACGAATTAATCGAGGCAAGAGGCGACTCTGTTTCCGGTGCAAATTACAGCTATTTGGACATTCTTGATCGCAGCGGCAGATACTTTTACAAACTGGAAGATATTGATACAAACGGCAACAGCACGATGCACGGTCCTGTTAAGGCAAGGGTAAGAGTATCAGACTAATTGCAGGAAATTTTAGTATCAGATAATTTATTCATTACACGGAGGCAAAAATGAAAGAACAAAACGTACCAGTCTATGAAGCGCCAAAAGTAGAAACCTATACTGATGAAGAATTGCTTGAAACACTCGGAGCAGCACACACGGGTTATGTTAATGGCTACAATTTATTGTCATAAGTGAAAAATACAATATAGCCGTGCGGTTTTCAGATTTAAGTCGGGTAAGAAACCCGACCTCTTCAGAAAAAAGAGCTGTGGGTGAAGGTACAAATACTTCCCCACAGCTTCTGGCATTGTATGTGAAAAATATAATATATCCCTTTGAGTATATTCATTATGATATCCCCTATTTATGGTATTTACGAAACATTTCATATCTGTTATAAAACAAACGCAGGTTAAAAAAAGTGGTACCTGAAGAATAGTTAAATAATGATTTGTTTGCAAAGAGGAAAACAAGAATTACCGTGTAATTTGAAATGCAACACTGTTGATTGTAAAAAACAATTATTGAATAGATAGTAGTTTTACATGTAAAGGAAGCAATAAAAAAGAGGTAATAGGGAGTCTTAGATTGGCGTCTACTCCCTATACCCCTCGTTTCAGTAAACATGAAAGGGTATTTTCATGCCTACTCGCAGTATTATTATTAATCTAAATAGCATTGTCAATCAAAAAAGCCGTTCCAATCTCAGCATTCATGCTGAGATTGGAACGGCTTTTTTTATAATTCATTTACATTATGAAAGAACTTATTTGGATTCATGTGAAATTAACATTCAATAAAACTTTTCCTGAAAGGAGGCATAATGACAATATAAAACTTGTAATTAAACCAGCATTACTTTTGTAAAAGGAGGATTATTTCATGTTTCATAAATCATATTTAAAAAATAGTTTTTTCAGTTGTGTAGTTATTGCTGCGCTGCTGTTCCTTGGAAATTCAACTGCACGGGCTGCGCTTGATAACAAGGGAACCGACTTCATTATGGCATTTATGCCAAATCTTGACGCTTCCATTACACTTGAATTACATCTTACAGGCGATGTTGCCACAGATGTTACCGTGGATTACCCGGTTGACTCACCTACATTTACCACCACCGTTGGTATTGTTCCCGGTGATGTAACGATTGTTACTATACCAATCAATGCAGCACTTTGGACGCCTGATGCCGTCGCGAATAATGCAGTACACGCCTTCGCAACCGATGAATTCGTGTGTTATATGATTCATCGCAGAACGGCATCGAGTGACGCTGCCCTTGCGCTTCCTGTTGATACGATGAATACAGAATATATCGTAATGGATTATAATCCTGCTTTTGTAGGTGCTGAATTTGCAGTAGTTGCAGGGTTTGATAACACAACGGTAACAATTACCCCTGCAACAAACATCATAGGGCATGCAGCAGGTGTAGCTTTCGATGTGATTTTGAACCGGGGAGAAGGATACTTTGCACGGTCATCTTCAACAATCTTAACAAATACACTGACAGGGTCGATCATCAGCGCAGATAAACCCGTGGGCGTTACGAATGGTGATGGCTGTACGCAGGTACCAACCGGTATTGTTGCATGTGATCATATTTTCGAAGTGGCACAACCTGTCCAGAGCTGGGGAACCCGGGCTTTAGTGGCAAATCTTCCCAATCGAACGGGTGGTACTATTTACAGAATTCTTGCTTCACAGGATAATACCACGGTAACACAAGATGGAGTAAGCATCGGAACGATTAACAGGGGGCAGTTCATTGAAGTAGGGCCTATTACCGGAAATCACGTTTTTGAAGGCGATAATCCCATTTATGTGGCACAATTTATGACTGGTGATGGCGCCGCCGGTGCGACTAATGGCGATCCTGCAATGGGCAACATGATCCCTACTGAGCAGTACCTTTCGAACTACACATTCTCTACTGTAGGCGGTAACCAATTTGCGGAGAATTTTGTTACGGTCATTGCAGAAGACGGGGACGTTTCAGGGGGAACAATCCTGCTTGATGGAGTAGCAATCCCTGCCGCTGATTTCACTGCCATTGGTACTACGGGTTTTTCTGTAGCAATTGTTGAACTTAGCAGCGGAGTTCACAATACCGCCTCAAATGGCGTCCATGGGATTACCGTAGAGGGGTATAATAATTTTGACTCTTACATCTATCCTGGCGGCGCATTATTTGAATTTATAAATCCTACAGGCGATGCAAATCCTCCGATCTGTGAGATAGAAATAGTCGCAGGAGACCCTCCAACAGCCACAGGAACGGCAACCGATGATCGCCCTTCTGAGGATATAAATGGCAATGATGTGCTCGATGACGGTGAAGACCTGAATGGTAATGGCCAGATTGATGAGGATAGTGGTATATTCTTTGTCGAGCTTGGAGTAGGGGCAGTCAATCTGACTTTAACGGTCGACCCATTTGTTCCCGGAGATGACAGTGTCAGCTACAATGTTGAACTAACAGACCCGACCATAAACGGCAGCGGAGTTGTAATCGTCACGGACGGTGCAGGTAACACCTGTGAATCAGAGATAGAACTTATTGTTGAAGATGCAAACGTAGTTAGCCTTATTTCTTTTACGGCAAAAGAAGAGAATGGAGTAGTACTCGTTGAATGGGAAACTGCAACGGAAATTGATACTGCCGGGTTCAACATCTTGCGAAACAATGTTGTTGGAAGTGAACCTGTAAAGGTAAATAGCTCTTTAATCAGTGCGGAAGGCAGTGCATTTTCAGGAGCTAAATATTCTTTTGTAGATTCTCAGGTAGTTTCAGGAAAGGCATATACGTATCAATTGGAAGATGTTGAAACTGATGGAGACTCAACCATCCACGATGCCGTAATTGTCCGGGTAGGAAAGTAAAAAAGAACATTAATTAAAGAAAGGAAATTAAAAATGGAAGAAAAAGTAAAATATGAAACACCAAAAGTAGAAACCTATACGAATGAAGAGCTGCTTGAAAAATTAGGAACGGCACACACAGGTTACGTAAATGGTTACTATAATCTACTCTGATAATTAATTGATGTAAAACAGGGCTGTGAGTATTTGGTTAAAGCCACACTCACATCCCTGTTTTTAATTTTTTGTTTATTACCGGCGCCGTTTCTGCAAAATATAAAAATTTTAGAAACATAAAAAAAAGCAAATGTGCCTTACAATCTTTTTGCTCAATAATGTTTACCACTTACACGCAAATATTGCACTTTAGTACAGCATAAAAAATGCTTCCTTTTTCCCCGATTTTCACTTTAACAATATAATCTGCTTTATCACAAGAATTTATATTCACTTTTACTATTCCGCAAATTTTGCATTAAAAGAGAGTGCTACAATCCATTTTTTTGCTGGTTACCATAGCCTGAAGAAATCGTTATCCCTAACTTATCATTAAACAATAGATTACAACGAATTATCAATTATTACTCTGTATTGGCATATCAATTGATCACTAAAAATGATACCTAAGTAAAAATCTACTGGCGGGTTCAGGTTTGCAACCTGAACCCCACGTTTTATATTGTTTCTGCATGTCAGTAGGCAGGAATTTAGTCATCAAATACTTTTAACGCTATTGTCCAAATTAAACTATGGGTTCAGGTTGCAAACCTGAACCCGCCAGAAAATTTACAAACATTTCAAATTATATTTTTACGGGTACTCTGTGGAATTATTACAAAAATCTTCTCTTCTGGTAGTAAAGCTCTATTTCTTTGATTTAGAGGTAACCATTTCATCCGATTCCCATGAATTTGTTGATCTCTTTACAAAGATGTACCGCCGGTTTCGGAAGAATGAATTTCCGTCACTTGCCAAATCGCAAATAGAGTTTTCATTAATTACACATCCTGACAATCCTTTTGGCAAACCCGTATTAATGTGCAACGATGAAATATGGCCGCTTAATAATTCCAAATTATTAGAAGGATTCACTTATGAATGCGTGCTTATGTCAATTATCACCAGGATAAAAAGTCATTTATTAATCCATGCCGGTGTAGTTTCTTTCAATAATCATGGCGTGCTTATCGTGGCAGACGGAGGACATGGCAAGACTACTTTAGTCTTAACCCTTCTGAAGAGAGGATTCAGATTTCTTTCCGATGAAATGGCTGCCCTGGGAAGGCACGACCATCTCGTGTACCCCTTTCCCCGAAGCCTCAGGATTCGAAAAGATACATTGTCACTGGTTGGTTTTTCTGACAAAAATATCAGCGGAGATGAATGGTTGGATAAACTTCTTTTGGATATTGACAAAATACAAACAGGCAGCGTAGGGACAAAAACATCCATTGATTACATACTTTTTTTACATGATCAGAATGGTGTAACGCAAAACAACGAACAGGACTTAACCATTTTTGTTGATCAAATGCATGATGGTGTTTTACGTATCATAAAAAACATGAAAGGCGTGAAAAATGTTCGCATCAACACCAACAGCGAGTTTCCTGTCATCAGGCTATGCTCAGACAAAGCAAACAAAGTCCTGTCAGAAATTGAGGCGGTATGCGCTGAACATAAAGTATTGGTGTTGGATGTTCTCAAGGGAACAGAAAGGCAACCATTGTTCGACGGCAATCCCACACTTCACCCCATACCGGTTAGTCAGGCAGCAGTTGAACTCCTGGGAAATTACCAGGGCAGTTATAAATCTAAAATATTGCAGGAAGAATTTAAAGGCAGTTCAGTTCGATTATTCATGGAACTATCAAATATTATAGCGCAAGCCAAATGCTATCACCTGACCGTTGGCCCTTTACAGGAGATGGCCGATTTAGTTTGTACAAAAATATGTTCATAATTGTGGAGTATTAAAGATGACAAAAAGATACATTACAAATATACTTTCATTTTTCAATTATCGTTCTCATTCCCTGCTGTTTATGGTAATTTTATTCACAGGAACATTTTCCTCCCTGATGGTACTGCCACATTGCGGGTCAGGCAGCACCATTTCATTACTGCCATCAGATAATCATGAGATTATATTGGAATTGACGGTGGATGATTTTCATAGCGAAATGTTGCAATATGAGGGGAATACATATCATCGTATTATTATACCTGACACCTCACAGGGAGGCACTCCGGGAGAACCACAATTACCATTATGCGGAACAATGATAGGTTTGCCTTCTCTTAACAATCTTTCTCTGGATATCCTTGATGCACAATATGAGACGTTACAGGGTTATAATCTATACCCTTCTCCAAAATTCAAAATAGAAGGGGAAAACCGCGATACTTTTCCTTCCGGCAAGATAAAACAAACTTTTTTTAAAAATCAGCACATATACGCCAGGAATGCCTTCTTTCCGGACACACCGGTAAAAATTGGCGATAGAGGATACCTGCGTGATCAACCGGTGGCACAGATACAGTTTTTTCCTGTTCTGTTTAACCCCGTAACAGGCGAAGTACGCATTTACCACAAAATCATTGCCCGTGTTTCCTTTAAAGATAGTTTTATTTCTCCAGCAAAAAAACCTTCGGTGGTAAGCCCTTTTTTTGAAAACCTTTTAAAAAAGAACATCATAAATTACCGCCATTTAAAACGGCCTGTTATTTCAGAACTTCCTGCTCAACAAGCTATTCAAAGAAAAAGTAAGCGTTCAACCACTGAGATTTCGCCCAAACTTAAAATAACCGTTAAAGAAGAAGGTATGTATAAGCTGGGTTACCATGATCTTACCGATGCAGGGTTTGATGTCAGTTCCATAGATCCCCGCACAATTTCCATGACAAATAAAGGGAACGACATTGCCATTTTTATTGAAGGAGAAGATGATGGTGAATTTAACACAACTGATTCTATCATTTTTTTTGGTGAAGAATACACAGACGTCTATACCGATGAAAATGTTTATTGGCTTACAACCGGAGTTTTAGAAGGACTCCGCATGAATACCATCGATGGCTCCCTGTCAGGAAACGCCACGGTTCCTGCTTACTTTCCTGCAACAATTCATGCAGAAGAAAATACGTTTTACTGGCAAACCATGCCGGATGGAGAAGGCCAGGATCATTACTTCTGGGAAAGCAGGCTCACCGCCCCGAAATCAACAGACCTTTCCCTGAATATAAAAAACATCCTTTCCGGTTCAGGCGCCGCTGCCGTAAGGGTGCAATTGAAGGGATATACTGATGACAGCAACGATGACCCCGACCACCACACAAAAATATATATTAATGGTATTGAAACAGACGATCAATACTGGAACGGTCAAATATTCTTCACTCATGAAGTAACCGTATCCCATGATTATTTAAATAACGGAACAAATACTATTACGATAGAGTCGGTGGGTGATACAGCGGCTTCAGTTGACCAACTGCTGGTGAACTGGGCGGAAATCGATTACTTCGATACGTATACCGCTGAAAATGATGAACTATTGTTTAAAGTGCCATCCGAAGGCAATTATCAGTTTGAAATATCTTCCTTTACCGGTAGTAATATTGAGGCATTCGACATTACAGATCACAATAATGTGAATCACATAAACAACTTAAATATCATAAACAACAACAAAAGCTATACGCTGCAGTTCGAAGGAACCGCACAATCAGAAACACGTTATCTTGCATTGACGTCAGCACGGTATAAATCACCCTTTGCAATTGAAAAAGATGAACCATCCGCATGGAAATCTTCTGATAACGGAGCCGACTACATTATTATCACACATGAGGATTTTTATGATACTGCGCTCTTATTGGCAGACCATCGCAGCAATGAAGGTTTGAGAGTCGTTACGGTAAAGACCGACGATATCTATGATGAATTTAATAACGGCATTTTTACCCCACAGGCAATTCAGGATTTCCTGAAATATGCATATGACAATTGGCAGGAGCCAGCCCCTGCATACGTTGTCCTTGTTGGCGACGCCTATCAGGATTACAAGGATAATTTAGCATCGGGCACAATAAATTATGTCCCCTCCCAGATTATTGAAACTGACGATCTGGGAGAGACGCCATCGGATAACTGGTTTGTCCTTGTCAGCGGCGATGACATTCTGCCTGACATGTATATCGGGCGACTCTGCGCACAAACAAACGAACAGGCGGAAGATATAATCAATAAGATAATAGACTACGATCAGAATCCTTCTGAGGAAGACTGGATGAAAAATGCACTACTCGTAGCGGATGACGATGAATCCTCCTTTGAAAATCTTTCAGAAGAAATCATAGAACTTTTACCCGATGACTATACCGCGAAAAGGGTGTATATCGATAATTATACTCAAGAGGAAGATCCTTCAGTCGACATTACTCAGCATATCAATGATGGATGTTTTATGGTGAATTACACCGGACACGGGGCTGTGGATATATGGGGAATTAATGAAAACACGTCTATTTACACCACAGATGACATTGCATTGCTGGATAATTTACATAGACTGCCGGTAGTAACCGTAGCCAACTGTCTTAACGGATTTTTTACGGGGAAAAACACACAGGTTTCTGTTGCTGAAGAATTTCAAAGGTTACAGGATAAAGGGGCAATTGCGGTATGGGCGGCCACTGCCCTGGGTTATACCTCGGGGCACAGATTACTTATGCTTTCATTTTATGAGTCGGTATTTGCCGATTCTCCCTACGGATTAGGCGAAATTACCACTGAAGCAAAGTTAGATGCATACTCCCGGAGCAGTTACTGGGGTGAACTGGTGGAAACTTTTGTACTGTTTGGCGACCCTGCGACACAACTGTATGTTGCTGCTGACGACGAAGAACCAGCCATCACTCCAACAGTTACCCCGCAGCCAGAATCATCACCAACGCCTGCATCAACTCCCATAGTAACGCCAACCCCTCTTTCGCAGGAATGCACAATAACTTCTATGGAGGTGAAACCGAAAAAGTTAGTACTCGAAAAAGGGGGAAACGGTGAAGTACTGATAACAATAGCATGCGAAACCGGTGGCAGCGCAGAGGGTTTTGAAATAACAGCGACGATAAAAAAGGGTAAGAAAAAAATAGAAATTGAGACTCCCACCGTTGCAACAGATGTTAGCGGGCAAGCCTCCTTTGTCATTACCGCAAAGAAAAAGGGAAAGGCCGTGGTAAAATTCAAAGCGGATAATATTGTCAAAAAATTGAAGGTGAAAGTTAATTAGGCCTCCGGCAACTTATTGGGGCAAAATATTTCAATGTAGGGGCTGAAGATCTTCAGCCCCTACAAAGATTGAAATTCCTTACGTTAAAATAATGCAAAAAGAAAATTATAAAAATATTTCAGGAGAATTATTGCACGCTATCGTCAATGTGTGGGACCAGTCCCATGAAACGTTCGCTATCCCCATTCGCGGCCGCAGTATGTATCCGCTCATAAGGGAAGGTGATAACGTTATCGTTACATGTGGCTATTCACAAATACGGCGCGGTGATATTATTGCCTTCAGACTCGATAATAAACTTATTGTGCACCGTGTATTAAGTATTTCCGGCAATGAAACTGACTTTTCTGTTACAACAAAAGGAGACAATGTACCGCATTCTGACCCTGCGGTAAACCATCGTGAAATAATAGGCAGAGTATCTGCTATCAGGAGAGGGAAAAAGCTTCTGCGTCTTGATACTTACGCCGGCAACCTGGCAGGATGGTTGATTATACAGAGCACCCCTGTCGTTCGTGCATTGTGCGGATTTCAGAAAAAAACATTCACAAAAAACAAACATGGCCGTATGAAAACCGTTGTTAACAGGGGCACGCGTTTTCTCTTTTTACTATTCCGGAAGGGAGTATTTCTTTTTTTCAGCAGGTGGAAATTACTTAAAAATGAGAAAGGGATTGTATGACCTATTGTATCGAGACGTTTAACCTTACGAAAAAATATCCGCTCATAAAGAATTACAGGGATTTATTACTGCATCCTTTACAAAAGAAAGAATCAACCGCCCTCTCGGAAGTTAATCTGAAAATTAAAAAAGGCGAGTTATTCGGATTGCTTGGTTCAAATGGCGCTGGCAAAACCACGCTTATAAAAATCTTCTGCACTATGGTGCTCCCTACCTCAGGAACGACATCTATTAACGGACTTGATGTTATACATCAGGGGAAAAAAATTAAAAAAATCATCGGTTATGTTATCTGTGACGAAAGAAGTTTTTATTGGAGGCTTACGGGAAGGCAGAATCTAAAATTTTTCGCAAGACTGAACAATGTAATCCGTTCTGATATGGACACAAAAATTAATGATTTATTATCTTTTATGGACCTCTCCCATGAAGCAGATAAGATGTTCAAGGACTATTCAACCGGAACAAGAAAAAAACTGGCTATCGCACGTGGGCTGCTTACCAATCCTGATATCCTCTTAATGGACGAACCGACGAATGCGTTAGACCCCATTACCGCGCAAAAAATAAGGGTATTTATACGGGAGAAACTGGTAAATGAAATGAAAAAGACTGTTGTGTTTGCTACCCACAATTTGCATGAAGCGGAAGAATTATGTGACAGAATCGCCTTTATTCACAAAGGAAGGGTAAAAATCACCGGAACGGTGGAAGAAATAAAAAAGATGATAAGCACAGAAAAATACTATGTGGTGGAATTAGAAAACCCTGACGTCTCTTTGCTTGAAAAAATATCTGCATTTCCTCTTGTTAAGGAAATAGTAAATATTTCTGAACCTACAGAAGTAAATACCATTGAAATAGAAATTAACACACAAACAGGTTCAGAAAGCATATTTCATATAATAAAACACATTATTGATATGGATGGAAAAATTTGTTCTTTTTATCAAAAGGAATTGTCTTTAGTAGAATTGTTTTCCAGGATAATTGACAAAGATTCGAATTAAAAATTATTCTTTTTTTTATAACTCTTCTAACATTCCTTTTTCTGATAAGGTGCTCAATGTATTTAAAATATCATTGAGTACATTCACATTGTCAGGTATGGAAAACTTTTCTCTTAATGTATGTTCTATATCCTCCACGGTATGATCACCATCGCAAAGTTCCCATACAATCCTTGCGGTAGTGTTAAGTACATGAATTGTTTTTTCATCAGCGTTACGAAGGACTATTTCATTACCTATATCCTGGGTTATGATACCTTCTTGTTTTCTTTTTGGTTTTTTGAAATTCATTTTATGCCTTCACTTTACTTTAGTGTAAAAGGTTATAAAAAAACAAAACAACGGTTGATATTTTAATGCAGAATGATAATTAATTCAAATTATTTCAGCTAAGAGAAAAAAAACATGCGTATAACTACTGTTTTTGTAAAATCACTGGCCTTTGTACACAGGGACTTTATCAATGAAGTCAGCTATAAATTTGCATTTTTCATGCAAATTTTCGGCATTTTTATTTCAACCATAATGTTCTTTTTTCTTTCAAAACTTCTCGGTGATGTGGGAACTTCTTACCTTAAACCATACGGAGGAAATTATTTTGCCTTTGTACTTATAGGAATTGCGTTCTTTAGTTACTTCAATGTATCAATGGAAGGCCTTTCAAAAAGTATAAGGGAGGGGCAGATGCTCGGAACCCTTGAAGCTATGCTTGTTACTCAAACAGAAATCCCAACAATTATATTTTCTTCAGTACTGTATAATTTTTTCTTTGCCTCATTTAAGGTAATCATTTATTTGCTTTTAGGAGTATTTTTATTTGGCATTGATGTGGGGAAGGCAAATGTACCCGGGGCATTTATTATTCTCCTGCTCACTATTATTTCATTCAACAGCTTTGGAATAATATCTGCGAGTTTTGTTATGGTATTAAAGAAGGGAGATCCTGTTAGTAAACTCTTTTCAAATGTTTCCGGAATTATCGGCGGCCTGTACTATCCCATATCGGTATTACCAGCCTGGCTGCAAAAACTTTCCTATGTTCTACCCATCACGTATTCACTTGAGGGTATGCGGCTTGCCATATTGCAGGGATATTCATTAAAAGCATTGCTGCCGAATATTATTGCCTTACTCCTCTTTTCCGTAATTATGCTTCCGCTCAGCGTATTCATATTTTCCTATGCCGTAAAGAGGGCAAAGATCGACGGTACATTGACACAATATTAAAATCATTTCACGCAATTTTTGCATAAATATTTATGTAAAATAAAAAACCTCCATACACAGCTTTTGGAGATGTATAAACAACTATATTACAACAAATAAGAACCTTTTTTTTTGCGCAATTTTTGCGTGTTTTTATTCCGATGTTGTACGATGGTCTTTACCATTCTTATCTGCTCAAAAAATTACAATTGTAATAATTATTATGAATGATATCACTTACAACATTTTTAACTATTTTGCACTTCTGATGGCATAATAGTTGTACCTATTGTAGTTTGCATTACATGCCTTGGTTTTTGTGATTATCGGTACATATAAAATAAAAAATGGCCGTTCATTTTATTCAATAATAATTTTATGATTTGCTTTTAATGCAAATATCACCAAACATCTCACCTGAGTTCGAATACGCGATTATATATCTTTTTTTATCCGGAAGTTTAAAATAATAAAAGGAGGGACAATCATTTATGCAAAGCAAAATTAAGCCGTTTTTGTATTTTATCTTTTCATTGTGTGTATTATGTATTGTAAGTCCAATATTTGGAGAGTCTGCCAAACCTACGGTCGGAAGAACAGGCTCTCCCGATGATGGCGGTCTATCATGCAATACAAAACAATGTCATGATAGCTATGAACGAAATTCCGGAAACGCCATATTTTCAATATCCGCACCGGAGACATATACCCCGGGTCAAAGTGTGGATATTACTGTCTCCTTTGAGAATTCAGACCTAGACTCATTCCCAAAACATGGCTTTCAAATGGCAGCATTGGATATATCTTTGCCTGTTGAGGATCATAACCAACACATCGGCACTTTTACCGATATAGATGAAGATACCGATCATAATTATACGCAGATCAATAATATCGAGCATCAGTACATATCACATACTTCTAGCGGTACAAATCAAGCCTCATGGAAGGTACAATGGAACGCACCGTCTGATTTTACAGGTACTGTTACTTTGTATGCTGCCGGAGTCGAAGGGGACGATGATGGAACCGCTGATTGGGACTATGTTTATACAACAAACTTGGAAATATCATTACTAGCGGCAGTCACACCTACACCAACGCTTTCATTTACACCAACACCCACTCCAACACCGACAACCGGTGGTGGAGATGGCGGCGGCGGTGGTGGCGGCGGCGGTGGTGGTGGCGGCGGCGGTGGTGGTGGTGGCGGCGGAACTACTTCAACACCAACTCCATCACCAACTCCAACGGTTACCGTTGTTACAACAGTTACTCCACGAACAACTACAACTCCCACAGTGGAGACGAGTCCAACTATCGTTGCAACGCCTACGCTTCCTGAGGAAAATAACGGTTCTCTTGTTGGGTTCGTGATGGATGAAGATACAGGCGAAGTCGTCAATGGAGCAACAGTAACACACATTTCTGGTATCTATAACGCTATCACTGATGTAACAGGATTTTATCAGATTTTTGATATACCGGAAGGGATTTATACGTTTACCGCATCTGCGGTCGGGTATTCTCCTGAAAGTATTTCTGGTGTAACAATAACCGAAGGCAATACATCAATTCTCGATTTTCAATTGAATGCGGCGCCAATACAAACAACACCAACACCAGCAGCAACGATAACTCCTATTCCCACGGAATGTGAAGTTACGTCAATAGTTGTTTTCCCTGACGAGATAGAAATGAAGAAAGGAGAAAAAGCTTCAATTACCGTGTATTTGATTACTCCGGATGGTTGTGAACCAATAACAGGTGAGAAGGTTAAAGCAACGGTGAAGAAAAATAAAAATGGCAAAAAGAAGGTATCCGTCTATCCAAGCAAAACAACAACCGAGGATGGCCATTCGTATGGTGAAGCTAACTTTAGAATCACTGCCACAAAGAAAAAGGGAAATGCAAAAGTAAAATTCAAGTACAATGGTTTCAAAGATACCCTGAAAATAAAGCTTGTTGAATAAGGGAATCATTAGTAATGAGATATCTTTCTCCAATGTTTTACAATAGAGAGAAAATGGTGAAACCCTGAGAGTATCCTATTCGTTGATACCGGAAATTTATTGGTTGTTGAAGAGAAATGTGTATAAGCTGCATATTTACCTGACAGTTAACTGCCAGGTAAATATGCAGAAAGATACGTTATTTGTATCTATTCAGCGTGTGAATACACACCCCGTCAGCTACGCTGCCACCCCTCTTGGTAGAGGGGAAGATGGAAAGTCCCCTCTATCAAGAGGGGATTTAGGGGTGTGTGATACATTTACACTGAATAGATACCATTATTTTCGTGAGTTAAAAAGTCAATAGGAAGGCTGTAACACGTGTAATTCCTGCCTGAATATCTGCCATATATATATCCTTGCATAAATAACGCTACATGATTAGCCTTGATAGTACGTCGTGTAGGCCAACCCTGACAGGATTCTAAACCCTATCAGGGTTAAGAGCTTAAAACCGTTTAAATAGAATATTATTATGTGGTGTTATTTATGCAAGGATATATAATAAACATCATCACAAACAAGAAATTACTAATCAGTTTCAGCATTGTCGGGTAAAAAATCAGACGTTAAATTACAACCACCAGTTATTTTAATAATATACTGCTGCTCAGCTTGAAACCCGCATAAATAAAATGAAAATTCCTATGCCATGAACGTAGGTAGGATTTCTTATCCGACAATGCTTTTTACAAATCAATGTCATTAAGTTAAGCCACCTGCCATAAAATTTCCCTTTAGAAAAGGGGAATTCAAGGGTGTTGTTTCAATTATAAAATCCTTAACAATGACATCGGATTACAAACATCCCCCCGGCGGGTTCAGGTCTGTGACCTGAACCCCACGTTTCATACGTGGCAATTTAGCCATGAAATGTATATATCGCTATTAATCAAATAAACTATTGGGTTCAGATTACAAATCTGAACCCGCAAGAAGGGTGGGGAGCATTGTCGGGTAAAAATCTGAAGTGAACGTAATTACATTAAAAGAGCTGTGGGCTTTTTTTTCACCACGGTACATTAATCAGACTGTATAATAACCTGATGTATTACTACCTATTAAGAAATATCTACTATTAATAGGTTCGGCTTTGAAACTTCACTTCATCTCAATTTACTTAACACCAAGATTAATTCGGACAATTATAATGAGTATACGCTGTTCCTAGTTTCTCCAAAAGTTCCTCATCAGTATAAGTCTCTATTTTTGGTGTTTCGTATTTTTGCATTTTCTTTTCTACCATTGTGCACCTCCTATATGGTAAATTTGCAAACACCTTTTTCCCATTTACTTAATGGGCCTGTTGCGCAACATTAACCCACAGCTCTTTTTTATGTAACAAGTAAAAAATTATGTTTTGTCTTTTTTTTCTTTCGTCTGTACAAATTCTAACCTCTTAACAACTACATCCTCTGCACACACCTGCTTCATAAAAAGAAAGAATTTCAATATTGCTATAAAATATTCGGCGGGTTTGGCCCCCCCCTACAAATATAGTCGAACAAATCCGGGGGGGTTGTTTCATCAAATAAATCTATTTTTTCAAAAGCCTTTCATTAGGTTGGGGTTTAAAAAGCGAAACCCCAACGACTTTCCCCCGAGGGGTTCCGGTCTGTGACCTGAACCCCTCGTTTCATACGTGGCAATTTAGTCATGAAATGTATATATCGCTATTAATCAAATAAACTATTGGGTTCAGATTGCAAATCAATGTCATTAAGTTAAGCCCCCTGCCGGAAAAAGTCCCCCTTAAAAAAGGGGGATTCAGGGGGTTGTTTTAATCAAATAATCCTTAACTTAATGACATTGGATTGCAAATCTGAACCCACAAGAGTTTCTTACCTGGCGTTTCAACCATTTTTTTTGAATTACCGAACAGTGCATGAAAAGAGCTGTGGGTTTTTTCTTCCAATTACAACCACATATCAGACTGTTTATACAGTCTGATACGATGTTGCCTATTAAGAAATACTTGCTCTTAACAGGGTTCTACTTTGGTACTTCACATTTCCTCAATTTACTGACCACCAAAATCAATGATTACACTGATAATAATGAGTATAAGCCGTTCCTAACTTCTCCAGCAGTTCCTCATCAGTATAAGTCTCTATTTTTGGTGCTTCGTATTTTTGCATTTTCTTTTCCACCATTGTGCACCTCCTATATGGTAAATTTGCAAACACCTTTTTCCCATTTACTTAATGGGCCTATTGCGCAACATTAACCCACAGCTCTTTTTTATTAACAGTTTTGCCTTTTTCAATTATTTACTATTTATTTAATTTGTCAATACACACAAATGGGTGTATCCGTTTGGTTATTTGTTTTAAAGCGCTATTTTGTGCAATTGTTACAATACAGGACAATGATAATTAAAATAATAACTTTGTAAATACACATAAACGGGCTAGCCCGTTAGAGCGTATACGTGGGAGTATTTCCTGTTTTTATAACTCATCAATCATTAACTTCGATGGAGTTTATCCTGCGTGTACGAATGTGCTAGAATTGATTACACGGCGCAGCGTCGCCCGGAGCGCCAGCCTGCCGGACAGGCAGGGAATCGAAGGGTTGTATTTCTCAGTTAGTAAGCTTCATTTTTGTATTCAGCAAGATACACGTTAACTGTTTTTTAAGGATATCTCACTGTTGGTAGTTTAACGTAAAATGCCTGATGCCCGATATCCCCTGCCTGCCATTGCCACCAGGCAGGTTTACTGCACCGTGAGTCGTATTTTTCTTTACAACGTATTCCCAAACACATGTTTTTGGGAACGCACTTGTTCGGAAAACCCCCGGTTTCTCAAATTCAGGTCGGGTTTCTTACCCGACCTACTGAATCCATTTAGATATGCTCTTTTGGGTCTATTCTTTTTCGTGTATTTACAATCGTTATTTTATTAAGTACCTAATGTAAGTATTTAAGACATTCGCGTAAGGGCATATTGAAGTGATGAGATATCACATAGAAAAGAAAATGTATCTACTATCTTGAAGTTATAGGAATTTTCAATGCCCTAGAGAAAAAGCTATGAGAAAAATATTTTTTTGCAAAGGCATTTGTATTGTGTTCGTGTTCTCTTGTTTATTAACGACAAGAGTATTGGCAGATACTCTGGATGGCAACTGGAAATTCAATGAAAAACTTTGTTATGATTCATCAATAGATTCAATAACACCGACACCCACGCCGACGACACCCACGATTCCTATAAAAAAAGTATTTCCTGCTTTTGTTTCAACGATTCCCAGGGAACGAATCTATAACAGTTCCTCAGATGATACTTCCTGCAGTAAAAACAAATATACCATCACTATAGAAGACGAGAAAATTTATTCTGATGGTGTGGAGGTGGGAAGTGTTTCCAGGGAAGGGAAAAACGTAACCATCCAATATGATGAAGCTTATTTAATATCAAGTTTGAATTTAGTGTTTGAACTCCTTGGAATGGATATCACCATTGAAGAAGCGGAATATTTATACAAGGGGAAATTAAAAAACAAAAAGAAAAAAATTAAGGGAGATATCGAAGGACACTTAACGGTAACCTTTCAGGGAATTGAGGCAACAATGGAATTATCCGGTACGTTTAATGCCAAAAAAAAAACTAAATCTTCAGATTAATTATTAAAAAAATGTATTCTTACGTTCCCGAAGAAGGAGAAACTGCTCTGTCAGGCAGTAAAAAACAAGCTATAAATGAGATTTTGTAAATCTTTTAAAGTTGGATTAATTTATCATAGGGCAATTATCCCTACCCCTATTTGAATATGCCTATATGGGTCTATCCCTTTTAGCGTATTTACAATCGCTATTCTATTGTGTATGTAAAAAGCGGGACATACTATTACGAACTGGAAGACATCGATATTTATCGTAACAGCACCATACATGGCCCAATTAAGGTACGGATAAGGATTGATTAATAAACAAAATCTGAGCATATACACCATACACCCATTTGTACGTACTCTTTCAGATTGCCTCTTTTTCGGGTATTTACTAAAAAATCCGAAAGTACTATAGTAAGTCAAGAACAGAAAAGAATTTTTAAGTATTTAATGTATATAAAAGAAGTGAAGTTCAGAAGTTTTATAAATATAGAAAGAGGATAATTGCGACATCAGTTTTTTAAATGATGTCAGAGAAAGGAGGGTAGTATCAAATACAAATAAATTCAATTTTATTGTCTTTTTCCCCAAAAAATAAAAGAGGAGGAAAGATTGTGTAATTGCAACCCCTACAATTACCCCATTATTTATTACTTAACCGTACGATTAGGGGGGATACACAAGATGGAGGTGAAGCATATGAAATATACGAGTAAACATAAGTCTATACCAAATATGGTAACGTATGTGTGCATACTTTGTTTGGTAGTATTTTCTGCTCTCAGTGCTAATGCTGATCAGCTTGGAACTATTGGTGTAGATGAAAAAGGAGTAGGCACGTCAGAGGTTTCGTTGGATTCGATAGACCCTGTCGTTACAGAAACTGGTTTTATAAGTCTTTCTATCGATGGATTGGGTACCAATGATGTAAATGGAGGTATTATCCAGGTAGAAAAACCTGCAGGAGCAACGGTAAGGGCTGCGTATATGGCCGCTGCGAGTACCGGATTCAGCAATCGCACGCTGTTAGACGGGGATGTCCTGATTGATGGCGCAGGCGTCAACTGGGATATGACAGAAGCGAGCAGTATTTCTTCATTTAATCACTGGGCGGATGTAACGTCACTGGTAAAACCAAAGATTGATGCCGCTGCTGCCGGAAGGGTTGATTTTACGATTACTGAAGTATCCACATTGGGAATAGACGGAGAAATTCTGGCGGTTATCTTTGACGACCCCAATCAGACGTCGACAAACACAATAGTTCTTCTGTTCGGTGCGCAGGATATCGACGGGGATACGTTTGCCATCGCATTGGCGGATCCTATTGATACAAGCGACCCGAACCTTGTGCTCGATATGTCCCTTGGGATATCATTCGGCTTTCAAGGTACAGTTCAATACAGCCATGTAGAGGTTAATGGTACGCGTATTTCCACATCGGCAGGCGGGCAGGACGATGGCGCGCCTTCCAATGGCGCACTGCTTACCGTAGGCGGTTTGGATGACGTCAATGACAACCCGGCTAACCCATTTGCTACACCCACAGATACAAGAGATGATGATGAACTTTATAATCTCATTCCATTTGTAGCGGACGGTGATACCAATATAAATGTATTTACATTAAATCCCTCAGATGATGACAATGTATTCTTTGGCGCATTGTTCCTGGGGGCTGCTACAGCTGTTGTTGGAGAAGGAATTATTTTGTCTCCTAGTACTGATACTAATCCTGTAGATACGGAGCATACTGTTACTGCAACAGTTCAGGATGATGAAGGAAACCCGGTTGAAGGTAAAGTCGTTACCTTTACAATTGTTTCAGGGCCAAATGCAGGTTTAAGTGATACCGATACAACAGATTCTGATGGTAAGGCAACTTTTACGTACACCGGAACAGTAGCAGGTACCGATATTATTGAGGCAAGTTTTGAGGACAGCGAAGATCAGACCATAACTTCAAATCAGGTTGAGAAGATATGGGAGGAAGCAAATGCAATAGAGCTCAAGGGCTTTAAAGCAAAGACTGCTGGTAATGGAAGCGTTATATTGCTGTGGGAGACCGCCGTAGAGATTGATAATGCAGGATTCAACCTCTATCGATCCGATGCGCCAGGAACCCGTTATAACAAAATAAACGAGACTCTTATCGAAGCGGCTGGAGGAAGTTTCTCCGGTGCGAGTTACCGTTATACGGATACACCGGGCGAAGGCACTTTCTTTTACTTGCTGGAAGATGTTGATTACAACGGCGTAAGTACTTTACATGGTCCGGTCAGCAATAAATAAGGAAACCTTTTTCTCTATTTTAATGAAGACATAGAAAGGAGATGTACAATGAAGGAAATAAATTTACCCGTTTACGAAACACCGAAAGTAAAAACCTATACAGATGAAGAATTACTTGAAGAGTTAGGCGCTGCTTATACCGGCTATGTAAATGGCTATTACAATGTCTTAGGATAGAAGGTCATTATTATTCTTTCCGGAGGTGGCAGGAGGAAACTCCTGCCACCTCCAATCCACATTTATTATTCATTGATGGGGCCGCTTCACTTGACCCATCCTGCATGACTTTTGAAAAAAGAGCTGTGGGTGAAACAACAAAACGATCACCCACAGCTCTTTCATTATAAAAACACACCCGGTAATTCATACCTCTCTCAAAGATTCCACGATGTTCATGCGCGACGCCCGAACCGCAGGCAGTATTCCCCCTGAAAATCCCATAAAGAGCGCAAAGGTCATTGCTTTGAAGATAATTCCGGGACTAAGCCTGAATCGAAAAGCGAGTTCTGAAAACGTCTGAAAATTAGTAGTCGATACGCTGATAAATTGCAAAACGGAAGCAAAAAAAAGCCCGGCACACCCACCCAAAAAACCAAGAATGAGTGATTCCAGAAGAAATGCCGCAAGTATATTCATTCGCCCAAAACCCAATGCCCGTAATGTGCCGATCTCAGAGATACGATTCGCAACGGCGGTGTACATGGTAATCATTGCGCCAATTACCGCCCCTATTGAAAATATCGCGGTAAGTGAAATGCCGAGGATGCTGAGAAACTTTGCCATCATCTCTGACTGTTCTTTATAATAATCCACTTCAATCATCGCATCCAGTGTCAAACGAGGATCACTTTCGAAGCGGCGTTTTAATTTTGACAGTGAAGAAGCATCACGCGCACGGAAAATAATGGATGAATACGCATTCCTCCGAAATGCCTGCATAAGCTGATCGGCATCACCCCATATTTCAGAACTAAACCCCGTCTCACCTGCTTCAAACACCCCTACGACCTTCCATGACCGCATCGCAAAAAATATTGAATCACCCAACCCGGCATTTTTAAAGCGTTTTGCAACACTATTCCCCACCATTATTTCAGAAGTTCCCATAACCGGCAATCGCCCTGCCGAAAGCTTTATTTGAGGCCGCATATCCACCGAAGCACTGCCAATTCCACGGATGACAACATTTGCGGAACTGCTGCTCCCCTTTTTTTGCAGGGTAATCAACACCACCAGTTCTTTCGCAAATAGCCTGCGTCCGTTTTCATCCAGTGCCACTTCCGGCTGCGTTTCAATAACAGACGCCTGATACCGTTCAATAATACTTTGCACCTCTGTAGAGGCAGACTTTCTCAGTACAACGATATTATTGTATGAACCTGTCTCAATAAGGGTCTTTTGCAGACCTTCGGCAAGCATGATAATTGCAGCGAATACAAATACTACCAGCGCCATACCTGATGCAGTCAATAACGTCGTTAACCGCCGTGTTAACAGATTTCGGATACTATAATAAAAAAGAAGCCTCATTTTTCAGCCTATCCTTCGCAGTCCTTCAGCTATTCTGATGCTCATTGCCCCCCACGCCGGCACTACACCAGCGGATAATCCTACGATTACCGTAACAGCCGCATCCATCAAAATGGTTCCTTTCGTAATATTAAATACCGGGAAATAATCCCCCACGGCATTTGAAAATACTGTTGCTGCCGGATATGTTGCCAGGATGCCAAAGACACCTCCGATTAATGTAATCGTCATTGATTCCCCGATGATAAGCGCCGCAATATGTCCCCCTGAAAAACCTATGGTTTTTAATACGGCGTATTCCGCGGTACGCTCGCGCACCGACATTACCATGGTGTTTGCAACAACTACCAGAATAATCACAATGATCACAAACGAGACCAATTGTATAGCTTTCAGTATGGTCTCGCTCATGGCTACAAACCCGAGTTGAAAAGCCTTTTCCGTTTCGGTAAGCGTTTCCGCTAATGAATTCTTAAATGTTGTATCGATAGCCTCTGCGATGGAAGCCGCATTTTCAGGTTTATCGATACCGATCATATAAAATCCTACATTATCGGCAGAAAAAGGACGTTCTTTCTTTAGTGTCTCATTCAAATAATCCCAATGGAAAAAAAACATTGTCTCGTCCACATTTTTATGCTTTCCTTTATAAACGGCGCTTAGGACAAATTCCCATTTCCCCGGATAAATGGTGCCTGTTAACGTAATACTATCCCCTACCTCCCAGCCAAATCTCTCTGTTAATTTCTTCCCGGCAATGCATCCCTTTCTGTTTTTGAGAAACGAAGTTTTTTCCCTTTCTGCTATTTTATATTCCGGATAGAGGTTAAGATAGGAAACAGGTTCTACGGCAAAATTCGCAAAAAAATCCTTTTCATCCCTGTAATATCCGCCAAACCAATTGCCATAGGAAACAATTTCAACACCGTCAACGGAGCGGATTTTCTCACGATACGACAGCGGCAGGCGAAAAACAAGCGATATTGAATTTCTCGTCACAAGCCGGTTTGCCGAAGAAGCCGCAACCCCTGCATACCATGCGTCTATGACGGTATGAAGTAATCCATAGGCAAGAATAGCGATTGCTATACCTGTTATGGTCAGGATACTGCGGAGTTTATGGCGGAATGCGTTACGAATGAGAATCCTGATAATCATTGCTCAAGACTCCCTTGTCCAGATGCCTCATGTTATGCGCCTTGTTTCCCGCCCAGGGGTCATGGGTCACCATAATAATAGTTTTCCCCATATCCCTGTTTAAACGGTCCATAAGTTCAAGCACGTTTTCCGCGGAAGCCCTGTCCAGATCTCCGGTCGGTTCATCAGCGACAAGTATCGTCGGATCGGTTACGATCGCCCTTGCAATCGCAACCCGCTGCTGCTGGCCGCCGGAGAGTTGGGAAGGATAGTGTCTCAGCCTGTCTTCCATATTTACCACTTTTAAAGCGGTATACACGTGTTCTTTCCGTTCATGGCCGGAAAGGCTGGTCAGTATAAGAGGCAATTCAACATTCTCATATGCCGTAAGAACGGGAATAAGGTTGTAAAACTGAAATATGAATCCCACATTCCCGGCGCGCCACCGCGCAAGTTCTGACTCTGATAAAGCAGTAATATCAATGCCGCCTACTTCTATGCTGCCGCTGTCTGCCTGATCAAGACCGGCAATGAGGTTTAAAAGTGTACTTTTCCCGGAACCGGAAGGCCCCATAAGCGCCAGGTACTCGCCTTGTCCGATATCCAGGGAAATGTTTTCCAGCACATGTATTACCTCGCTTCCCCTCTTATAGGTTTTTGTCACATTTTGAATGGATACAATCGAATCATTCATGTTCATTTATTTAATTCCGGGAATGTTCCCATTATTCCTCAGCTATTTTTACTTTCCTGCCGCTTTTCATCTTTTTATTCCAGTTCGTTACTATTTTCTCATCGCCTTCTATGCCCGATACTATCTCCACCATAGAATCATAACGCCTTCCCGTGCTCACGGTTTTTTCCTCTAACCGGTTGTTTTTTATCGCATAGATACTATTTTTCCCCCCGATTGTCCTGACCGCTGTTACGGGAACCGCTTTTATGGGCTTTCGTTCATCATCCGTTGTCTGCCGTGTTAAGAATGCAACCTTCGCACTCATCTCCGGCATGACGCGGTCATCTTTATCGACAAATGCGACCTTTACCAATACCGAGGCCTTTGTCCTGTCCGCAGTAGGCACAATCATATGTACTTTTCCGAGAAACCTTTCATTTGGCAAAGCATCCAGTTGAATTTCACATGGTTGCCCCACGCGTACCTGTCCTATATTTGATTCAGACACGTCAACCTCCGCCTGAAGAGAATCAAGGTCGGCAATTGACACGACTGACGCTCTGGCATTTACCGCCGCACCCACGGGAGTAACTATATCGCCGACATCGGCATTTTTTGTTAATACCACCGCATCAAAAGGAGCGCGTAAAAAAGTATAATCAAGGTTTACCCTCGCCTCATTTACTGCCGCTTTGCTTGCGCGTATAGCAGCCTTCCCTTCTTCAACCTTTGCAATAGAAAGTTTGTATTTTGCTTCTGCTATATCGTATTCAGATGGTGAAACGACTCCCTTTTGCAGAAGCTCCGTTGTTCTGTCATACGAAAGTTTCGCCTCAGTAAGCTCTGCTTCTGCTTGTCTGAGCCGATATCTGGCAGCATTCAAGTCCGCCTTCGCTCTTTTCAGCGCCGCTTCTGCATCATTGTTTTCCAGGCATGCAATAATATCTCCTTTTTTTACCCTGCTTCCTTCTTCCACCGATAAGGACACAAGCCAACTGGTGATCTTTGATGCTACGGCGGATTTCCGCTGAGCGACGACATATCCGCTCGCATTTAAAAGGGTAAACGTCTGTGATGGGAAAATGGTAGAAACATTTGATACACGCACCTGAACGGCGGGTTTTATAATACCCGTTCCGTATAGAATCCCCCCAACAATAACAATCCCTGCAATAATAAAGAGGGGAATTCCTTGTATTTTTTTCCTGCGACGCACCTGAAATTTTGATTTATCGATGCGAAGCTTTGTCAGATCATCAGTCATTGGTCTTCAACCAGAACCCCCGGATACAAATTATGATATATCTTGTTTCATGCAACTATATATTATATATAATTATCCATTCACATCTAATATATGGGTGCATTCCCGATTTTTTGTAAAGTAGAGACAGGTTTTAAACCTGTCTCTACAACAACCAATGCAGGACAGGTCAAAGCCTGTCCTGAGGGCTTCGTATGCTCAGCGTAAACTTTGCCGAATGGACGAAGCAGACCCATTCATCCAGTCCTCCCCCTTTGTCCCCCTCCGGAGGGGGATAAAGGGGGAGGACTGGATTGATAAATCTGTTTTGTCTGACCAAACCTTAAATTAATATACTTTTACAAAAAATCGGGAATGCCCCCCCCTAATATATTGACTTTTATTCTTAAAATAGTACACTGCATTATATATTTATACACTACATTTTCCTTACAGTTTTTTTAATCAGGCTTTCTCCATAAAAAATAAATGAAACTTCTTAATATAAAAAGGAAATTATTACTCTTCGGACTTTGCATCTCAATTATACCAATTACCCTTCTCACCGTACTTTATTATTGTCACATGAGGTCATTACTCCGTGACCGTGAAATACATCGGTTAAAAGAATCGCACAGGCAAAAAGTAATTATTTATTTTCACGTATCGATTCAAAAAAGAACAGAACAATTGATTTCTGCAGCGACGGGTACATAAGAGAATACTTTGAGGGAATAAAGCAGGGGAAAAACTCTCAAGCCGTTATTAAAACATTAAATAACTATTTAAAAACCGTCAAATTACCTTTAGATCGTCATGCGTTAGGTATCCATATCACAGATACTGAGTATAAAATTGTCGCGTCAACGGATGAAGTAATGGCGGGCGAAGATATTTTCCCGGATAAAGATTTTATTGCCAACCTGAACTTTACGAATAACAAGGCACACATTTATAATCCTTACTTTTGCAATTTCTGTAAAAAAAAGAGTTTTTACATTATATCTCCCCTACATGCTCTTACAGACACGCAAAACGTATTATTAGGATATCTTACCATCTGCTATGATTTATCGGCGATAAATGAAATCACCGCTGATTACCGGAATTTGGGAGATACAGGCGAGGTGTACCTGGTAAACAAAGACAAGGTGATGATTACCGAATCACGATTCATTCAAAACGCCTCGCTACGGCAGAGAGTAGATACCGAACCCGTGCGTAAAATACTTGGGTCATCACAGGAAATAACAGGGATTTATACAGATTACCGGGGATTTCAGACTGTGGGGGTTTCAATTTATATTCCTGAATATCAGTGGATATTAATCGCGGAAATCAACAAAGCAGAATTGTTTGCGCCTTTAAAAACGTTAAGAACCGTATCTTTGACTTTAAACGTTTCATGCTGTTTACTCGTATCGTACATAGGGACATTATTTGCCTTGTCGATTTCAAGGCCTGTTCAAAAATTAAAATATGTTACCGATATGTTTTCTGCGGGAAAACTTGAAGAAAGAGTTTCACTGCACAGGGATGATGAATTAGGAGAGCTTGCGCACAGCTTCAATAGTATGGCGGATATTATTGTAAGAGAATTACATTGCAGCAAACATAACATGGCCGAACTGATCAAAAGCGAATT
This sequence comes from Candidatus Kuenenia hertensis, assembly GCA_021646465.1. Lineage (GTDB taxonomy): Bacteria > Planctomycetota > Brocadiia > Brocadiales > Brocadiaceae > Kuenenia > Kuenenia hertensis. The sequence continues at coordinate 46,720 of SOET01000014.1, read as the reverse complement.
AAAATATCGTTCAGTTATTAACAATTCCTCCGCCCTCATATCGATAAAAGACCTGAACGGGCGTTATATCTTAATTAACAGCGCATATGAAAATTTTATTCATAAAAAATTGAACGAGGTAACAGGTAAGACCATTCATGATGTTTTCCCCGGCGATTCAGCAGATAAAATTGAACTGCAGGAAAAAAAGGTTTTAGAAGCGAAACATCCATTAAAAAGTGAGGTGCAAATAGTTTTTAACGATGTACAACACACTTTTATTTCCACTACATTTCCCTTATATAATGCTGAGAGCGCGATGTATGCAATCGGGTGTATTTCTACCGATATAACAGATCTGAAAAAAATGCAGGAGGAACTCCTTCAGTCGAAAACATTGCAAGGTCTGGGAGTTATGGCAACGGGTATTGCGCATGAATTTAATAACATCCTTACCATCATTGACGCAAATATTCAGCTCTTAATCCGGCAGAACAAAGGCAGAGAGAAATTACTGGAAGAACTTGCCATAATTCGCAAATCATGCAAGGATGGCGCTGAAGTTGTCCGCAGGATGAACGAATTTACCAGGACATCAAGTAACCCGAAAAAGATGATCCCGGTAAATATAAATGATATAGCAGAAAATGTGGTGATTTTTACCAAACCAAGATGGAAGGACATGGCTGAAGGCGAAGGATTAAAATATGAATTTAATCGTGAAGGTCTTAAGAAAGTGCCAAACATAATGGGCAATCCCGCGGAATTAAGGGAGGTGATATTAAATATTTTCATGAACGCCTTTGACGCAATGCCTGAAGGAGGCACTATTTCCCTTTCTACATGGCAAAGTAACGGCAATGTTTTTCTCCGCATTGCCGACACCGGCATTGGCATGTCTGATGAAGTAATGAAGAAGATATTTGATCCTTTTTTTACCAATAAAAAAAAGGGAATGGGGCTGGGAATGAGCGTCGTGTATGGTATTGTCAGGAGGCACGGAGGCACAATAGAAATACAAAGCCAACCGGAAAAAGGCAGCATCTTTACCATGAAATTTCCCTCAACTGCAGAGGCAGAGGTAAAAGTAATACCATTAAAAACTACGGCAAAAGACTACAAAGACAAAAAAAAGAATTCGCATCGTATTCTTGTAGTTGAAGACGAATTGGTTATCGGCAATATCGTGAAAAATTTTCTTTCTGATCATGGATATATTGTTCAATATGTTAATGAGGGCTGCAAGGCCATCGATTTGTTAGCAAAAGAATGTTTTGATCTCGTGCTCTGTGATATCGGAATACCGGACGTCTCCGGATGGGAAATTATAAAATTTTCAGAAACACTGGAAAAGAAACCGAAAATCGGCATTATTACCGGCTTTTTAGATATAACAGAAAAATACAAGAATGAACACTTACAACCTGACTTTGTTGTAACAAAACCTTATGAACTGGAAGATGTGTTGACTTCTGTACGTAAAGTTTTCGAAATATGAAGCAGGTTCCACATCATGCACAAAAACAGGGGCAATAGAATTTGAAAAAATATTTACACGGCTCGTTCCCAAACTCCAGTTTGGGTATGCATTTGTTGTAGAGACGCATTGCTATGCGTCTCTACAAGTCTCGCCTGTATATTGACCCCCGGCGGGTTCAGGTCTGTGACCTGAACCCCACGTTTCATGCGTGGTAATTTAGCCATGAAATGTATATATCGCTATTAATCACATAAACTATTGGGTTCAGATTACAAATCTGAACCCGCAAGGGGCTTCCGTCACGATTGATGAATTTGCAAAAATTTGGGAATGCTCCCATTGTGTGTTTCGTTCAATTTTACAGGCAGGCTTACCCGACAATACAATAGGAAACATCCATGATTTAGCAATCACAAAGAGGGATGAAAATAATCCACAGATTAGCACAATGTAGGGCACGGCATTGCCTGCCGGAAAAAAGTATTTTTTAGGTAAAAACGGATTGTCGGGCAAATAAGGCTTTGTCGGGTAAGAAAAACCCGACTGAGCCTGCGAATGTGCTCAGATGACGGTAAGCGCCATGCTGAACCCTTCGCTCCGTTCGCTTCACTCAGGACAAGCTTTGTCATTCTGAGCGGAGTCCCAGTCTGCCGACAGGCAGGGATGAATCTCTTTACCGCTCAGGATAAACTCCGTCGAAACATAATAAATGATGAATTATAAAAAATCGGGAATGTTCCCGCTCCTCATATACAGCTCACTGATCCTCTTATTTTACTCATTTGTCATTTATTTAAACTGTTTGCACAATTCCTTTGTGTATGATGATCAGTCCACTATAGTCGACAATTATTTCATACGGCATTGGCGCAACTTTCCGGATATTTTTACCAGCAAATATTTTAGACTTTCCGCCGAACTGACGTATCGTCCTGTGGTCACTCTCTCGTATTTTATTGATTTTACTTTCTGGAATTCCAACCCGGCAGGATACCACCTCACAAATGTTTTGATACATTTGGCAAACTGCATGTTCTTCTTTCTCTTTTGCCTTCTGCTACTGAAAAAAGAGTTACCCGCCTTTGTTTCGGCATTATTGTTTTCGTCATACCCATTATTATCAGAATCGGTGAATGCGATCGGTTTTCGTGAAGACCTGATTGTGTTCCTGTTTATGATACTAAGTTTTCTCTTTTTTTTAAAATCACACAAAGGCAGATATTCCCTTTATTATCCTTTGTCTTTATTTTGTTATTTCTTTGGGCTTTTCTCCAAGGAAATGGCAATTACTTTACCCGCGTTAATTATTTTACACGACTTTGTTTTTCATCCATTTTTACAAAAAAACACCGGATTACGATGGTACACTTCTCTAAAATCGGAATTTTATCACTATTATAGCGGATACATACTCATTTCACTTTTCTACCTTACGGTCAGGTTTTATTTCCTTCATAATCCGATGGAATCCGAAATACACCTGCCGCTGAAGAATCCTTACTTTAATTTCCTCACCATGACACACGTGCTGGCATATTACATAAAATTACTTTTTCTGCCCTTTCCGCTAAATGTGGATTATGTCGTTCCCGTTGCAACATCTCTTCTCAAAATATCTTTCTGGATTTCGACATTCCTTTTGACGGCAACAGGAATACTCACATTTCGTTCAAAACAGAAAAACAGATATATTTTCTTTTGTATACTATGGTTTTTCATCACCTTATCTCCCGTAATGAATATTATTCCATTGGGCAATATTATGGCGGAAAGGTTTTTGTACGTTCCCTGTGCGGGAATTTGCATGGTCTTCGGGATTTTGTTAACAAAAAGCACCGTTTTTTTATCTTATCTTTTTAAACAAAACGACAACAGGAAATCTTCTGAATTTATTACAACCACGTATGCTTCGCTGCCTATACTCTTTGTGCTATTTTTTCTTCTTGCAGGAAGCGCGTATTTAACCCTTCGGAGAAATACCGATTGGAAAGACGAGATACGTTTATGGTCAAAGACCCTTTCTGTTTCACCGAACAGCGCGAGGAGCCATGTTAACCTGGGAAATGCCTATGAAAAAAGAGACCATAACAACGCCGCATTTGAAGAATACAAAAAGGCATTAAAAATAGACCCGAATGACGCCGACCTTTTTAACAATATTGGCATTTATTATAACAAAATGTATCGTTATGAAGATGCCATTGCATGTTATAAAAAAAGCATTGAAATATACCCCCAGCACACACGGGCACATAATAATTTGGGGGTAATATACACAAAACAAAGAAAATTGGACGAGGCAATTCAGGAATTTAACAAAGCAATCTCAATAAACCATTTTTACCCTGATGCGCATAATAACCTTGGCATCGCCTATTACCGAAAAGGCTTTATGGATCAGGCGGAACAGGAATTCAGGACCGCGGTTTCGATGGAACCAAACCATGCAGAAGCCCATAACGACCTTGGCATTCTCTATAACGACAGGCAGCAATTTGATAATGCCATTCACGAATTTCAAACCGCCGTAAAGATTAAACCCGATTACGCAAATGCCCATATGAATCTGGGAGCAGTATTGCTGAGACACAAAAAAGACAAGCATGCGGCATTATTTCATCTCAGGGAAAGCATAAAACTCGACCCGAAACAGGATCAGGCAGCCGGTATAAACAAACTTATTCAACAGTTGGAACACGCAAATTAATCCAACAAAGGATAAATGATGTTGCATGAAATTATTCATCAAAAAAGTCCTTGAATTTAGGATAGTTTACTTTTACCATAATTTCTGTTTGTTCTATTTATCATAAACGCCTTATATTAAGATGTACAGACGCTCTCTGGAAACAAATATATTTCCAATAGTATTTTATGGTGCAATATATTTGTTTTTCTTCACTTTTTTTGAACGTTTAGCAAATGGTACGTTGTAACAAGTGCAACCATCATATTGGCGAACGTCTCTGTATTGAACTGGGAGACTGGCTCTGCCCTGAATGTTGTGGACAATACCGCATTGTTGATATAAATTGCTGGACGTATTGCCCTTTCTTTTTCCGGGAAGAGATCCCTGCCGATTCTGAAAAAAAAGAACAATAGCTGTTTATCCGGGAAAACTCTGGAAGTGACAATTGATGCCACAACAACACTCACGAATCATTACTCTTCTGACAGACTTCGGAGTTCAAGACGCCTATACAGGTATTATGAAGGGAGTGATTGCAGGGATTAATCCGCATGCCAGCGTTATTGACCTATGCCATGCGATCCCCCCGCAAGATGTTTTTCGTGGCGCCTATCTCCTGTATACCTCTTACTCTTACTTCCCGAAAGGGACTATCCATGTTGCCGTTATAGACCCCGGGGTGGGGAGTGAAAGGAACGTAATATGTGTTGAATGTAACGATTACCTGTTCCTCATTCCTGATAATGGTTTGTTAAGTTTTATCCTTCAGGAAGAAGAAGCGAAAAACATTATCCGTGTGACAAATACCAAATTTTTCCTGCCAAAACAAAGCAATACCTTTCACGGACGCGACATCTTCGCTCCGGTGGCAGCACATCTGTCACTTGGTATTTTACCTGCCCAATTAGGAGAAAATATCAATCAAATCTGCAAGATCGACATACCAAATCCCGTGTTTGCAAAAGAACGAAGAAGAATTAACGGTACCATTATCTCTATTGACCATTTCGGCAATATCATCACTAATATTACAGAAAAACACCTTGCTGATTTGCGAACAACCGCAAAAGATTTGATAATAACTATTGGAACTATGAAAATAAGAGGATTGAACAAAACGTATGCTGAGGTAAAAGCCGGCATGCCCCTCGCGCTTATCGGGAGTGCAGGATTTTTAGAAATTTCCCTGAATCAGGGAAACGCCCAGAAATATTTTAAGGTAAAGCAAGGTCAGAAGGTCTGCATTGATGCGTAAACAACAACTCTTATCATTCCGTATCATTTTTTCCTATTCGAATATACGGTAATTCTGTTTTTGCCATTTTTCTTCGATTCTAACAATGCTGCATCCGCACGATCAATGAGATTGTTTTTGCTTATGTTATCTATGGATGGATTCACTTCCGCTATGCCTATACTTATTGTTACTTTATATTTTTCTTTATTATCAGTAAAGATATGATCTGCAACTTTATTACGCAGTCTTTCTGCCACGGTCCATGCACATTCCAACTCAGTTTCCGGCAGAACTATCGCGAATTCTTCTCCGCCGTAACGGGCAATTATGTCGTATGTCCTGATCCCCTTTTGCAATAATACGCACAATTCCTTTAAAATGAAATCCCCCGCCTGATGACCATAGGTATCGTTAAATTTTTTAAAATTATCCACATCCAGCATAATTAAACAAAACGTGCTTTTTTTTCGCTTTGCCCTGTTAAACTCCCTCTCAAGAAATATTTGTAAATACCGGTGATTATATACCTCTGTTAAGCCATCTATATTGGCAAGGCTTTCAAGCCACTTGTTTTTTAGTTCAAGTTCTTTCGCCACTTTCTGCATTTGTATTTTCGCATTAACAAGCTCTTTATTCATTTGGTCATACGTCAAATTTATTCCACTGAGAATTGTATTTGCTTCAATTAATATCTCCTCAATGGATTTTGGCTTCTTAATAGAAAATCCAAAATAATTTGCGTTTTGAACGACCTCCAGGTCAACCTTATCTAATATATCGTCAATTACTGCTTTGCTGAAACTCAAAGTAACCTTGATTTCCTTAACAAACTTGTCATAATATTTATTCGGGTTGTTCGAATATAAAATATTGGACACCAGCCCCGCAAAATAAACAACATTGGTGTAAAGTTGTACCTTTTTATCATCATCTTTATTCTTTTCCGGAAAGTGATGATATTGAATCGGAATTGATAATACCGCAGGAAAACCCCAGCTTTTCGCAACCTCATACCCTATTTGTGCGTGATCAATTCCAACGATTTCATGTTCAAGTCCGGTAATTTTTTTTTCTGAATTTTGCGCCGCTTTTGCTATCTGATCATATAATTTTGGATGTGTACTTGATATAATCAGTTTGCCAATATCTTTTAAAAGTCCGGCAATAAAAACCTCTTCAAGATCATAGTTGTCTATCTTCTCCTTAATCAACCTCGCTACAACAGCATTAGCCAGAGACTTCGTGAGAAAATCTTCGTAATTAAAAAATTCCGATTTATTGCCCCCTTTGATAGCGAGAAATGAAAACGAAAGAACCAGGCTCCTGATGGCATTGATTCCAATACATGATATTGCCTGTTGTATGGTACTTATTTTATATGTAAAACCATAGTAAGCAGAATTGGCAATTTTTAATACTTTTGCAGAAAGTGAAACGTCTTTTGATAACAAGTCTGCAATCTCTTTTATAGTCGTTTCCTCTTTTGATGTGATAGATATAAGATCTGATGCTACGGCGGGTAGCGTTGGAAGCGCAGGAGATTTTAGTATATTATTTATAATATCTTCTTTTTTCATCTCAATAAACGAGCACTGGGCATGGAATATTTTCAACTTATGCCTTTTTGGTTTTTAATAAAAGAAGTATATTCCATTTAATGTCACAACCAATTATAGTAAAATAATTAAACAATATTGCCTCTGTAACAGATATTTGTTTTATCTTGAAAAGATTAACCAATTTTGTACAAAATAGCAAATTAAAATTACCTTCTATTTAATACTCTACCGGAAAGGAAATACTAAGAATAATGTTCGACAAGGCTTTTAAGGAGCAATTACAGACGTGGGATAAGACTTACCTCTGGCACCCCTTTACCCAGATGCAGGACTATATAAAGGAACCCCCTCTTGTTATTACGGAAGGAAAGGGCATCTACCTGAAAGATATTGATGGCAATGAATACATCGATGGTGTTTCCTCCATGTGGTGCAATATTCATGGCCACCGTAAGAAAGAAATCGATGACGCTATAAAGGCCCAAATTGATAAAATAGCACACAGCACCTTTTTGGGGCCTACCAATGTTCCTGCCTCAGAACTTGGTAAAAAGCTTATCGAAATTGCTCCAAACGGTCTAAGCAAAGTATTTTATTCAGACAATGGCTCCACCGCAAATGAAGTTGCCCTGAAAATGGCATTTCAATATTGGCAGCATAAAGGACAAAGAAATAAAACACAATTTATTGCGTTACAGTATGGATATCATGGAGACACTATCGGTACTATGGCGGTGGGTGGAATCGAATTGTTTCATAAGGTATTCAGTCCCCTTTACTTTACAACACATTTTGCACCATCTCCTTACTGTTATCGCTGTCCGCTGAATAAAATTCCTGAAGATTGCAGTATGGAATGCCTCGATAAACTGGAAAAGATTTTACAGGAACACGCAGACAATGTTGCCGCACTGATTATGGAACCCCTTGTGCAAGGTGTTGGCGGTATGTTAATGCATCCCAAGGGCTACCTGGCAGGAGTTAGCAGACTTTGCAAAAAATACAACATACTTCTCATCCTTGATGAAATAATGACGGGATTTGGACGAACAGGGAAAATGTTTGCCTGCGAACATGAAAACGTGGTTCCCGATCTTATGACTCTGTCAAAAGGAATTAACGGAGGATATATGCCTCTGGCGGTTACACTCACAACGCAGGGCATATATGACGTCTTTTTAGGTGAATATTCCAGCTTGAAAACCTTCTTTCACGGCCATACTTATACAGGGCATCCCCTGGGGTGTGCGGCATCCCTGGCAAGTATACACCTCTTCGAAAAAGAAAACATTCTTGAAAATTTACTACCAAAAATACAATACTTAAAAGAAAGGTTGCAACCTTTCAAAACCTTAAAACATGTTGGCGAGATACGACAGTGTAGTTTAATTGCTGCAATTGAATTGGTAAAAGATAAAGACACAAAAGAGCCTTATCCCTGGGTTGAGCGCGTAGGAATACAAATCTGCCTTGAGGCAAAAAAACATGGATTATTATTACGCCCACTGGGTCATATTATAGTCATCATGCCACCGCTTGTTATTAACAACAACGAGATTGACAGAATGCTGAACATTATATATCAGTCAATACAGCTTATTACACAGAAGAAAGAATAAAAGGGATAAAATTGAGTCAGCAAGATTATCATGTACCAGATCACATATTTAAGTTGTCAGGGGTATCCAAGGCATACGGAGAAACACATGCAGTCCGTTCTGTTAATTTATCCATTCCAAAAGGACTTACGACTGTTCTTATCGGACCGAGCGGATGCGGAAAGTCAACTACCTTACGGCTTATGATCGGACTCCTGCAGCCTGATGAAGGAACAGTACTGTTTGAAGGCAATGAAATTACCCGGGCCAATATATTACAGTTACGTCAACACATGGGATACGTTATTCAAAACGGAGGATTATTTCCTCATTTGACTGCGAGAGAAAATATTACGCTCATGGCGCATTATTTAGGGTGGGAAAAATCACGTATTAATCTCCGATTACAGGAACTGGTAGATTTATCACAATTCCCAAATGACGGATTGGAACGTTATCCTGTCCAGCTTTCCGGTGGTCAACAGCAGCGCGTAGCCTTAATGCGGGCGCTAATGCTTGATCCGAATGTATTACTGCTCGATGAACCATTAGGCGCACTCGACCCGATCATCCGTTCCGGCCTCCAGAATATTTTAAGAGAAATTTTTTATAAACTGCGCAAAAGCGTGGTATTGGTAACACACGACATAGGAGAAGCAGGATTCCTTGGGGATCAAATAGTGCTTATGCGTGGCGGGAATATCGTACAAAAAGGAACGATAAAAGAATTGATACATTCTCCAGCCGGACCTTTTGTAACAAATTTTATCAACTCACAAAACAGTTTACAGGAAGTATTACAGGAAGAGTATGAATAAGAATGCTTTCTTGTTTTTTTTATGTATCTATCCATTCCTGTGGTGTATTCCGGCTGATTCTTCTGAATTACCCGTGCGCGTCGGTTCAAAAAAGTTTACGGAAAATGTGCTTGTTGGTGAAATTACTACACTGAGATTGAGACAGGAAGGCGTCCCGGCCATACACCGCAAACAGCTTGGAGGAACAAGGGTATTATGGAGTGCATTATTAAATGGGGATATTGATGTATATCCCGAATATACCGGTACTATTACCCATGAAATCCTTGCAGGAAAAGGTTTAGAAGAAGAAAATGATATTAAAAAGGCGCTATCCCAACTGGGCATCCGAATGAAACGGCCCTTTGGATTCAATAATACGTATGCAATAGGTATGAAGCGAAAAACAGCCCAAAGGCTTGGCATTACAAAAATATCTGATTTAAAAAAATTTCCGGAACTTAAATTTGGTTTCACTAATGAATTCATGTACCGCCAGGATGGATGGCCAAATCTTCAAATGCATTATCAATTACCGCAGAAAGATGTGCGGGGGCTTGATCATGATCTGGCATATCGGGGTATTGATGAAGAGTCCATACACGTAATGGACCTATACTCTACCGATGCGGAAATAGAATATTATGAATTGGTTACACTGAAAGACGATCTTCACGCATTTCCTGATTATAATGCGGTCTTGTTATACCGTGAAGATATTGCTGACCGTTGGCCGGAGGCCGTAAAGATTATGTCACAACTGGAAGGAAAAATCCCTGAATCAAAAATGATTCAAATGAACGTTCAGGCAAAAATCAATAAAGTCCCTGAAAAACAGGTAGCAGCAAGCTTTCTGGCAAAAGAGTTTGGCGTACACTCAGATGTATATATTGAATCAATCACCAAGCGTATTTTTCAAAGGACTTGTGAACATTTATTCCTCGTTATTATCTCGTTGTCAGGTGCAATTATTCTGTCAATCCCCCTTGGAATAGCAGCCGCCAAGGCACAAAGAATAGGCCAGGGCATTCTGGGCGTTGTCGGTATCATTCAAACGATACCCTCATTGGCATTACTTGTTTTTATGATCCCCCTGCTCGGTATAGGAGGACCGCCAGCCATTATGGCGTTGTTTCTTTATAGTTTACTGCCGATAGTACGAAACACTTATACCGGAATACGCAGTATTCCGTCAGATATGATCGAAACGGCACAAGCATTAGGATTATCACCTTTTGCACGGTTGAGATTAGTAGAACTTCCACTCGCTTCCCGTTCGATCCTTGCAGGAATAAAAACTTCAGCAGTAATTAATGTAGGATTCGCGACGCTGGGGGCATTAATAGGTTCTGGTGGCTACGGGCAGCCGATTCTTACCGGAATACGACTGGACGATATGGGCCTTATTCTGCAAGGCGCCATTCCTGCTGCGGTAATGGCAATCATGGTTCAGGGTTTTTTTGATTTGGCAGAACGTTATTTTGTATCGAAAGGATTAAGAATCGAGGCGGAAAAACAGTAATTTAATTATTACAACATTTTTTACCCTGGGAGCATTCCCGATTTTTTGTAAATTCAGCTTATTTTTGGTGGACGGAGTATTAACCCTGACAGGGTTTGGAACCCTGTCAGGGTTGTCTCGAAGCATAATACAATGTTGAACTACAAAAAATCGGGAATGCTTCCTTTTACCTTTTTATACTAAAGAACGGAGCACAAGTCAAGTATGGATAACGGGTACTTTATCACAGGAACAGATACAGGCGTTGGCAAAAGCATTGTTGCGGGGGGACTTGCCGCCCTTATGAAAAACAATGGTTACAATTCAGGCGTTATGAAACCTATTGCTACAGGATGTAAATACCATAATAATATGTTGGTATCGGATGACGCACTCTTTCTTCAGTCTGCGGCAGAAACTGATGATGATTATGAACTTATCAACCCCATACGTTATGAACAACCCCTTGCCCCTACAATTGCGGCTCAATTAAACAATACAGTTAACGACCTTGAAAAAATCAGACATGCCTTTAATACGCTGTGCGAACGGCATGATTTTATGATTATTGAAGGTATTGGCGGTTTGCTTGTCCCTATCAATGAATATTATTTTGTTATCGATTTAGCCTACGAATTTGAGCTCCCTCTTATCATTGTAAGCCGTCTTTCTCTTGGAACAATAAACCATACCCTTCTCACTGTGGCATATGCGCGTGAACACGGAGTGAACATTAAGGGAATAATCTTTAACGATCCTTCGGGAACCGATGAATGCCTGAAAAATTATAATGCGGAAGAAATTAAACGACTTACAAATGTTCCGATCCTGGGCGTCATACCGTTTGATAAACGGCTTGATATTGAAAATTACAACAAAGAAATCGTATTAAAAATTTTTAGTGATAATATAGACAAAAACATTATAATGTGAAATATTACCGTTTACCGCATCTTTGCAGCTTTTTTGTGGAGAAATTATCATGCCGCCCGTAGGGGAAAGGGTTGATAACCTGGAACAAATACTTGCAGAATTCATTAAGAACGTTGGCAATGCCCAATTGCAGACGGAGAAGGAAATCCGTGCGTTTAAGGAAGAAATGCAACGGGACAGGGAAAACTTTAAAAATGAGATGCGGGAATTCAGAGAAGCGATGCAACTGGACAGGGAAAGCTTTAAAAACGAGATGCAACGAGACAGGGAATTTTCCAGGAGCGAAACGAAGGAATTCAGGCAGGAGATGCAACAGGACAGGGAAAACTTTAAAAATGAGATGCGGGAATTCAGAGAAGCGATGCAGCAGGACAGGGAAAACTTTAAAAACGAGATGCAACGAGACAGGGAATTTTCCAGGAGCGAAACGAAGGAATTCAGGCAGGAGATGCAGCAGGACAGGGAAAACTTTAAAAATGAGATGCGGGGTTTTAGAGAGGAAATGCAGCAGGACAGAGATAGCTCCAAAAACGAAATGAAGGAATTCAAAGATGAGATGAGGAGAGACAGGGCAAAGGCGTTTAAGCAATGGGGAGAAATCACCAACAAAATGGGAACGCTGGCGGAGGATTTTGTAGCGCCAAACGTCAGGGAAGTAGCCCAACGGTATTTCGGATGCGAAGAAGGCAGCGAAGAAGATTTCATGGTAAGAAGGTTTAAAAGAAAACCAAAAATTAAGAGTAAACGAAGGGAGTTTGACGTAATCGCTGTATATGATGATAAAGTTATTCTTGTAGAGGTAAAATCCACTCCCAGAATACAGTATATAGATGATTTTGCCGCAACTTTAAAGGAGATGTATGAGTACTTTCCCGAATATAAGGACAAAAAAATCATTCCCGTTTTTGCATCCCTTTATTTACCTGACGATGTAATCGCATACCTCACAAAGAAAAACATATTTGCAATGGCAATAAGAGATGACATGATGGATTTGATGAATTTTGAAGAAATAAAATATTAGTTTACTATGGAGTAAAAAATAAATGAAAACCCAATTAGAACTGGCACGCGATGGCATTATTACTGACGCTATGAAAGAAGCAGCCGCTTATGATGACGTTTCTCCGGAATTTATTCGTGACGGAATTGCCAAGGGACATATTGTTATCTATGGAAATCCAAACCGGAAGTCGCGCGTTGTTGGAATCGGCAAAGGATTAAAAACGAAGGTAAATGCTAGCATCGGCACCTCTCCCGATATTATTGATATTGATATGGAAGTAAAAAAGGCGCAAACAGCAGAAAAATATGGCGCTGATACTTTGATGGAACTCTCAACAGGAGGAGATTTAACCACAATACGAAAACGCGTTCTTGATTCAATATCCCTCACCGTCGGTACCGTCCCTTTATACCAGGCTGCAATTGAAACAACACAAAAAACGGGATCTGTCGTAAATATGGACGCTGATCATCTCTTTGATGTAATTGAACAACAGGCTGAAGAGGGTATTGGTTTCATGGCAATCCACTGCGGTATTAATCTGATTACCCTGGAACGGTTAAAGAAACAAGGTTACCGATATGGCGGTTTGGTGAGCCGCGGCGGTTCTTTTCTTACTGCATGGATGAATCACAACAAAAAAGAAAATCCCCTTTATGAACAAATCGACCGTCTTATTGCCATTATGAAAAAGCACGATGTTATTCTTAGCCTTGGAAACGGGTTGCGGGCCGGGGCCGTTCATGACAGTACCGATCGCGCGCAAATACAGGAACTTATTATTAATTCTGAAATTGCAGAATATGCTCAGGGAAAAGGGGTTCAGATTATCGTTGAAGGGCCTGGACACATCCCCATTGACGAAATTGAAGCAAACGTAATCATACAAAAACGATTAAGCAATAATGCACCATTTTACATGTTAGGACCGATTACCACCGATGTTGCCCCTGGTTATGATCATATTTCTTCTGCGATTGGCGCGGCCTTATCCTCACGTTATGGTGCGGATTTCATCTGTTATGTAACCCCGCCGGAACATCTGGCGCTCCCCAACCCTGATGATGTCAGAGAGGGAGTTATGGCTGCCCGTATAGCTGCCCATGTAGGCGATATGATAAAGCTTAAAGACAAGGCGAAAAATTTAGATCTTAAAATGGGCATTGCCCGCAGGGATCTTGACTGGACTACGCAATACGAAACCGCTATCACGAAGGAACGAGCGCAGGAAATCCGAAACAACCGTCCGCCAATGGACGATGATACGTGCACGATGTGCGGTAATTTGTGTTCACTGAAAGGAGTAATGGAGTATTATAAGGATGATCTTGAAAAGAGCCGCAAAAAAAGTGCAACGCCTGGGGCATTTTGATAATGCTATTGTTATTTTTTTATCGTAAAAGGACGGTACGTTGTCCGTAATTCTCCTCGAACCACCCCGGCCAAAAAATAAAGAGCGATTTGAAGACGTTGTAAACGCACCGTTAAGCTCCTGTCTTTTTACAGGCTATATAGCAGCCGTACTAAAAAAGCATACCATAAATGCGGATATTATTAACGCGCATCTTCACAACTGGTCATTTGAACAAACAATAGCAAACATTTCAAAGAAGAATTACTCCCTTCTCTGTGTCCATGTTGTTTATTTGTGGAACGATACAAAAAACATCTTTGATATGCTTTCATTTTTAAAATTAAACAATCACTGTACCCACATCAATCTTTATGGATATTATCCGACATTTGCCTACAAAGAACTCCTCCCGAAATACCACTTTATAGACTCTGTTACCGTAGGAGAACCTGAATTTACCGTAACTGAACTGGCAAAATCTGTACTGGCCGAAAATACTCCTTTATTATCAAAGAATATTACCGGGTTAGCATTTCGGGAAGAAAACGGCAACATTGTTTTTTGCCCGCGCTCGCCCATTCAGAACCTTGACACACTCCCCTTTCCGGAACGATATGATATCGATGTATACCGGCAGAAAGACATTGCCACCTATATACTTGGAAGCCGCGGTTGCTACGGCCATTGTACGTTCTGCTATCTTAATCCTTTTTACGGACAGGCAAATACCTGGCGCGGCAGGAGCGCTAACAGCATCTTTGAAGAAATATATACACTAAACAAAAAATTCTCATTGAATAATTTTTATTTTTCAGACGCTAACTTCTTTGGGCCCGGAAAGCATGGAATGGAACGTGCAACTACATTCGCAGACCTTATTCTTGCAAACGATTTAAATATCCGCTTCGGCTTTGAGTGCCGTGTCAACGATATTGAAGAAAAAACGATAGCAAAACTGGTAATGGCAGGGCTTACCAACGTATTTCTTGGACTGGAAAGTGGTGATAACAATTCGTTAAAACGATTTAAAAAACACACAACTTCTGAGGAAAATAAAAAGGCCATTCATTTGTTAAGAAACTACGGAATAGAGCCGACATTTGGTTTTATTATGTTTGAACCACACTCTACACTGCAAAGCATACGCAATAATTTTGAATTTTTGAAGGAAACAGGCATTATGACTTCTCCGGCAGTCACTGCCCATTTACTCCATCACAGGCAAACAATTTTCCAGGGAACACCGGAATATCGATCAGTAATGCATTCACAGTTACAGGCGGATAACTCATTTTCACCGTATGAAGTCGTGTATACAATAAATGATGCATTTGCGAATGCTTTTTCAACAATTATTACTAATATATGCAAAGATATTTTATCCCTTCTGCCTCAAATTGTTGAATGCGATACAATGTTGCCGGATCTCTATTTACATTCTCCGATATTGAAAGAATTAAATAGCACTTTGATCAATGCGGTTGATGATATCCTGCGTGAATTTGAAAATACCTCCATTGTTCCCAATAGTGACTGTTTGCACTCCACTCACACGGAAATAATAAACAATGTCAAATTATTACTATTAAATACACATTCCTTACATGAAACGAAAAAGACATAAATTCACAAAAAACACATACTGCATTTACTGCGAGGACATCTGATGAATGGAATAAATTATTTACAATACGAATATCTGATTCAACTCACTTCTGCCTACTGGAAATCACAAGTAATATTTACCGCAATAGAATTAGACATTTTTACAACCCTTGATAATAAATGTTTAACTGCACAAGAACTTGCGCGGACTATTCATGCAAATGAACAAGCAACAGAAAAGATCCTCAACGCACTTGTTTCACTCGACTTACTTACTAAACAGGAAAAGTATTATCAAAATTCTGAAATATCGAACAACTATCTCACCAAAGGAAAACCATTTTACCTGGGAGACGCCATTCACCATTTTCACAACATCGCTGAAAACTGGGAGATGCTGTCCCACACGGTAAAAACAGGAGAGGCGGTAGTATTAAAAGATTTACCGGAAGATGTAGACCCGCACGACTTAAAAGACTTTATTACCGCAATGCACAATATTGCGTCGGTAAAAGCACAAGATATATGTACGGCAATATGTTTAGAAAATCCCAGAAACATGCTTGATCTTGCCGGAGGCCCCGGCACTTATTCAATCGAATTTGTAAAAAAATACCCTGAATTGCATACTGTCATTTTTGACCTGGAACACGTAACAAAATTAACGCATGGGTTTATTCAGTCCTCAGGGTTGCAGGAAAGGATAAAGGTGCAAATCGGAAACTGTCTGGAAGATGATTTTGGCAGCAATTGTTATGATACGATTCTTGTTTCCAATCTCTTACATATATACAATCCAGAAAACAATATTAAAATACTCAAAAAATGTTGGAAGGCACTACAAAATGAGGGGACATTAATCATTCATGAATTTGTTCTTGATGAAACAAAAACACATCCACAATTTGCCGCACTTTTCAGCCTTAACATGCTCATCGGCACGCAGGAAGGTGCATCCTATAGTGAAACTGAGTATCGTTCATGGCTTGACACCACCGGTTTTCATAGAATCACACGAACCGACCTGCAATCAAATTCATCATTAATTGTAGGTAAAAAAGAACATGTAATTCCCGGGTAAGCAGTTTGTTTATAAGAAAAATTATACTCATGATGCTCATAAAATGTGCATTTAAAATTGATAATAGGGTGGCACGAACAAACTCTGTTTGTTCGTGTTGAATTTGTACGATTTTGCCCATAAATCACAAATTGTGAACCTGTTGAGTATATATTCAAAAAAGTGATATTTATCACATTTCATTGTACAATCGTACGGTAAAATAGTTATGCCTGATTTTAAATAGTAAAAAAAACGGCAGCATTGGTAAATTACTTGACATAAGTCCTTTTATTTGATAAGTTAGCGCGAATTTTATATGATGTGCGTCATTGCTTCTGATTTCATAAATAATAAAGTTTTCTATGCATAACAACATATCGGGGTTTTATTAGAAGAAAGGAGAAAGAAAGTATTAACCACTGATTATATGGATATTTTATTTTGTTTCCGGTTTATCATAAAAGAAAGGGGTATTTAATGATTAAAAAGCGGTTTTTGGGTTTACCATTAGTATCTGTTTTACTTTTTACAATGACATTTTTTTACGTAAGTGATCAGCTCGCTTATGGCCAAATCCCACCAGGAGCAACACCACGACCACAACCAACAGGCACGCAGCCTCAACCAGGTTTTTCTCCACGACCACAGCCAACGGGCACTCAGCCTCAGCCAGGTTTTTCTCCACAGCCACAGCCAACGGGCACTCAGCCTCAGCCGGGTTTTTCTCCACGGCCACAGCCAACGGGCACTCAGCCTCAGCCAGGTTTTTCTCCACAGCCACAGCCAACGGGCACTCCTCCTCCTTTCCCAGGATTTACTCCACGGCCACAGCCAACGGGAACAAGACCACAACCAGAACCGACACCCGGCATCGTAAATCCGCAAATATCAGGTGGGTGGACTCATACTATTGCATTAGATTCCGATGGCAAATTATGGGCATGGGGATATAACGAAGACGGACAGTTGGGAGATGGTACAAATGATAGTCAAACAATACCAGTTGCTGTTCAAATGAATGAACTTACCATTATAACTGCCGTGGATTGCGGTGGTGATCATAGTATGGCGCTCGACTCAAACGGTCGTGTCTGGGCGTGGGGTTATAATGGAGACGGACAACTCGGCGGTGCAACAGAAGCCGACAACAGTAATGTACCACTTCAGATACAAAATCTTACTGATATAATTGCCATTTCCGCAGGTGGTGAACACTGCATGGCATTGGCATCAGACGGTTCAGTTTATACATGGGGCGCTAATAGTGATGGACAGCTTGGAAACGGAACAGATGAAGGAAGCAGCACTCCTACCAAAATAATTGGTTTGCCAGCCATAAAGGGAATCTCAGCAGGAGAAGCTCATAGTCTGGCGGTAACTGAAGACGGGTTCGTTTACGCCTGGGGAATTAATGATGAAGGACAGATTGGCAATGGAGAAAAGAGCGCTGGTATTCCAGTTGTAAACCCTGTACAGATTCAAAATTTGACTAATATTGATGCTGTTTGTGGAGGCACTTCATTCAGTCTTGCGCTTGATATTGACGGAAAGGTGTGGGCATGGGGGCTTAATGACGAAGGTCAGTTAGGTGATGGTACCAACGCCAACAGTACTACCCCAGTAGAAGTCACAAACCTCACAAAGATTTCCGCCATTGCATGTGGAAGTGACCATAGCCTTGCCATACGAAATGGTAAAGTTAAGTCATGGGGATTAAACGATGAAGGACAACTGGGAGACGGTTCCAGAAGAAGCAGTTCTGAGCCACTTGACGTTTCCGGATTGAAGGATATCGTATACGTTGCCGCAGGCGAATATCACAGCCTTGCTGTTGATTCAAATGGCAAAGTATATGTTTGGGGATTAAATGATGAAGGTCAATTGGGCGATGGTACCACAAGGAACAGCACATCTCCAAAAACAATTGATTTAAATCTGGGCGGCACTGCTGGCGGCGGAACTGAAGATTGTGAAACAGAAGACATTGAGGCAGACCCCAGAAAGTTGAATAAACTCACAGTCGGAGATAGCGAAGAAGTGACAATAACATTAACCGGAGAAGATGATTGTCTGGTTGAAGGGGAAAGTATTACGATTAAACTTAATAAGAGCGGAAAACGGCGTGTTTCTCTTTCACAGGACAAATTAACTTCGGATGAAGAAGGCCAGGCATCTTTTACCGTTACTGCTAATGCGAAAGGTAAAGCCAAGATTACTGTAAAAGCCAATGGCAAGAAGGAAAAGATAAAGGTAAAAGTTAAGGAATAATTACTTACCTTATACGTATATATGTAGAGGCAATTCATGAATTGCCTCTACAGTTTGAAATTCCTTAACATTAAATAAAGGGGTATTTCATTTAAAATGAAATACCCCTTTTTCTTTTAGATGTTTTTATGCAAATAATTTACTACAGCGACAACTTTTTAATTTCTTTCATAATTTTATTGGTAATCTGAACAATTTTTTCTCTGTCATTTTTACCAATGCCCACATTCTTAAAATCAATTGGCAATCCAAAGTTTATTTTAATTTTTGTTATTTTGGGAATTTTTGCTCCTTTTGGCAATGCCTCATGAGTACCCATTATAAATGCAGGCACAACCCTGGCATCACTTTTGAGTACGAAAAAACCTATACCTGGATTTCCTGCTTGTAATATTCCTTCTTTACTTACGCCTCCTTCCGGGAAAATCCCCAAAACACCATTTTTTTTAAGCACCTTTAACCCATCTCTTATAGAAGCAGTATTTGGTCCATTTTGTCGCACACAAATACAATGTAACAACTTGAAAAGCCAGTTTAACTTCCCTTCATAATATATCTCGGTCATTAAAAATGAAATACGCCTCGGAAATATTGTCTGAAGCACAATTGGGTCCAAATAACTGAAATGATTTGCCGCAACAATAAGCGGGCCGGTACGAGGTATATAATCCCTGTTTACCGATTCTATTCGAAAGATTAACTTCAACAAAATAATGCCAACAATCTTCAAGATCAGGAAAAAAATATTATTTAAAATACTCAAATACACTCTTTCCTCGGTATCAGGTTATATTTTATAATGAAATAATGCCAGGAAACGATTGATAGTTAATGGTGTTTTACTTTTAGACGGTTTAAATTCTTTACATGTAGTGGCAATGCGCTTCGCTTTCTCTACGAGTCATGTAGAGACGCATTGCAATGTATCTCTACACGGGTGCATTCCCGATTTTTTGTAAAAAGCTTAATATTTAGGATGGGTTAAAGCCTGTCCTGAGGGCTTCGTATGCTCAGCGTAAACTTTGCCGAATGGACGAAGCAGACCCACATTCATCCAGTCCTCCCCCTTTGTCCCCCTCCGGAGGGGGATAGGGGGAGGACTGGATTGATAAATCTGTTTTGCCTGACCAAACCTTAAATTAATGTAACTATTCAGCGTAAATGTTACACGGCTCGTTCCCAAACTCCAGTTTGGGAATGCATTTGTTCGAGAAACTCCGGTTTCTCGCCTGTATATTGACAGATAGGAAATAAAATTATCGGATTCAAATAGTTTGTAATTTAAATAATTTGTTAAATCAAAACCCTCACGGGAAACAGAGTTTCCATTGCAGTTGCGTTCCCAAACTGGAGTTTGGGAACGAGTTGCGCTTTGCACCCCAGGTAGTTTGATAAATTACGCTGAATAGTTACAAATTAATATACTTTTACAAAAAATCGGGAATGCACCTTCTCTGCAAGATTGAAATTTCTAAACATTTAATTAACTATTATACCATTTTAAGAAATCCAATCTACTTAATATTGTTTCATAATTCTTTTAGGCAAATCAGATAATGCATGAACCTATTGACATTAAAACACGGGAGTTAGCAGTATCAGAACAGTATAAAAACATCGTACTTACCGCTGGTGCGGGAACAGGCAAAACTACCATTTTAGTGCGAAGAATATTACACCTTCTATTGGCACATAAAAGCCTCCAGGCTGAGGAAAGCCCTATTCGGAAAATTGTCGCATTAACATTTACAGAAAAAGCAGCCAGTGAAATGAAAATCCGCCTCATGGAGGACCTGGAAAAAATAGCGGCAGCTATGAATGGCGCCTGTAATCAAGAGGAGAAAGAAAATGTTGATGCATTTATTAATGACTTGCAAACATTGTATCATACGACTTATACCGAAATTGAACGACGGGCATTACAATCTCTGGAAGATATGGACAAGGCAATGGTATGCACGATTCATAGTTTTGCTGCATATGTCTTACGCATGTTTCCTATAGAATCAGGGGTAACTCCTGGTTTTGCCGTTGATGAAGGTTCCGTATTTGAAGATCTTTTTGAAAAGGAATGGGCTAAATGGCTGGATAGAGAATTGTCGCTTACCTCAAATAATTCGAACACATGGAAAAATGTATTAGCAAGAACAGAACTTGCTTCAATTAAATCACTTACAAAACATTTATCCGATTTTACTATTCCTTTAGATACGCTGACACAGGAAGCAGACAACTCATCCTCATTTATTCATTTATTAATAACGCCCTATTACGATAGCATCAATACCATTATCCCAAAATGCAATAAATCAAATAACAAACTCTTATTACAACTGCAAGAACTTTCCGATATCTTTAAAATATTAAAGTCCCATGGCATTATTTACATAAACAATATAACCTACGACTTTGAAAAAGCAATCTCTAAGGCAAAAACGGGTTGGGATGAAGAAGATTTACCAATTGCTCAGAACATTGTTAAAAAATGTCGTATCCTTTTACGAAAATTGCAAAGAGTTGATGAGTCTTTTATTAGGATTTTATTACATCTTATCTTACCTTTCGCCAAAACTTTTCAACAAATCTATCTGTCTCAGGGATATGTTTCATTTGACGGGCTTCTTACCCTTACGAAAAATTTGTTACAAAACAATGCTTATCATTATGTCAGAACAAAACTCAAAAATGAATACAAGGCAATTCTTGTAGATGAATTTCAAGATACCGATCCCATACAATACGATATAATCCTTTTCCTTTCTGAAAACATAAACCATCACAGTAATACCGTACATAATATAAAACTTGAACCAGGAAAACTCTTTATCGTTGGAGATCCCAAGCAATCTATTTACTCCTTTCGAAGAGCGGACATTGAGGCATACGAACATGTTGTGAAACAAATTTGCGATAATGAAACCCCGCTCAATCTGCAGGAAAATTTCAGGAGCCATTCCGGTATTGTAAACGTAGTAAACGACCTTTTTTGTGAAAAAATAATTACGGAACAACATGGTTTACAACCCAAATATATACCTATTCATGCAAGCCGTGCGTCGTCCGACCATTTTCAAAGAGTTGAAATTATAAGTGTTTCTGATGGAAATGGAGAAGAACTAAATGCGGAAACTGCCAGAGAGGCCGAAGCCGATTGGATAGCAAAATGGATAAAAAATAATGTATGTGGCGGCAGTATATATAACACGACAGAAAACAACCCCCTTCCGAAACTTAAATATAAAGACATCGCTTTGCTTTTACGTTCATTTACACAGATACGGCCTTACGTTGAATCTTTAAAAGAACATAATATACCGTTTATCGTCGAGGGGGAAAAATATTTTTATATAACACAGGAAATAGTCGATTTTATGAATCTTTTAAGGACTATTGAGAATCCACTTGATACCATTGCCCTTGTTGGCATTTTACGCTCACCACTTGCAGGTTTAACGGATAATGAAATATATCTCCTTAAAACAAATGAACTTCTTGATTATCGTAAAGCAATTTCGAATAAAATCGGGCTGGAAGAAACAATAAACGGCTTTTACATATTTCTAAAAAACCTCCATTTACGTTCAAGAATAATCCCCGTCTCGCGCCTCATTTCAGAAATCATTCATGATCCCCATTTTACCGGTATAACAGCAAGTTCCTGGCAGGGAGAACAGAAATTGGCAAACCTTTATAAATTTTATCAGATTGCCTGTAAATTAGAACAAACCCAGGACATCTCTCTTAAACATTTTATAACCAGTATTAAAAAAGACTTAGCGGAAGCAAAAGAAGAAGGAGAAAGCCCTCTTTCCGATGAGACACTCGATGTGGTAAAAGTCCTCACTATCCATAAATCAAAGGGGCTGGAATTCCCAGTGGTAATTCTGGGAAATTTACATGGTGAAGTAAAAAAAGATAATGAGATATTGGATTCCGCCGTATTTGACTGGAGCACATCCTCAACAGGGATTGTACTTGGAAAAGGAGAACAGCAACTGAGAAATCTTCAAAGCATCATTATTGAAAATAAGATAAATGAACGTGCATGGGAAGAAGAAAAACGTGTTTTATATGTTGCTATGACAAGAGCAAGAGAACGTTTAATTCTCACTGGTACGTTGAAAGATAACAATAAATCATATATTGGATTAATTATAAAATCTTTATATGACGCATACGGCATCCAGCTTAACAATGGACCAACCACTTCTGCCGATCATCACGGGAAAATTATTTTTGGTAATAGTGAAATATTTTTTGAACATTTCAAATATGATGGCGTAAGGCGCTTTGTTTCAAAAATTGCAGGTGAAGAATTGGATATTGATTGGGATTTATTTGTCCGGATTTGGAATAATCGAAAACAATCAATGCTTGCAGAAACAGAAAAACCGTTATTTGTTTCTCCTTCCACATTATGTGAAGCAAATTTACAAATGCACTACGGAGTCTCTACGCACAACAAACACGATGGTTTTGAGGAAATGCAACAAATACATGCCACTACAATTGGTTCTTTATGCCATCAAATTTTAGAAAAATGGGATTTTCAAGGAACTTTACAGGAACTTTATGATTTAATAACTTCCTCAATAGCAGCAAATTTCCTCAATACAGGTACCCACCACTCAATAATTAATTTTATAAAGACTGAAATAATTAATATACTCACTGGTTTCTTTGACACTGAAGCATACCATGAATTGAAGAAAGCAAAAATAATAGGACGTGAAATACCGATACTCCTCCATTGGGATGGGCAAATAATGAGGGGTATTATTGATATTATTTACGAACTTGAGAGCATAACAATTATTGGAGATTATAAAACAGACCTGATTACACTGCCTGCCGCAAATACCCCCATTAAAACAGACGAAATAAACTTAAAAATCCCCCCTTCATATATGCTTAAATACCAGACCCAAAAAAACATTTACACGGAAGCGGTAAAACGTTGCCAGAAAATGAACGATCCCGTATTTAAAATCATTTTCCTAAGAATCGGAAAGTCTGTAGTTATTTAAACGTTTCAAAAGGATCCAACATTTTAAGAATGTATAGCAGTACGATTTCCGCCCCACCTGGAGAATGGGGTGGAAATCGTAATTTGCTGGTTTCCTGCACAATTTTTCCCTGTCATGTATAATCCGCATGCTTCTTATCTTATCTCGCAACATGTTTTAAGGAATCACCTTGCAATATATTTATCTTCATAAAGACTCTGACCACAAGCAAAAAATATCCCTTATTGAAAATAGTTATTGATATTTGGCAAAAAAATTCTGTTTTTTATTTCTTCTTTTTTGATTTTGGTTTAGCTTTTACTTTTGCTTTCGGTTGTGTTTTTGTTTTTGGGGTTGAAATCGATTTTGTACTTTTTTGTTTTACTGCTTTTTTTGTAACAGATGTTTTTCTTGTTTTCTCTTCCTTCGGTATCGGCACCGGATTGCAAAGTTGATCACGTTTAGAAGCAACGCGGCCACAGGAATCACACACATATTTAAGTGTTACAAGTTTAGGTGCACACACATGACGAGGATCGGTGGTAACCCTACCGCAATAATAACATGCCACCGCCTTTTTCATCTCGACCGGTTTACATAAATGCCCTTTACTCGTTGTAGTCATACCACACGTTTCACACGTATAAACAGCCATAATTTCCTCCTATATCTGTCCTTGTTTAGACCCATAATAAGTTAAAAGATATTGATACATTTCCTCCTCTGTTGTAAATACATTTTTCAAATAATAAACAGCCTCTTCAACATTTCCCTTTTCCAGCAATATTAAACCGATATTTCCATAAGCAGCTGTTAGACTTTTATCAAACAGAATAGCCCTTTTATATTCTTCAATTGCTACATCATAATCTCCTTTTCGATAATAAACAGTTCCAAGATTATTACGCAAAACTGCATTTTCAGGATCTTCCGCAATAAGCGCCTTATACTCAATTATTGCTTTTTCATAGTTACCATTGTTTTTATAAGCTAATGCAAGCGCAGAACGAATTTGTTTGTTTGACGGATATTCATTCAATGCATTTGTATAGGTCAGAATTGCCTTATCATATTCCATTATATCTATAAATCTGTTGCCCCTCATTAACAGGCGGGTTTCAGGAGGCACTAACGTTCCCCGGCACCATGCAAGGGTTGACAACATTATTAAACTTAAAGCCAGAAGTTTCCTTTTTCGCAGAACGGGCTCTGATATTTTAACACTCTTCCTTTCAAGTATTTTGAATATTATCACGGCAAAACACAAACCCCATGCCGCACCCAGGAACGTTTGGAAGCTGCCAAAATACTTTTGCGTATAGAATGCTGCGATTATTCCACAAAAAATGATAACCAATTCAGTATAGAGATTATAATTACTCACTTCCGGAATCAACCACCTGAATTTGCGAGTCATAGATAAAACATTGACGCCCCATTTATAACTTAACGTTCCGTTTTGACAGGCATTCTTACAGGAAAGGCATCGTATACAATTTGCATTTACAACCGCACCATGTCGGGCTATCTCCTGGTGTACTGCTATTCCCATTGTACAACTTCTTGTGCAGCTCATACAGCCGGTGCATTCACTGATTTTTCTTATCCGCCAAAAACTAATATTCTCAAATATTGCAAGCATAGGAGCCCATGGACACACATATCTGCAGAATGCCCTTGATCCCATAAGATAAATAAAGAGAAACGCGTCAAATAAAATAAATAATGCAATGATAACAGGGCTTCGGGGAAGGTCTGACGTCATAACCTGTGTATCACCGATATTAATGTGAAATTGAGGGAGACCATAAATATACCAAAATTCAAAAATGGCAGTGATTGTTTTCAGGAGAAATACGTACTGTATGATATTTGCTCTGGAATGGATAATGGAAGGATATATTCCACATTTATTAAGCACTTTTAAAGCAAGTTCCTGAAAAAAAGCAAAGTGGCATCCCCATCCACAAAAAACTCTTCCAAAAAATACCGTTAATAAAACAATGATAATAAAAAAAACAGCAGCGGAATTTAGTAAACCAAAACCAAAAAGGTTGACGATACCATTCAGACTAAACGTTCCAACCTTCTGAAATCCATACTTATACCACAGCAGTATATGGACAATTATGAATACATTTATTGAAAATAGAACAATTATCCTTTTTTTATTAATATTCATAACAAGATAAAATTAATCAAACGGGAAATACGTTTTTCACGATTAATCTCTTCTTCGGTGTGATTTTCGGGGCTTGCAACATAACATAGAGGAAGAATATCCGGGCAGGTAATCGAAAAGAGGTCTTTTGATCTTTACAATCAAAAACCTTTTTATTGTTTCACTTCTCAATATACCCCCAAGGGGATTTGAACCCCTGTCTCCAGGCTGAGAACCTGGCATCCTGGGCCTCTAGACGATGGGGGCGCTTTTTAAGTCAAAAATCGTTATCGGGAAAATTTATCCCGATAATTTATTAAGGTATAAAGCTACTATATTTATTTTCTTATGTCAACAAAATTCGTTATACTTCCTTAAAAAACAAGATTTTCAGCCTGGTAATCGTCAGTAAAACATTTATCATAATCCATTTTTCAGAATGTACCAACTTCGCATCTTTTATTTTTTTATAGAGAAACTCTGCTTCCTGATTTTGTAATTGCAGTTTTTCCAAAATCGGGCATATTTCTTAAATCCTCTTTATTAAATACCGGACCATCAATACATATTCGCTGCCCGCTACAGTCGCATTGGCCGCAAATACCAAAACCACATTTAATATATCTTTCAACTGACACTTCACAATCGATATGGTGTTCACTGCATAATTCAAATATTTTGTGCAACATTTTTTCAGGACCACATGCATATATCTTTTGATAATTATGTTTCCCTATTAATTCTCTCAACAAATCAACCGTTGTTCCTTTGTAACCAAGGGAACCATCATCGGTGCATAATTTCATCTCTTTGAAACGATGCCGAAAAAGTAATTCCGTCACCGTCCTTGCCCCTTGTATGAAAGTTGCATTTTCCTGTCTATCCGCTAAACATGCAATAGAAGCCATTCCGATGCCACCACCGACAATGCACGTAGTTACGGACTTTTCTGATAAGCCATATCCTTTGCCATAGGGTCCCCGTATACCGATCTGATCTCCAATTTTTTTTGCGTGCAGGGTTTTTGTAAAATCACCTCTTCTCAGGACTGTTATACCGGCAATATTTCCGTTAATATACGAAAGAGTAAATGGTTTCTCATCATTGAGCGGAATCCACACCATAATAAATTGCCCCGGGTCATAATGCCCGGTAAACTCAAAAAAAAACGTTTTTACGTTTGGAGTTTCATCCTTTATATTGCATATTTTCACCATCTGTGGCTGCTCAATCATGGGCAATACCTACAATATCATTGATATTGTTATATCCGTTTTCCATTAACCATTGTTTCATTTCAGCACATACCTTGCTGAAAACATCAATCCCCCTTGTGTAAACACCGGTTCCGATGCCTATTGCCGCAGCCCCTGCCATTATCATCTCTATCGCATGTCTTCCCGTAGATATGCCACCAACTCCGATAACGGGAATCTTAATCGCCTTATAAATATCATAGACACAACGCACTGCAATAGGCCGCAACGCATCTCCCGTAACCCCTCCCACCTTAAACCCCAACACTGGTTTTTTTGATTCAATATTGATTATCATTCCGGGACCCATTGAATTTACCGCTGTAATAGCACTCGCTCCTGCGTCCTCTGCTGCTTTTGCAATGGTAGTAATTTCAGGTACATTCGGTGATATCTTAACAAATATCGGTAAATTTGTTTTTCGCCTTACTGCAGAAATTATTTCATATGTAGCTTCTGGCGTTCCCTGGCCGGAAAGAAGGCCAAAACCAGGAGTATGAGGACAGGAGAGAGGGATTTCAATAGCGGAAAAGCCGGATTCTGATAATCCTTCCGCAACCTCAACAAAATCATCAGTACAAGTTCCGATAATGCTGGCAATTACAGGAGCGCCAATATCTTCAAGATTATAAAATTCGCTACGTGCAGCATCTACTCCAGGATTCGAATATCCAACAGCATTTAACATTCCTGCCTCGTAAGTAATAACCGTTGGATTTTTATGCCCCTCTCTTTGCTCTTTACTTACCGATTTAATCGTTACAGCGCCTGCGCCATTATCTGCCACTCGCTTTAACAATGCCCTAGTAGTCCCCAATATCCCGGAAGCCAGCACCGTTGGATTCGATAGCCGAATATTACATAAATTTACTGACAATGATATGCCTGCCATTTTACCATTCATCTTTTAAGGTGGCGATAAATCCTCTCAGATTATTTATCCTCATAATAACTTTTACATAATACTCCATACCAAAAATGCCTAGCATACCATTATAAGTAACCACACCAAGATGCCTTTCCAAAAAATCCGGCAATCCGTTGGGATCATATCCTGCTTTATATGCATACAGTACCCCCGTTATATCCGCCTCTTTTTCAAACTCTCTAAGATGGTTTTTTAATAACAACTTCGCGATTGCAGACTCATCAACATTGTCCTGTTGAGAAAAAATATTCCTAAGTTCCTGATGAAATTTTGATGCATGCCTTAGTGATGCATGGGCGACTTCATGTCCTATAATACAAGCCAACTCATCTTCTGTTTTTGTTAACTGCAACAAGCCGTTTGTAATATAGATATGACCACCCGGAGAAGAAAAGGCATTAATAGAATAGGATTGAATTATACTGCAAATATAAGGGAGTGTTTTTCTCTCAGAAACAGCAACAATTAGTTGTGTAATATCATTTATTTTTTTATTAAGTTCTGCATCTGTATCGAAATAAAATTCACGGCTTAAATATTCATCTACTTTTTTGCCAAGTTCAATCTCTTCTTCCTCACTCAATTCGGGACTATCATAGTTCAATTGCCATTCATCATCTGCAAAACCGAATACTCCGGAAAGAAAAACAGCCTGTACTACCGAAAGAATTTGAATTGCAAAAAATATTTTTTTCAATAACATCGTAGTATTTTGATAATATGCTTATTTCAACGATTCCAAAAACTTTTCATTAAATGAATCCTGAAACAGTTTGATTTGCATTTCACGCGCCATCTTGTACCAATCATCTATTAACATATCTTTTACTGCACCTCTCATTGTGCATTGAAAACTTATTACCTGTTTATTTTCCTTTGTCGTTGCTGTGTTAATCGACACTATGGCATATCCTCCTGCTTTTTTTACCGGCAGTGTATATTTACGAAAAATATTATTTGGAGAATATGTTACTCCCTCATGCTTTATTGAAGGCAATATGATTTTTATAATCTTGTCTATCTCAGAAAGGTCATCAATATGTTCCTGCCAAAATATTCTATCCTGATATGTCAACTCGCAGAATTTAACGGAAAATGCTGAATTCAGTTTGTTTTGGATAAACGACACCAACTGCGCATATTTTCCGTAAACATTAGTAAATCCGGGATAATTCTTCCCTCTTTCTTCATCTTTTTTAACCCAGTTAAAAAAAATCTTATTAAATTGCAATTGTACCATCCAATTTGTATCAACAGTACTAAGCCGGTATAATACGGGCCCTGTATGATTGTAATCGATTTTCGGCTCTATAACGTAATCGGCCATTTCAAGATCTTCCAATGGATTTCCATATCGAATAATTGGATAATCATTTTTAAAAGCATTAATGATTTCATATATTATCCCACCTTTCCCTAAAACAGGTTGTTTCAATGTTACTCCCATAATTACTTCTGACAAAGGCGCCTTTGAATAAGTATCAGTCATTTTTCACTATTTTCCCCACAAATACAGAACTATTAAATGATCATGAAATTATTTTTTTATATATCTTGCACTATCCGTATCGAAATATTGCAGCGGTATGATAATATAAATTACCACAGTTCTTTATTTTTGTATATCTTAAATTTTACAACGTACTTGCTATTCCACCTCTTTAATATACTTATCACTTATCCAGCCTCTTTTGCCATTACCCGTTTTAATCAATACAAAAGAATCTTCTCTTTTTATTAATTTTACTTTTTCCCCATGCACAACTTTTTGCGATTCATCCTCTAACTGATTCTTGTAATCCTTCCATAACCTAATTTCGTTGATTTTTTCTGCCGTGCCTGAATCACAAACGTCAATTATCACATACTGAACCGATTCCTTTTGCATATTTTTTGATTCTTGCGGCTGAATAAAAATACTCACGATATAAATACCCAGCCAGAAAGTAAGGACAATACTGATAATGCGAAATAATCTCTTTCCTATGCTTCTCTCTTTTCGATTATTTCTGTTGTCAGGCGGTTCATATAAGTAGCCGTTATTCATAACAAATGAAATTAGTTTAATCAGGAATTATGCAAATATTAATAAGATGTAAGATAATTATGGTATTTTAAGAAATGGAGCGGGCGATGGGAATCGAACCCACATATCTAGCTTGGGAAGCTAGTATTCTACCACTGAATTACGCCCGCTTTTAAAACTCCATGGTATGGAATCTTGATTTGTTTAAATCCGATTTTTGACTACTATTGTTTGTTAATGCTGAAACAGTATAATGAGCCCCCTGGCATGTGCCTCTTTTTTCTAATTCCTGTGTTATCATTGCCGTGATGCCTGCCTTACTGGCTTTCCAAACAGGAGAGATCAGGAAATTGCCATGTGTATCCCCCACCAATCTTTGTACCGTAACATCGGGTGGTATACGTTCCAAAAAATCTGCGACCAATTGCACATACTCATGAACATCCAAAGTTTTCACGTTTCCCCTGAAATATTCTTCCGCCAGCGTAGTATTCTTTGCTACATATAAATGATGTAATTTGATTCCCTGAATACCCATTTCTGCAACAGCATCCGCTGTCTTCATCATATCATCACAAGTTTCTAAAGGGAGTCCTAAAATAACATGAACACATATATTGATGCAAGTTTTTTTTGTAAGATTGATTGCATCGACAAATGATTTATACTCATGGCCTCTGTTAACACGTTTTAAAGTTTCATCATGTATGGATTGAAGCCCATATTCAATCCATACATGGTATTTTTCCGTGTAGGTATTAATAAGATTTAATGTCTCCTCGTTAATACAATCAGGCCGGGTACCAATAGAGAGGCCAATTACATCCTGATCTGCAAGGGCTTCTTCATAATATACTTTTAATGTATTAACATCCGCATAGGTATTGGTAAACGACTGAAAATAGGCGATAAACTTCTCGGCACCGTATCTTTGTTTTTGAAACGACTTCCCCTTTTGAATTTGTTCCTTTATGGATAAATACGGTTCCTTTACGTTTGGACTAAAGCTTTCGTTTGCACAATAAGTACATCCACCCACACCAACACGACCATCTCTATTTGGGCAGGTAAAACCCGCATGGAGAGCTATTTTATGTACTTTGAAAGGAAACTTTTCTTTTAAATATTCACTAAAAGGAAAAAAACGATATTTAGACAAATAATCACTTTGTGTCTTTAAAACAGATAGTTTCTCCATAAAACAAATCTAACACGAATATAAGGGATTATCAATCACGAAACATTCATACTCTTTGTTAAAAC
Source organism: Candidatus Kuenenia hertensis (assembly GCA_021646465.1). Taxonomy (GTDB): domain Bacteria; phylum Planctomycetota; class Brocadiia; order Brocadiales; family Brocadiaceae; genus Kuenenia; species Kuenenia hertensis. The sequence continues at coordinate 15,011 of SOET01000014.1, read as the reverse complement.
TTTAGAATCGTTATCAATTCTAAGTGGAATCGAATTAGTCTTTTCAAAATATCATAAAAAAAGAGGGTTTTTTTAACCCTCTTTTTCCCTGTTTGTATGCTATTTTTATATTTTAGTCTTAATATCTTACCATTAGTCTACAAGTTTATCCATTAATCTCTGATACTCCGAATACTCCCGCTGGGCTTCTTTCTTCATACCTTTTCTGTCGTATATAAGAGCTAAACCATAATGTGCCTTTGCAAAATTTGGATCTATTCGAATCGTTTCCTCAAGCGCTCTGGCAGCAGCATCCAATCTCCTGTTTTGTGAATATGCATTTCCAAGATCGAAATATATTTCAGGATTGTATGGATTTACTTCAATAGCCATCTGTAATGAAGTAATCGCTTCATCTAATGCCCTCTTATCCGAATAAGGGTTTTTAATATTGTAATGTGCAGATGCCGCTTTTTGAATAGAAGAAACGGCTTGAACAAGCGTTCGTTTATTTGCATAAGCGGTACCAAGTCTGTAATGAGCATCAGCATTATCAGGAGCAAGTTTTACCACCGTGCGAAACTCTTCAATCGCATTATCAAATAACTTCTCATCCGAATATACAATGCCAAGACTATAATGTACCTCTGAATTTTTAGGATCGATTTCTATAGACTTTTTATAAGAAGCCACAGCGCCATCAACATTTCCTTTTTCATAAAATGTCAAACCAAGATGATAGTGTGCCAACGCATGGTTGGGATTTATCTCTGTGACTTTTTTGAGTGCCTCTAATGCGTTATCAAGAAGCCCCTTATTAAGATATATTTTACCCAAAAGGAAATGCGCATCTGTATAATTGAAATTAATCCCAATAGCATTTAACAAAGTTTGAATCGCATCGTCTGTTTGATTATTCTTTTCATAGGCAACACCAAGGCTGTATATTGTTTCAATGGCTTTCGGATCAATTGTCAATGCCTTTTGATATTCAGAAATAGCTTCGTTAAATTCCCCCTCCACCTTGTGTATATCACCAAGTTTTTCATGTGCCAGAAAACTATCTGCATCTAATTGCAGTAAAGAATGAAAAGCGGCTTTAGCGTTATCCCACATTTCTTTTTCCATATAAAGCAATCCTAACTGAAGATATGCTTCCTTGTACTTGTCATCTATTTCAATTGCTTTTACCATCTCCGAAATCGCTTCATCCAGCATTGTCCGGCTATTATATGCTATCGCCAGATTATAATGAGCCTCTGCCAGCCCTGGATTAATACGAATCGCCTTTTGGTATGAACTAATTACTTCGTCAGGCATATCCACTTTAGAACATCCACATATACTAAGAGAAACTAATACTGCCATTGTTACCGGTTTATAAAATGGCGATACTAGATTCTTTATCATTACAGATTCTCCCATAAAATGCTGTCAATAAATACAATTACTTTCCGAAACAATTAACACGTTTATAACTATTATAAAACCCTGTGTTCGTTAACAAAATGCTCCAACATCGATTCACCAGAACATCTTACCACCTTCAATGTGCTCTCTTGATATAACGAAATCGTGCTCTTCCCGGACAAGTTTAAGGGAATATATCAAATAGCCTATATATTGTCAAATGTTTATTTTATAGATATTTAGATAATTTATTAGCACTTATTCCCAGCCAAGTTTTCTTATTTCTTTAATTGATCGGATAAAATCTTCAGAAACCTTTGATACTGAAACACTATCTTTAAATTTTACGTTAATATCATATAAAATTTCATCTTTTACAAGATCTCTCTCGAATCCATAATTTTGCATTTCCATTGAATTTCTTTTTAATATTTCCAGAATCATTTCCATACAAGATTGAGAACCGGCAATGCATAGTTTTAACGTCTGGTATCTATCCCGGCTTATATCTTTCTCAAAATAAGGCACTAATAATAGCGAAAAAAGAACTATCACCGTGGTTAACATAGCAGGAATATAGCAATTACTCCCTATCGCCAAACCGATACCTGCAACCACCCATAAAGATGCAGCAGTGGTTAATCCCCTCACAGATGCCTTAAATCTCATAATTGTTCCTGCCCCTAAAAACCCAATCCCCGTAACTACCTGAGCCGCTATCCTGGCAGGATCAATCCTAATGACAGAATCACTGGCAAATGTTTTGTATTTATAAAACATATTTTCTGAAACCACCATCATTAAGGTTACCCCAACACATACTAAAATATGTGTCCGCAACCCTGCGGGTCTTCCGCGTCTTTCCCTTTCCCATCCGATAATTCCACCCAAAATAGTAGCCAATAAGAGTTTTCCAATCGAAGATTCAAATCCTCCTAATATGCTTAAAACATGAGACATAATTTTCCCCTTTCTCTTGGAAAATGATTCACCTTCTCTTAACTTTTTTCATATTTCACTGTTATTGCTTAGGAGGCTGGAAGAAAAAGATACTTCAGGAGTTTGAACTTGATGACATTGGGTTGTAAGCCCAACCCCTCCGAAGCTAAGATGGTACTGTTATTCATAAATGGTACGAAGGTAATCCATGCGTTAATACTCCACAGTTTTCCTTGCAATTTCCAACTCAAGCAATTGTAAATCCCCCTCATGCTGTTTAAACAGAATCCTTTGCTGATCAGCCTCGTTACCATCTTCAATCATTGCACGTGCATAATCAATGTGGTTTTTCGAGTACAGTTTTATTGCCCTGGGAGTTACCAGATCTATAAATTTTTTCAGATGATCACGAACAGAAATGATCTCCCCTGTTGCCGGCTCTATCATGCTGGCATTCATTCCGAATCTCACGGCAGACCACCAGTTTTGTTCGAGATATCCTACATGAATGGTGCTTGCCGGTTTCCCCGCAAAAAAAGAATCCTGATAGGTATCAACAGCAGCCTGTATTAACGCCACAAACGCGCCAATACGGCGAACGGAAGTCGGCAGATCAAATATTCTGAATTCGACCGTTCCGAATAATGGTTGAGGACGTATTATCCACAATAAATCCCCAGTCCTCGTAACAGCACCCAGTTGATGGAGTTTTTCGTAATACGATACATACTCGGCGTACGACTTAAACGGAGGTGCAACTCTTGTTCTTGGCATGGAATGGAACAGATGCGCCCTTGCAGACGCCAAACCCGTGTCTATGCCGTCATAATATGGAGAATTTGCCGAAAATGCTAACAGGGAATATATCCACCGGTACATTTCATTCATGACATAGATTGCCACTTCTTCATTCTTTACCCCAACATGTATATGTAACCCAAAGGACAGAAGACGTTGCGTGAAATACCCGTAATTTTCACGCACCCAACGGTAATGATCATCCTCGACAAACGTTAAATTCCGCCAGTTTGCAAACGGATGGCTTCCGCTGGCGACAAGGTTCAAATCGAGTTTTCCGCAACATTCCGAAAGAACGGACCGTCCTTCTTCAGTGCTTTTTACAAGATCATTCACTGTGGTAAACACCCCGGTACGATTTTCTATTACACACATTAAAAGTTCCTGACACACCCTCTTTTTCATTTCGCCGTCCAGACACTTGATAACGTCAGTTACCGATGGAGAGAGATCGGCAGTTTCCGCATTTATCAGATGGAATTCTTCCTCTATGCCCAGCGTAGGAAACTTATTTTGTCTAAAATTCTCCATGATCGCCTCATTTCTTTATAGTAAATTCATTCTCCGATGCCTTCATTGCCATACCTGTCAAAATGGTGATCCCCGCTTCCAATGCATCATCACAAAAATCAAAACTACTTGTGTGAAGCGGCGGAGACGACTCACCCATTCCAAGCCGGATAAGCAGGCCAGGAATTTTCTGCGTGTAGAAACCAAAATCCTCAGACCCCATACTTTGGTCGGCAAGCCTTTGCCATTTCCCCGGCGGGAAAAGATCATCTGCAACTTCCTCAAACAATTCATACAACACAGGATGATTGTTTACCGAAGGACAATGTTTCCGGAACTCTATAACCGCTTCTACACTTTCCTGTATGCAAATGTCCCGAACGGTTTTCTTAAAAATGTCTATGATATTTTCACGACCCTCTTTGGTTTTTGAACGAATCGTTCCCTCTAAAGAGGCATCATCGGGTATAACATTCGCCTGCGTCCCTCCGTAAATCCTGCCAATACTTATAACGTATTGAGAATCGGCATTCTTCCGCAACATACCCTCTTTCATGAGATCATTCACTCTCTGTACTATACGGGAAGCGCATACAATGGGATTAATGCATTCCTGGGGCCTGGCGCCATGTCCTCCCTTCCCTTTCAGTTTCAACTGAAAATGGTCATTTATTGCAGTAATAATTCCCGGTTTCGAAGCAACAATGCCGCACTCTAAATACGTCCATGAATGCAATGCAATAATCGCAGAAGGAGAAGGATCATCCAACACCCCTTCCTCTATCATGACCATCGCACCTGAACCAACTTCCTCCGCGGGTTGAAAAATAATCTTTACGGTACCCGCTAAATATTCTTTCAAAGAAAACAATACCTGAGCAGCCTTCAGAACGCATACAATGTGTCCGTCATGTCCGCATCCATGCGATAACCCTTTATGTAAAGATGCATATGGTTTCGATGTATGCTCATCGATTGCAATAGCATCCATATCAGCCCTTAACGCAATAACATTACCGGGCCTTTTTCCGTGAATCTCTGTGATAATGCCGGTACGGGCAATTCTTCTTTTGACAGGAAGACCTATCTTATGCAATTCAGCGATAATCATATTCGCTGTTTTTTCTTCACAAAATGAACCCTCAGGTATCTCATGCAGTCTGCGCCTCAGTTCAACAGCAGAATGAAGAATCTTTTCAGTTTCTTTATTTATAATTTCTTTCATTTATCTTCCGAATTATTTTGCATTTTATCCGACGGGGGGAGTTCCAGAAGAGGAACCGTAGGTATCGCACTTCCCGCAATACCCTTTATTGTTCCATAAAAATGCGTTGTGCTTAACAATACCTTATCAAGCTGCTTTTCCCTTTCCTTCCATAATTTTTCCATTGCGAGCTTTTCCCTTGTAATGGAGTTTTTTAACTCGGTAAACCCTTCAATAATTGTCTCAAGCTGCATCTTGAACTCATTCCCGGTTAGATAATCGTAAAGCATAATAATCTTATCACCCTTATTTTTTTGTGTTTCCAATACCGCGGTTATTTTGATCAGGCTCTCACGAAGGACAAGGGCAAGCCCTTTAAAAGAATGGTAATCACATATCCACACACCTTCATCGAGCACAATCTTTTCCTTCATAATCGGGTAATACCTCGCTTACCAGAACGGCAATGTCAGCAGACGCATGGAGTTGATCAGCCTTTAACTTTTCAATCCATTTGCGGTTAAACGTCTTGGTTCTTTTGCTTTCATATATAATCTTGCCGCATTCAACACCCGCATAATTTTTTACAATATGTACCGAATCAGCCCCCTTTTTCCCCTTCGGCACTTCTTTGATTTCGTCTGACGGAAAGAGTTCCGTTAATATCCCTTCTATGGCAAGCTCCTGGACTTCACCCTGCAACTGCATCGACCCCTGCTCTACTTTACGCTTCATCTCCTCGACCTGTTTTCTGAGATCATTGAGTTGTTTGTCCTTTTCTGCAATTTTCAATTCGTGTCTTTCCTGTTCCCGTCTTCCTATTTTCTCTTCAAGTTCTCTCTCAAATTCCGCCCTTTTCTTCACAAGTTCAAGCTCAAAATCTTTTTCCCGTTCTTCAAAACGTCTTTGCAATTTTACAAGTTCTATTTCCTTGTCTTTTAATGACTGGTTCATTTTCCGCTGTTCATCCAGTTCTTTAATGACAGAATCAAACTTTTTTTTGTTTTCTTCCTGTATCTGTAGTTTGAGTTTCCCGGTAAGTTCCTCTTCCTTTTCCGCCAATTTCGTTCTCATAATTGTTTCCTGCTCTGTCTTCAGCATTTCAAGCGCAGTTTCCCTGGAGCGAAGTTCCTCCTGCTTTTTTTGAAATTCGCTTTCAAGTACCGTCCGTTCTTTTAACAATTGCACATTCATTGCTTCCTCGTATTTCCGGGAGAGAACTTCTTCAACATAAAAACTGTAACCGCATTTTGGACAATTAATTTTATTCGCTATGTTTTCCACTCACAACCTCCTTTATCCGGAGTAACATCTAAACAGGAATTTTTATGATTTTCCAAAAACAAATATTATCATGTATTATCATGAGGTTCACGATTCTTTTACGACATTTTTAAAAAAGAATTTTATTGTTATTTACTACATCTGATTATATCATTGTCACCAGGCCAAATTTATTACATTAAAGAAAAGCAATCACCAAACAAAAACCAGTAAAGTTTTATCAATTTGCATTATTGCTATAATAAACTGTTACACATCAATTATTTATATAGCAACTAACTTTAAGATTTAATATAGCGGAAATACATTAAATCTTAGTTTTAGGCTAATTAAAAATAGACTTGAACATAAAAATAGTTTGTGGTAGAATCCCTTAGATTTTTGTGCGTATTAAGGTGGTTACGTTGGGGTGGACATTCTCGCCTTTTTAACAAGCACCGTAATTCCTACATTATCAACTATTGATGTAATTGATACAGTCGAGGGTTCCAGAGATTTTTTGTGCAGATCATCCCCCACTTAATACATTAATGATGCGATTTGATAAAGCTAAGAGGTCTTCCTCTGTAATTAATATCGTTATTTTAGACGCTAGTTGTTTTATAGAAAAGCAGCAGATTTCATTAATCATAAATTTAGGAGGTATCTATGGAGCGGTTGAAGCAGTTATTAGAGTTTATTAAGCGAAGAAAAAAACTGGTAGGCTTCTTCACCATAATTGTTCTTGTCATTTTTTTCGTTACGGTAAATAAAGTATACCATTATTCGGAAACAAACGAGTTTTGTGCAAGCTGTCACGAAATGGATATTCATTACGAATCGTTCATGGCCTCTAAACATAATAACGAACACGTTGAGCATTGCCACGCATGTCACGTTGGTCCGGGGTTGAAAGGATATGCACACGCAAAGCTGAGTGACGGAACTCATGACTCTTTGATGCATTCTTTTCAAGCTTTTTCTGACGGAACACTTATTGAAGTTGCCGAAGACAGTATAGAAATAATAAATGGTAATTGTGAGCGTTGCCATGCAGAAGGCCATACAAAAGATAAAAATCATATTCAGTTTGTTTCAATGAGCAACAAACACAGCAAGGATGGAAGGACGCTCGAAAATTTATTGTGTACCGATTGCCATTTAGGGGTAGTTCATCCCCATATGCCGGGAGACCTTTTTGAAATTTACGCTGAAAAAAAGGTTAAACCATATGGCAAATACAAAGAAACAGAGTGTTTTGCGTGCCATAAGATAGCAACTCCTGAAGTTGTAAAGCAGTGGACGGGCAGCCCTCATGCTGCAAAAGGGGTAACCTGTATCGGCTGCCATGGTGATGATCATGGGCATATAGCAGAAAAACACGGCCATGTATCGGCAAGCAGATGCGGAGAATGTCACCAGGAACAATTCATTGATTTTCGTGAAAGTTCACACCTGCAAGGACGCCCTGTGGCATTTGGCAGCACGTATGATGTAATTACAACAAGACAACTCAGTATGGAAGGTTGCAGGGACTGCCATAGGTTGGGATTGCAGTATGAAGACAGGGTTGGTGGCAGTTGTAATGCCTGCCATGAAAGCCATAAGTTTTCAAAGGCAGAGGCACAGGCATATGATGCCTGCGAAAAATGCCACATTGGCGGGCCTGAGCACTCTCAGCTTGACACAAGCGAAAATTCAATCTTTGGGAAAGTGCAAAAGATGCGTAGTCAGGGTTTGATCACTAACGATCTTGTAAAATGTCAGACTTGTCATGGACCAAATAAATCGCATAATTTTACCAAAATATCAATTCCTGAGGAAGTAGATGTGCTGCTTTTCGGAGGTCATGGATTAGTCAAAGTACCAGAAGGACATTAATAATTTTCGTTTGGCCATTGTAATGTATTGAAAAAATTTTTAAAAAATCCCACCCTTATAAAGGTGGGATTTTTTTTATTACATGCAACTCTTTTATCTATACTACACTATTATCGTTATTTTACCCGCTGTTTGCAGCTTTTGGGAGACAGAAACATGGGGAAAAACATAGTTCAAAAAATTTTAAGTACGCATCTGGTTTCAGGCAAATTAAAACCAAAAACGGAGATTGCTATTTCTATTGATCAAACTTTAACGCAAGATGCAACCGGCACAATGGCTTATTTGCAATTTGAAGCTATGGGAATACCGAAAGTAAAAACGAAACTCTCCGTCAGTTACGTTGACCATAATATGCTACAGACCGGATTTGAGAACTTCGACGACCATTTGTTTTTACAAAGCTTTGCCCGTAAATATGGCATCTACTTTTCTAAACCGGGAAACGGCATTTGCCATCAGGTACATCTCGAACGTTTTGCCGTGCCTGGGGGAACGCTGCTTGGTTCTGACAGCCATACCCCCACATGTGGCGGGCTTGGAATGCTTTCCATTGGAGCAGGCGGGCTCGACGTCGCAATTGCGATGGCTGGCGGGCCATTTTATTGCTCCATGCCTGAAATTGTCTTAGTAAACCTTTCCGGGACACTACCCTCATGGGTTACGGCAAAAGACATAATTCTTGAATTATTAAGAAGATTAACGGTAAAAGGCGGTGTTGGAAAAATCTTTGAGTATGGCGGAGAGGGGGTTAAAACACTTACCGTAACAGAACGTGCAACTATTACCAATATGGGCGCTGAACTCGGCGCCCTTACCTCCATCTTCCCAAGTGATGCGCAAACGAAGAAATATTTAAAGATGCAGGGACGTGAAGAAGTCTGGCAGCCTTTAAAGGCAAGTGCAAACGCACAATACGACGAAGTGGTTGAAATCGATCTTTCTGCCTTAGAGCCAATGGTTGCACAACCACATAGCCCCGACAATGTTTGTAAAGTGAGTGAAATCAAGGGAACAAAAGTACATCAGGTTTGCATAGGCAGTTGTACAAATTCATCGTATCATGATTTAATGATGGCAGCAACGATGTTAAAAGGGAAAAAGGTTCATCCGGATGTCAGTCTTGCCGTCTCTCCAGGATCACGACAGGTATTGGAAATGATAACAAAAACTGGTGCATTGGCAGATATAATTGCCGCGGGAGCCCGGATACTGGATGTTGCTTGCGGTCCGTGTATCGGAATGGGCCAGGCGCCTCCTTCCGGTGGTGTTTCCGTCAGAACGTTTAACAGAAATTTCGAGGGAAGAAGCGGAACCAATGACGCAAAAGTTTATCTGGTGAGCCCTGAAACAGCTGTTATTACTGCAATAAGAGGCGTTATTAGCGATCCCAGAGATTACGGGACGCCCATTATTATTAAAGATCCAAGAACATATTTAATAGACGACAGCATGATAATCCCCCCCTCTGAAAATCCGGAACAAGTAACAATAATCAGAGGACCCAATATTAAACCTTTACCGAAAAAAGAATCTATGCCTGACACATTGAAAGGTGAAGTACTTTTGAAAGTAGGCGACAACATTACCACAGATCACATCATGCCGGCGGGCGCCAAAGTACTGCCTTTGAGATCAAATATTCCAGCCATTTCAGAATTTGTGTTTGAAAAAGTTGACAAAAACTTTGCGAAACGGGCAAAAGAAAAAGGCGGTGGTTTTTTGATAGGAGGAATAAATTACGGACAAGGTTCCAGCAGGGAACATGCGGCGCTTGCCCCCATGTATTTAGGAGTTAAATCTGTTATTGCAAAATCTTTTGCACGAATACACAGGGCAAATCTTGTTAATTTTGGTATACTTCCGTTAACCTTCGAAGATGAAAATGATTATAACCTGTTGGAGGAGGGAGATAGTTTGGAATTAGCAAATATTAAGAGTAAATTAAAGCCTGGCGGTACGCTCGTTGTTCATAACATTACAAAAAACAAAGAAATCAAAGTAACGCACACCTTATCGTCACGAGAAGTTGATATTCTTCGCGCAGGAGGCTTATTAAATTATCAGGCGCAAAAAAATTAAAGTCTTTTGTGCTGCCCAATGGTTTGATGCTTCCGTTGTGTCAATATACTTGCTTTTCTCAATTTTACAAAAATGTTAACTTTAAATATCTCAGCCTTTCAATAATCTTAAATACACTATGCGCATCACATTGACAAAATATGGCGTAAGGGAATTATTGCTTTTTGGTATACCCTGTGTCGTTGGAACGTATTTTTCCATCGTTCTTTTCCCATGGATTACGCCAGTTCCATTGTTTTTCTTGTTATTCTTGCTTAATTTTTTCCGGGACCCTGAACGAAATACTCCACAAGGCAGGGAACTTATTATTGCACCTGCAGATGGAGTTGTCACACACATCGTTCCTGTTTTTGAAGATCATTATCTGAAAAGTGATTCGATAAAAATAAGTATTTTTATGTCTGTTGTTAACGTACATGTAAATCGTATACCGGCGCATGGTACTGTGGAATTTATCAAACATACACCCGGCAAGTTTCTGGACGCGAGGGATGATGAATGTTTCAGCAGCAACGAAAGTAATCTGGTAGGGTTATCTCTGTCAGAAAATATGGGAAAAATTACGATAAAACAAATTGCAGGCAAAATTGCGAAACGTATTGTGTGCGCCTGCAAAATAGGCGACATCCTGCAGCAAGGGGAACGGTTCGGCATGATAAAATTTGGTTCCCGCGTAGAAGTCTTTGTTCCTAAAACGATCCCATTCGAACCGATGGTTACTGTCGGCGAAAAGGTAACCGCTGGCAAAACGATCATTGGAAAAATGCTTATTAATGATATTACAAAGACAAAATAAAAACTATACTTTTAAACGGCATGTATTTCATACTTCCTTCATTCTTAATGAAACCATTTTATGTTTACCGGAATTATAGAACATCTGGTTATGGTAAATAAACTCTCCACATCACCAAATGGAGCGGAATTGTTCTTAGCGTTAGGAGATTTTTACGACGATCTTGTAATCGGTGAAAGTATTTCCGTAAATGGCGTATGCCTTACCGTAAAAACGATCAGCGGCAATGTGGTAAGTTTTGACGTTTCAGGAGAAACACTAAAAAAAACCACTTTGGGAACGTTACGCAGCCGGGAAAAGGTGAATGTTGAAAGGGCATTAAGGATTGGCGACCGGTTAGGAGGCCATTTTGTAACAGGACATGCAGATGGCATCGGCACGATAAAAGAAAAAAAACAAGCTGCCGGTCAATGTCACATCACATTTTCAACCGAAAAGAGATTTACCGACATGTTAATTGAAAAAGGTTCCGTGGCAATAGACGGCATAAGTTTAACAAACTTTGATATAAAAGAATTCACTTTCTCCGTGGCACTCATCCCCCACACACTTGCTTCAACCACGTTAGGATATAAAAAGGCCGGAGACAGAATAAATATTGAAATAGATCTGATGGGAAAATGGATAAAAAAACTCTTAGAAAACAATTTTTCCCGGGGGAAAAGTACCATTACCAGGGAGAAGCTGTTTGAACAGGGTTTTTCATAGTTATAACTGTTTTTACCACAAGGTAGCGTTTATTTTTAATTTCACGCTTCAATAATTCTTATCAAACCCTTTTTTGCACCTTCAATCATAGAAAGAACAAATACTTTGCATCCAAATAAAAAACCAAAATTGCTCATCGGCATCACTATGGGAGACCCCTGCGGTATAGGGCCGGAAATAATAGTACGGGCTCTCGCTTCTGCCTCTTTAAAGCGTGCGGCAAACTATCTCATACTTGGAAATCAGGAGGTATTAGACCGCACTATAAAATCTTTAAAAATACCCCTTCATTACAAAACAATATCAGATGATTCGTCCATAGAGGATATAACATCTCCCCTGTCATTACTCTCCACGGAATATTTTACCCCTGCTCTCATAAAAAAAAGAGGACCCACAAAAGAGGGAGGAGCGTTGTCATTCCTGTGGATAGAAAAAGGCATTCATCTCGCCCTGCAGGGGAAAATCAATGCCCTCGTTACGGCGCCCATTAGCAAAGAGGCCATTCACATGGCCGGTCATAATTATCCCGGCCACACGGAAATATTGTGCGACCTTTCAAGGGTAAAACGCGTTGTAATGCTCATGGTGGGTGGAACGTTAAGAGTTGCCTTTGTAACCACTCATATTGCCCTGAAAGAAATTCCTCATAGTATTACCGTGAAAAACGTCCTGGAAACAATCACCATAAGCAATGATTACCTGAAAAAGTACTTTAATATAAAAAATCCACGGATTGCAGTTTGCGGCGTAAACCCCCACGCAGGTGAAGAGGGAATTTTTGGAAATGAAGAAGAAAAAATTATCGCCCCTGCGGTAAAAAAGGCGAGAAATCTTGTTATAACATGCGACGGGCCTGTTTCCGCCGACACTGTTTTTTACAAGGCGTTAAAAGGCACGTACGATTTGGTGGTATCAATGTATCACGACCAGGGAGCTATCCCTCTAAAACTGCATGCCTTCGAAATAGGGGTAAATATAACATTAGGCATTCCGTTCATCAGAACATCACCAGACCACGGCACTGCATACGATATTGCCGGAAAAGGTATTGCAAACCCGGAGTCAATGAAAGAAGCAATTAAAATGGCGATTATGATGGCGCAAGGCGGGAAAAAAGTTCTTAAATAATATCACTCTGTTCAGCTTGTAATACACACCCCTAAATCCCCTCTTGATAGAGGGGACTTGTTGATCTCCCCTCTAAAAAGAGGGGTGGCAGCGTAGTTGACGGGGTGTGTTACCATTTTCGCATTAAAAACTTTGAATTTCTTAAACATTTAAGAGGACTCAACCCTGGAAGAAAATACTATTCTCCCCCACACACCTGATTTCCTGCGTAAAATCTTTGCCAGGAAAGGCATCGTTCTCAACAAGAAATATGGACAACATATCCTTATTGACCAGAATATTCTTTCGTATATTATCACCATCGCTTCTTTACAAAAAGATGACGTGGTTTTAGAAATCGGGACGGGCACAGGAAGCCTCACACGGTTTCTGGCACAAAAGTCAGGCCATGTATTCACCGTGGAAATAGATAATAAACTCTTCGAATTATCCTCAGAGATACTTAAACTTTACAAAAATATCACTATCATTAACGCTGACATCTTGCGATCAAAACACAAACTCAACCCCGAAGTTGTCGCAATGATATCCGATTGGCTTATCAAAAATAATAATCCTCCCTTTAAAGTAGTTTCCAATCTTCCCTATAACATCAGCACCCCTGCTATTATTAACCTTTTGGAAAGCAATCTGCCGGTCAGACTCATGGTATTGATGCTGCAAAAGGAAATTACGGAACGTTTAACTGCTGCTCCCGGTTCCAGGGAATATGGTATTCTCTCGGTCATTACACAACTGTTTTCGGAAGTAGAACTCATGAAAACATTGCCGCCGGAAGTATTCTGGCCAAGGCCGGAAGTAGCTTCTGCCATTGTAAAAATGTCTGTTAACAAGGCAAAATACACAGGCAAGATAACGGACTATCCGTTCTTCACCAAAATCATTTTTGCCATTTTTACGTCAAGACGCAAAACGCTGCTCAACAGTATAGAGAAATTAAGACTGCCGGGAGTTTCAAGAAACGAACTGAAAAAAATACTTATAGAAATGCAATTAGGAGAAACCGTACGGGGAGAAATCTTAAATCTTGAGCAACTAATCTGTTTATCGGAATCTATCCGTAAAGTTTCAAATACCAATTAAACCCTTTGCATGACTACCATACATATTGCAATATGCTTCCCCCTATCTAAAGTCATTTTGATCCGTAAATATGTTCGCTGTCAGCAACAGAAGGCAAATAATTCAAACCTACAAAGGTAAAGTTTACTATCCCAAAGGAAACAAGTAACCAAAAAGCTTTGTATTCTTATGATGTTCACACTAAAATAAATAAGGTTGTTAATTTCTTTTGATATATCATTGGCGGAGGGAAAAATGAAACCGACAGCATGTATTATTACAATATTGTGTATGACAATACTCGGAATATCCTGCTCACAGGAAAAACCTGCGCCTGAAAATGTTGAAAGTGTTGAAAATAAAGTAACGGGAAAAGATGTCTTGGATCAGACAAAAGAAACCTTGGGAACTACAAAAGATTTTCTGATGCAAAAAAAAACGGACTATCAAATACAATTAGAAACGAAGTTAAGAGAAACAGAAGATATGATCCAGGCTTTACAGCAAAAAGCCTCCGAAGCAAAAACAGAAGCAAAAGCAAAATACAATGAGCTAATAGCATCGTTAGGAGAAAAACAAGAGGAAGCAAAAACCAAATTAATGGAGCTTAAATCCGCAAGTGCAGAATCCTGGGAAGATATCAAAGTCGGCATGGACGCAGCCCTTGAAAATTTAAAAAATGCCTATAACAAAGCAAAATTGCATTTTCAGGAATAGTAAGTATTGTCCGGTTATGTTTTCGCACATTTTATTGCTCTAAAGATGTCATTCCCGCGTGTTTTTAGCGGGGACCCAGTATTGTCCGGTTAAGTATTTGCGTAGTCATAATTTTTTTGTATGTTCTTTGAAATTGTGTTGAGAAAAGTTTCCAAAATCGAGATTTCGAGCCTCATTGTTAATCTTTATTCTCAGTTCCCTGACTCGTTTAATAGAAACTTTCTCTTTGAAATTATTATGACAGTAGATCGCTAACAATAAATAGGTTATTAACCCTGCAAGTATTTGTACCATGAGCCCATATTGCGATCTTGCTATAAGGTGATAGACTTTAAGATGGCGTTTCCACCATCCAAAGAATATCTCGATATCCCAACGAAGCTTATAAATATACGCAACCTCTTCAGCGGTGATGTCGTATCGATCTGTAGCGACCCAATATTCTTTACCATTAACACGGTATCCGATAAGTCGAAAGAGTATCTTGTTTACAAAGGGACGTTCATCACCTTTACCGTCTGTGAGAAATAT
>SOET01000062.1 GCA_021646465.1 Candidatus Kuenenia hertensis | reverse complement strand
CTACTTATTATATCTTATTCTTTCCTTAACTTAACACCTATGCCCTTTATCCCCTTCCGTGAGGGGGACAGGTATTTGTCCCCCGCTGGCGGGGGTAGGGGGTGGATTGAGGGCAAGCGGGTTGTGGGTAAATGAGAACGGAGAACTGGTGGCAGAAACCGAACTTGGCCCGGTAACATTCACCAAACCGGTGGCATATCAGGAAATAGACGGGAAAAGGGTAAACGTGGATGTGGAATACATCATAGAGAATACAAAAGATAGGAATCAGAATACAAATTACTTAACAAAGAACTCCAAACTCCCAACTCTTAGCTCAAAACTCATTTACGGCTTCACCGTTGCCTCCTACGACAAGACAAAAGAACTTGTTATTGATCCGTTGCTGGCTTCTACCTACCTCAGCGGTTCATACGATAATTTAGGGGATGCCATAGCCCTTGATAGTAGCGGCAATGTGTATGTGGATGGGTTATACCGATTCAAGTGACTTTCCCACGACCAGCGGGGCGTATGATACTGATACCTCTGATTGGTCTGATGTTTTTGTCACTAAACTCAATAGTAGCCTTTCGGCTTCCAGCAATGCCACGATATATGGCGCTGTTATGGATGCAGAAGATAATCCAATCGAATCTGCAAAGGTAACATGCAAAGGGAAAAATGAAAAGGAGAAGGTTCTTACGGATGAGAATGGATATTTCGAAAGTACTGAATTGGAAAAAGGCACATATAAAATTACCGTACGTAAAAAAGGATATAAAAAATGGAAGCAAAAGTTGAAACTTGGAAAAGGGGAAGAAAAAGAGATTGAGGTTGTGTTGGAGGAAAAGTAACACGTACATGTTGTCAATAGTCCAGATGTAACTCCTGTGGCCCTATGTGGCACCTATCAAGAGGGGATTTAGGGGTGTGCTAATTCTTCGAAAACCAGATTTGTTTGACTATACAACCACCCCCGTGGCGCCTGTTATATGACGGAAGAAAATATTTTTTCTTGTAGTGGCAAGGCGTGCCTTGCCGTTGCGGATATTTTACGAGGCAAGGTACGCCTTGCCACTACAAACCATACCCCTTATAGGCGGATTTTTTCAAAAAACTAAATTGTTACTCATTCTTATATTTCCTGAAATTGCTTACAAGGCTTGAGAATGAATCCGGTTTGTATTTATTGAAATCTTCCTCATCAACAAATACATAATCAAAGTATATTTTCTTTTGAGAAGCATTGATATCTTCACACCATTTTTTCAGACGAGCCATTTTCAGGGGAACATCAGGGTCTTCAAGCCCCTTTGTTTCAACAATGAATAAGTCCTTATCACTTGTCTTTACGATAAAATCAGGGTAGTAATTAGAAATACTGCCATCCGCGTTCACATAGTCGATAACGAAATGTACTGCCAGATAATTCTTTGCATAGGATATAACATCTGTACATTTTTCGAGAAATGAAGCAAAAAGCAATTCAAGGTGACTATCTCCAATAATCTTGTTAAACAGACTTTTCTGCGGAACAAGAAAACCCTGCTCCTTAACGACAAACGGGCGGGTTTGCCGCAGCTTGATATGGTCCCGGATTTTCGCGCTTCCTTTGTCCTGTACCGTCAATTCATTGATTTTTCTCTTGAATGTCTCAATGATGGTCTTTGTTGCCGAAAGTTCAGAAATGTTACGAAGTGTGTTCAGGCTGTCAATATCCACCGTAGAATCGAACAGGTGCAGAGATACAAAATCCTTCACCTTGCTATACAGAACATCGTACCCGCTCACAAGCCTCAGGTCTTTCATGATAACTTGCGTAAAATATCCGATGATGCTTCGATAGTCCGTCACCCCATTGGAATCAAGCAGGGTCGTATGGTTGATCTCTCCGGTGGTAATATCCTTGAACACTATCTCCCGTTTCTCTTCTTCCGAAAACTGCCGGTAAGCAATTTTCCTGCACCCGAAGGAAGAAGGCTCGAGGTCTTCGAGGCGCTTGTATTCCCTGTATATACGTGGTGAAAGTACAGGGATTTCAATATCCAGCTTGTCAACGTCTTTTTTGACATTCTCGTTATCAACCTCAATAATGATCGGGGCTTTGGGGGCAGTGCCGCTTCCCATAGGCTTACGTTCCAGTTCAACGCCTTCACTCTGTATGGATTCCACGAAGTCCATAAACGCCTCGGTACCTACCACGCTGACATACTCGGTCGTATCCTCACCCGGATACATCCGGCGAATACCTCTGCCAAGAGTCTGTTCCGGGAGGATATTGCTTTTTGCAGCATAAGCGCGAAGCCCGACAATGGTTGTCACATTGCGGACGTCCCAGCCTTCTTTGAGCATAAGAACCGAAACGATTACTTTATACGGGCTTTTCCAACTGGCTATCTGATTGGATGCTTCGCGTAGTTTTTTCAGTTCTTCTTTACTCTTTTTTGAATCGGATTCAGACACTTCACCATTATTGTTGGTATGGATAACCAGAATTGCATCTTTAAATTCCAGGTATGTGCTTTCAAGATATTCAGCCACATCGTCACAGTTCTTAGTGTCGTCAGTCATGACAAAAAGCACCGCCTTCTTGCCGAGTTTTTCATGTTCATGATATGCCTTGCGCCATTCTTCAACACCGAGGGCAATATAATCCGCATATTTTTCCGTGAAACGGGAGCTTTTCACTTCGGCGAGCTTTGTCCTGCTTGCCAAATCAGGAAGCACAGGATGCTTCACCACATTTTGGGTAATTGCTTCCGCCAGCGGGTAATCGCATACGGTCTGGACGAAGATTGCGCCGTTATTGTGTTTGGGCGTTGCTGTAACATCGATTTGCAAAGAAAGAAAATGGTCTTTCTGTTTGAGCCGGTTATGGATATCTTCAATGGATTTAAACCACGCAAGCCGAGGGTCATGGATATGATGGGCTTCATCGTTAACAACAACAATCTCATCAATCTCGCGGACAATCATGCCAAGATCAACCTTCGAATCCGTTGTTTTACCGGACGGGCGCTTGCCGAGAAAATAATCCTCAAGATTTTCGTCTTCAAAACTCGGTTCAATATCATTTCCGGCATAGACGCGGTGAATATTGGTCAGAAAAAGGTTGCCTGATTTACGAATGATGGAAACATCATCCTGAATATGCAGGGTCATCTGGAAATCATCCTGCCAGTTCTGCCCTTCGTAGCCGTTATCGGGCAACAGAGGATCATTCCAGAATATTTTCAGGCCGTCAAAGTCGGTGCGCAGGCGGTCAAGGACAATAATATTGGGAGCAATAACAAGAAAATTGGTGGAAAGTTTTGAATCTGCTTCATAGAGTTTATGGAAATAGCACCACGTGATGATAAGACTCATCACCTTGGTCTTTCCGCTTCCGGTCGCCATTTTTATTACAAGGCGGAGCCATTCCTCGTCGAACATGCCGGTCGATACCGCACCGGAGGAATCGTAGCGGA
Organism: Candidatus Kuenenia hertensis; assembly: GCA_021646465.1. GTDB lineage: Bacteria > Planctomycetota > Brocadiia > Brocadiales > Brocadiaceae > Kuenenia > Kuenenia hertensis. The sequence continues at coordinate 15,852 of SOET01000062.1, read as the reverse complement.
TCAGGTCGTACTTATCTTTCACCTTGACAACTTCGTACAGATAAATGACGGTCTCAATGGCCTCCCGTTGGGCGAAATAGTATTTAAATTCAAACATATTACCATCTGATTCCGGGAGAATATGCTCGGTGTGAAACCACCATGAAAGCAGTGCTTTAGACGTTGCCGAGGCCCCCTCATAATGATTATCGCGCCATGCCTTTACCTCTTTGCGAATTTTGGAAACAAGGGGCGGCAGCAGCTTTTCGTAACTTGTTTCCCGCAAAGTTTCATCCGCAGGAAACCAGCGATAATCAGGATCAAGTATTTCGTATGGTGACGTTGGGAAAGAAGGATGAATAGCCATTAATTATCTCCTCGCGTTAACCGCGAATACACGCGAATGGACGCTAATAAAAAATATTCGTATTTGAGTTTATTAACATTCATTAGCGGTTCCTCCGTCTTTGAGTTTCTTAATAACGCTGTGATCTGTCAGGAGCTTCATCTGTTGGATGGCGATTTTGTTGAGTTTGGCAAGCCGTTCCCCCTGGTGCATACTATCATTAATAAAATGTGCGTTCAGATTTTCAAGATTGGATAGACAGACAAGCTGGGAAATATCTGCATAATCACGAATATTCCCTTTTTTGTCGGGGTTCGTATCGCGCCATTCTTTCGCTGTTTTCCCGAATAGCGCCATATTGAGAACGTCTGCTTCTGATGCATATATGTTATTGATCTGCTGTTTGGAAAGTTTTGAGGGAATCAGGTTTTCCCTGATGGCGTCGGTATGAATCCGGTAATTTATTTTTGCCAGATTACGGCGGATATCCCAGCCGAGTTGCTTTCGTTCCTCGTCTTTTAAACGCTGAAATTCTTTGATGAGATAAAGTTTGAATTCTGAAGATATCCACGATGCAAATTCAAAGGCGATGTCCTTATGGGCGTATGTTCCCCCGTATCTGCCGGATTTGGAGACAAGCCCGATAGCATTTGTCGTTTCAACCCATTTCTGCGGGGATAGTACAAAATAGTTAGCCCCTGCATCATTCCTAAACTGGTCGAATTCGACCAGTTTAAAGGCAGGGTTATTCAGTTTCTCCCAAAGTCCGAGGAATTCAATGGTACTTCGGCTACGCATCCAGTTTTTCACAATATCTGCCGGTGCGTTGCTGTTCTTGTATTTAGCTATATCCGTCAGTGAAATATAATCATCCTCTTCCCTGGTAATAACGGTAATTTCTTTCCCCTGAACATCCATCTTTGCCATGATCAGCTCCTGCTATGATATATAATTTCCTCGAATTCTGTGGAATTAAGATCAAACTTTCCAAACCCGGCGAATTCGACAGGTTTAAAAGTCGCATTGGTTTTTGCCATTATTTACCCCCCCACGCTGACGTCGATAATTTTCATCGTGTCGTTCCCGAAAATGTCCACCACCTTGACGGCAACTTTATACCGTCCCGGCAGGCAGTCGTGAAACGATGTTTTTAATTCTAAGGTGCGATCTTTCTTTGTACGGAACGATTGCCACTCATTTTCAAAGATAAAATCACCCGTCCATACTTCTTCCATCTCTCCGGTGGTTTCGTTTTTGACACGGACAATTTCCCGCTTGGATTCAAAATTAAAATCTACGCTCCAGTAATCAATCCAATCCGTCCATTTTTTTGTGAGGACATCACGGGCCACGATGCCATCCTTATCTTTGGACACCTTAATAATTTTGCCGCCTTCCACTACGATCTTGTTTTTGCCATTGCCGAGCGAAGCGGCGGCATTGTCCACCGTGTCCTGATTGTAGAATACGGAAAAATCAGTCAGCTCGATCGCAATACTGTTCTTTTTCACATGGGGTTTTACTTCAATATACGAGACATCATGAAAGACAATCTGATTTTTTTCGATGGCGCGTTTGTCAAAGACCTCGCGGGGAATGTATTTAAGCGCAAGGTCAATGCCTTTGGACTTTGCTTCTTCCTGAATGTTGGGGAAAAGCCCCATCTCAAACTCAAAGGCAAGGATGTCCGCGCGGGACACACGCTTTTCACGGCATTCAAGAATAATTTCTTCCACAAAGAGGCGGGTAACCGGCAGATTGACAGGCCCCACTGCCACAATCCGCCCTGCTTTCTTGCCGTGGAAACACCTGAAGTTGTCCACCATTTCTGCCTTGTAGGCCTTGAGAATCAGGGAGATAAAGTCTTTTTCCTTCTGCTCAATGATTCGACTCCTCATTTCTTCGCGGGAAAGATCAGTAACCGTTAATGAACGCGAATTAACGCTAATGTCTTTTTGTTTTGATTCGCATCTATTAACGTCCATTTGCGGTTCAAAAAATGAGGAAACGCCAATGTAAAGCGCCCGCTCATACTTGCCGAGGTTAAGGATTTCAAAGGCGCGGAAGTCCTTACCCTCTTCTTTAAGCTGGCGCTGAACGCTTATCATACGTTTGCGGGTAGTATGAATGGCGAACTTGCCAAGGTCTGAACCAATCCACTTACGCCCCAGCTTTTCCGCTACGGCCAAGGTAGTGCCGGAACCGCAGAAAAAGTCGGCTACGATGTCGTTTTCGTTGGAAGAGGCTTTGACGATGCGTTCGAGAAGGGCTTCGGGTTTTTGGGTGGCGTAGCCTGTACCCTCTGATGCCATTGGATTGACGAAGTTAATGTCAGTCCAAACATCGTCAATGACGATACCTTTTGCATCGGAAAGATATCTTTTGTAGCTGTAGTTTGCTCCTGATGTCTTGGGCTCAACAAGAACATTTTCCTTGCGGAGCCTCTCAAGAGTTGTGTTTGAATATGTGTTTAAGTCGCTTATTCTATACAAGCCTTTTCCATCTTTGTCGTCATATTTAAACCTCTTGAGATACTCTTCACTATACGCAATATATTGCCGTTCATATTTATATTTACCGTATATTTTTGAGAAAAATAGGATAGTGTCATGGTTTGACGGGAATTTATTAGATATTGCCTTGCTACTCCCTGTACTCGTAGAGCGCCTCCAGATTATTTCAGATACCATGCAAGAGTCACCAAATAATTCATTTAAAACAGCACGGATATAGCTATTCACCCGCCAATCACAATGCACATAAATACTCCCATCCTCTGCCAGCAAATCCCGCATCAGTACGAGGCGTTCATAAATCATGGCGATAAAGGAATCGGCGCCTTTGCCCCATGTATCACGATAGGCAATTTCTTCCAACACATTGGGTTTTTGGTGAAGGTCTCGTCACCGATCTCAATATCCATCGAGAAATCCGCGCCCACATCAAATGGCGGGTCAATGTAGATAAGTTTAATACCACCTTCCTTTTCTATTTCTTCGCGGATGTGGCCATTTTTAAGACTGCTAAGGATAAGCTTGTTGTCGCCCCAGATGAGTTTGTTCGTCCATCCGGATTTCTGACGGCCTCTTATGTCAAAAAGCGGACGCTGAACAGGATATTTGTCAACTGCGGTGGTACGGGAATGATCGCCAATAACCTTTCCAGATTTGCGTTTATTGACGGCCATTATCGGTTTCGAATCCCGCGGTTCATCCACCTGCTCTATCACCTGAAAAGGCAAAACGATATTAGTCACTTCGCTGGTTTTGCCGTTCCAGACCAGTTCAACCTCACGCTTGTCGTCAAAGAGCATAAAGCGGTACTTATCTGGTAGCGGCTTATCCGCTTCAATAAGTTTCAGTATTTCGCGTTTTTCAGTGTCGGTAAGTTTCATTTATAACATCTCTTGTTTCTGTTCATACATTCTTTCTACTGACTAACTAAGAACTCATCTGTTCCAAGGTCTGCCAAGCCCTTGGAATTAGGGAAAACAAAATATTAACTGGTCATTTCGTTAATATTCAACTTATATTGTCTCTCATCAATTGATGCTTTTTTCATTATAATGTGCGAAAATTTTGAATCCGATTTTAACAAATTCCTCAAGGTTTCCATATCCTTCATTTTAACCCTGCATCCAATAATGATAGCTTTAACACAATTTATTGGCATGGGAAAAAGATATATAGGCGGAACTGTTTCTTTAACAGTTCCTTCCGAATCCCTGAAAGTTTGAAACATCCTCCATTCTTTTTCGTATGCCCAATCAGAGCTTTTTATCCAAAAAAAATCTTTGATCCATTTTTCAATGTTCTCTTCAGTGCTCAAACTGGGGTCAAATAAAGTAATCTGTGGTCTTTTATTTGAATAACGAACTTTTTTTACATGCCTTCTTATTTCATTTTCATTTTCTCTTTGATCAAAAAAAGAATGATTTTTATCAAACTCAATGACAAATCCAGTATGATTTGCAGAATAATGTGACCACATTAGAATATTATCTGGTGTTTCTGAAAAGCATAGTATCCCAATTTCATTATTAACAGATTCCAATAAAGCATTTATGGCAAACTCTCTTATTGGAGAAGTTTTCATAGTCATAAAATTTCGGAACATTTCCATAATGAAGGGTTTAAATTGGTCAAAACCATATTTCATATAATTTTTTATATATGGGAAAGGAATATTAACACCGGGGTACTTTTTAAGTTTTTTGTTCCAAGATTCTTCCAACATATGATCAATTTCCGTTTCATTCCATTCATGTTTTCTAATGTATTCTTCAATGTCTTTTTCGGGTGCAATAGATTCAAAGTACGGAAATAATTCAAACGGGTCATTAAATGCTGTGGGTTGCGTAAAACGAATTTGCCCGTTTTTTAAAACATCAATTCTTTCCATTGTAACGTACTTGTAAAGTGGCATGGGGTATTAATTAACAGACACGTTTAACGCCAGAATAAAATGTCAGTTTGACTCGCTTGTTATACTGCATTTTTTTATCTTCTTCCCATTTTCTTTTTAAATTTATCCACTATGCTTTGATCTATTGTATATAGGTGCTTCGTTACAAACGCCGGTAATTCTTCCTTTGCTTTAAAGCAATCATATATTTGGCTATTTGAAATAGAACATTCTATTAATTTTAATATTTGAGGCATAGAATACTTTTCGTATTTAGTCAAAATGCCAATGATTTTTTCTGTGTCGCTATAGGTATTGCTTTTTTCTAATCTTTGAATTATAAAATCTCTGAATTTAACAGCCGTTTGAGGCCGCTCGGCAATAATGTCAATTATTTTTCCAATTAAAACTTCATGGTTGTCTACGTACTTTAATGCCTGGTATCTCGATATAAATGCAGGCGGGTCCGATTCTATCTTTAATGGAATGATTAATTTATCCAAGGCATACGCCATACCAATTTCTTGATTTGTCCATTTGGAATTTTCAAATCCCTGCGTCAATATTGGAATAAATACATCACAATCTTTTAAATTTTGGATAATTGAAACGGTCCATTCGGCTGTTGGTTCAATATCATCGTGCGCTAAAAATGGTTCGAACCTCTTTAATATCAGGGAAAGACGAATTTTTCCTGCGGTTTTTTTATGTTCTGTCAGATAGCTAAGGAATATTTTCATAATTTATTCCGTATAACGTATAAATTAGGTTGGGTTTTAAAAGACAAAAACCCAACGGCATTCATTTTTATCCCTTTTCCCAAATCTTTTCGCTCGTATTCTTTTCTCATCTCTTATTGTACATAGCACCTTTATCCGTATAAACTTGTGGGTTCAGGTTGCAAAACCTGAACCCGCTATGAGAGATGGGTTAAACGAAGTAAACCCATCAAATTCAATAATATTTACTTTGTTTGATGGTTGCGCTGATGCTTCACCCATCCTTCATCTACTGAGAAACATCGCAAGAAATAGGCATCGGGCAACGTCTTGTACTTAATCCCGATGTTACGGCATATTGCTTTCATCAGCTTAACAAGCTTGTCATTCGCAACCTCAGTGGACAGCGTTGCCTTAGGCGACTGCAGGATTGTCCAAAACTCTTCCATTGCTGCGATCACTTCTTTTGAATCGGAAAATACGACCATCACCTCATTCAGGGCATCCTGAAACTCCCTGCCTGCCAGGTTGTGCTTGCCGCCGAACAGTTTCCGTGCGGTGTCCATCTTTAGCTTGCGCCGCTCAAGGCGTTGATAGAAGAAAAAAGACAGCAGGACACCAATTAGCCCCGACAGAAGCGATGACAACACTGCCACTACAACCGTTTCAGTATTCACGCTTTCAATTTCTCCCTGGAATTTAAGCCTAACATTAATTACACTGCCCATTCGCAGTAATATAATATCGTACCCTCTGATATTTTATGTTGCAAATACTATCAGATATTGTTCTTGTGTCAACTTCATTTATTATCGGGCATTAATTATATTTTAAGGAGAGATTCTTAAAAGTTGCTAATGAAGGTATGAGTATTTAACATACAAGAGTTTCAAGGCGGGAGATTGCTTCGTGGAGTTGCGTGGGTGGGTTGACTAAAGCAAAACCCAACAAATTAAATCATTCATATCCTGCTTTTACGTCAAATTTGATTTCTTGGAGTTTTCCCTCATTAATTGCCTTCATGATATCATTTTGTGTCAATCCAAATTCTTTAAAAGCAGTCTTATCGCTTAGAGTTCCTCCCTTTTTTGTCCATTCATAATTTGTATCATTATAAGGCATAGAACTTCTCCTACAGATCGATTCCTCATGGGTAAATTATGGGAGTACAATGCTTAAGCTTTCATAAGCTGCAACATGTAAGGTAAGGCATGGCATGTATGCGTTCTGTCACGCACCGGCGCAGGCCTGCCAGATTAAACAAATGCCCAAATAGCCACCGGATATATGTCTTTACATCTATTTCAATTCGGTAGGCGGTGCCTACCCTATTGCCTGAGTCAATAATTAAGTATTGTGTTCCAGGAATCCTATAAGCCTATAAGATTATAAAAATATTGGTAATCCGACATCTGCTTTTCTAAATTAATTGTCTATCAACGCGCAGCCGCCATTTTTTCTTCCATAACGGCGTCAAATTCCGCAAGAGATGGATTAATAATTTTCGGTTCGACCAATTTACCTAAAACGGCTTCCTGTGTCTTTAAACCATTTCCGGTAATGGAAATAACGATAGATTCATCAGGCGGTATCTTTCCTTGTTCAATCAGTTTTTTTGTTACTGCCACGGTAACGCCGCCTGCTGTTTCCGTAAAAATACCTTCCGTTCTCGCAAGCAATTTAATACCCTCAACAAGTTCATCATCCGTTACATCTTCAGCCCACCCGCCGGAAACATTAATGCTTTTCACCGAATAAAAACCATCCGCCGGATTCCCGATCGCTATCGATTGCGCTATGGTATTTGGTTTTACCGGCCGTATAACATCTGTCTTGCCTTTAACCGCCGTAGTGATCGGAGAACTTCCACTGGCCTGAGCGCCGTGCAATTTTGTATCCGCTTCCCCAATAAGACCAAGTTTTACAAATTCTTTTATTGCCTTCCCGATTTTCGTAATTAACGACCCACCCGCCATGGGTACAACAATATGTTTCGGAGCTTTCCAGCCAAGTTGTTCAAGGATTTCATAACCATACGTTTTCGAACCCTCGCCATAGTAAGGTCTTATATTTACATTTACAATCGCCCATCCATATTTATCGGCAATTTCAGAACACAGTCTGTTTACATTATCATAATTCCCTTTTACTTTTACCACATTAGGATTATATATCAGAGTGCCAATAATCTTCCCTTGTTCAAGGTCGGCAGGCATAATAATATAACTTTCCAGACATGCCTGAGCCGCCTGGGCTGCTACTGAATTCCCCAGATTACCGGTGGTAGCACACCCAACCGTCTTATACCCAAATTCCTTTGCCTTTGTTAATGCAGTTGAAACCACTCTGTCTTTAAATGAAAATGTAGGATGATTTACCGAATCATTTTTTACATAGAGTTCTTTTACACCCAGGATTTTCGCCAGATTATCCGCCTTTACCAGCGGGGTAAATCCCACCTGGCTCCCAACGGTCGGTTCACCATCTACCGGAAGCAATTCTTTATAGCGCCACATCGTATTGGCGCGTGATTTAATAACATCTCTGTTTAAAACCTTTTTAATACCCTCATAATTATAATCGACCTCCAAAGGCCCAAAACAAAAACTGCAAACATGCAACGGTTCTTTTGGATATTCTTTTCCGCATTCCCTGCATTTTAACCCTTTTACATAACCCATTTTTGTCTCCGTATTTTTCAGCAATAAAAAAAGCCTCTTTCCTAAAAAATAAGATAGGATGAGGCTTCTATTTGTTTCTCCCATCTTATCTCTTCCCAAAACTTGAGACAGGAATTAGCACCTGCACCGTGTTCAGATATACTATCAACAGGCCGGTTGCTGTGGCTTCATAGGGCCAGTCCCTCTGCCACTCCAGATAAGACATATAATATTTTGAAATTCTACCTGATATCAGGTAAACAGTCAATGGTTAATCGTAAAATCATATAACAGGTAGTATTCAGTTTTCCATTTAATTCATTTTGTTTATCACGACACCGGTAATTAATTTAGGATAAAAATATGTTGATTTTGGCGGCATTACCTTACGGGCCAGGGCAATTTCTCTTACTTGTTCTATCAGAGTTGGCCGTAAAATAAATGCTAACTGAAAATCACCCGATTGTACCAGCGATACAACTTCTGATTCATTTTTTACATACTTTATATAATCTTTTAAGCCTGCCTCGCCGGAATCTATTCCCAATATCCTGTTTATGACGATGCTATGAAGTATGCCTGCATCTAAATGCTTCCATTCAGGATGATTATTGGTAAATATTGTTTCTAATACCCTTTCATCGTTTAACCGTAACAGGTAATATTTATCACGTTCACCCAGATACATCACAAAACTGTGGGTCTTTGCATCACTATTGAGTTTTTGGACAATAGTATCAATCCCGCTGCTATTATCCAGGTGCTCAACCGCAAAAAACTCTTTAAGGCTATGGAGAATGCGGTCGGGATTAAAATCTTTTATCAGGCGTACTGCCCGGTGAAAAGGAAATATCTGCAACCCTGGATTATTCATGGAAACACATACCATCATCACATAATCCGAAGGCAGCTCCCCGTTTTGTCCACCATTTTCTTTATGTCTTTGCTCTTTATACACCAATGATGTTTCATAACGATGATGCCCATCAGCAATAAAAAGAGCTTTTTCCTTCATTAATGCAACGAGTGTATCAATTTTCTGCTTTTCCTTAATGACCCAAAGCTTGTTCGTAACCCCGCTGTCATCAACAAAATCTATTTCCGGTTTTGATGGAGTTATTGAATGCAAATAGTTATCAGCAGCATTATCTTCATCGGGGAAAAGTGCGAATATTGAACTGAGATTCGCTTTACATGATTGCATAAGTTTTAAGCGATCTGCCTTAGGGCCAGGAAGGGTCTGCTCGTGAGGATAAATGGTTCCCTTATCAAATGGCTCCAGCTTTACCAACGCAATAAAACCCCTGCGAATATAATGTTTATCTCCATAAGAGAACTCCTGATCATACATGTAAATTGACGGGATATCCTCTTGTTTAAGTATCCCTGCCTTCATCCAATCTTCAAGATATTCAGAAGCGCGGGTATATCTGTTGTCCGCTTCTGTATCTTCAAGAAATTCCTTTCCCAGATCCAAACGAATGATGTTATTCGGATGATTTTGGTAATACCGCTCTTGTTCCGAGGGAGATATAACATCATAAGGCGGGGTCACCACTGCCGAACAATCCTTTATAATGTCCTGATTGTATCTCAACCCACGAAAAGGTTTTATTATTGCCATATTTTACAACCACGTACCTTTCTTATAAAATACCAATCCATCCAATCCTTTCTGCATAATTCTTCTGATGTTTATTTTAAGTCCAAGTGTTTCACGGCAACGAGTCTATGTCCTATCATATCCACAGCAATTCCGGCCTGTTCAAGAACAGTATAACCAATCAAGGGTTCATATGCCCCATTTACCGGTGTCATATCCACAAATGCCACATCCGTGTTAATCTTCCTGAATCCTTCAAGTTGAATGGTAAGCGGACCGCATATTTCAGCATCTACTTCATGCTGGTCTGCCAATTGAACTTTTTCCTTTTCCGTGGTGAGAAATTTACCGAAATCTTGCTTCCATGCCATTGGCAAAGTAAGCAATGTCGCTCCTGTATCGACCAAAGCATCAAATATACGCACCTTTGATACATCTAAAGCATTTTTTGCAGTAACTTTTGCAACTATTCTACCCATTTTTTCACCTCAGAAAAAATTGTTGGGTTTCGTTTCTCCCGGCACCATCATTCAATCTATACGCCCGCCGCCTTTCGCAGAGCATCTACCATATCAGTCTTTTCCCAGGTAAATGAATCTTCTGAACGACCAAAATGCCCGTGGCGGGCGGTAAGCTTATAAATAGGCCTTCTCAGGTTCAACCTCTTAATAATACCGCTGGGCGTCATGTCGAAAACTTTTTCGCAAATCTGAGTAAGTTTTTCGTCCGGAAGTTTACCGGTTCCTTCGGTTGTAATATGAATAGCCAGTGGTTTTGCTACTCCTATTGCGTATGCAACCTGCGCCTCACACCTGTCAGCCAAACCTGCTGCTACTAAATTTTTTGCAATGTGTCTTGCCGCATAACAGGCACTTCTGTCAACCTTTGTAGGATCCTTCCCGGAAAAAGCACCTCCACCATGACGACCCCATCCACCATATGTATCAACGATAATTTTCCGACCAGTCAAACCACAATCCCCCTGCGGACCGCCAATCACAAAACGGCCGGTGGGATTAATATGGTAAATCGTTTCGTTGTCTAACAGATCAGCCGGAATAACCTGTTTCGCAACTTTTTCAATCATATCCGCTTTAATAGTTTCATACTTTACATCGGGAGCATGTTGAGTGGATATAACAACTGTATGCACCCTGATGGGTTTATGGCCCTCATATTCAACCGTAATCTGAGACTTAGCATCGGGACGCAAATAACTTAATGTCCCGCTTTGCCTCAGTTCAGCATGTTTTATGATCGCCCTGTGTGCCAGCATAATTGGAAGAGGCATTAATTCCGGAGTATCATTGCAGGCATAACCGAACATCATCCCCTGATCACCAGCACCTTCTTCTTTATAAAGACCCTCACCGCTTACTCCCTGTGAAATGTCCGGAGATTGTTTACCAATGCTCGTAATAACAGCGCAGGTATTATAATCAAATCCCATGGATGCATCACAATAGCCTATTTCTTTTATCGTATTCCTTACGATATCAGGGATATTTATATTCGCCTTTGTAGTAAATTCACCTGCAACGAAAGCAACCCCTGTTGTCACCAACGTTTCACAAGCAACCCTGCTCATTGGGTCTTGTTCTAACATAGCATCTAATACGCCATCTGATATCTGATCGGCAATTTTGTCAGGATGTCCCATTGACACAGATTCCGAAGTAAATAAATACCTTCCACTCCTCATAGTTATACATTCCTCTCTTTCAAAAAATGTTCTTTCAATATTTTCATATTACGATCTACAACCCCCATTTGTTTTGTTACCGTTAATTGCGCTCTTCTGCCAATTTCTCCGGATTCTTCCGGATGCTCCAATAAGTATGATATCGTTTTTGACAGAGACAATTCATCTTCCGCTATCATAATCGCATTCGCTTCTTTAAGCAGACCAACTTCTTCCTTAAAATTAAACGTATGCGGACCAACTATTACAGGCTTTGCCAGACCCGCAGGTTCCACCACATTCTGACCGCCATGGGGTATCAAACTTCTTCCTACGAATACACAATAAGCAATACTGTAAATAGTTAACAACTCTCCTACCGTATCAACAACAAGGATAGTATTGTGTCTATCCCTATGACTGGCAATCTTTTCTCCCTTATCAAGTGATGATTTTTTCGCATAGTTAAACCCCATGGACTCTATCTGCTTCGTGACATCAGAAACCCTTTCAATGTGGCGCGGAACAATAATCAACCTTAACTTGTTAAACTTTGCGCAAAGGTCTTTAAATACTCTCAAAAGAACAATCTCTTCACCTTCAAAAGTACTGCCACAAACGATAACCCTTTCATCAACTTCAAGTTCAAACAGCCTCAACAACTGTTCTTTTGCATTTGCAGAAATATCAGTCACAATATTATCATATTTCATGTTCCCTGTAATAGTTATTTGAGACTCTGATATCCCCAGTTCTTTAAGGCGAGCGGCATCTGCCTGCGTCCTCGCGCAGAAAAAATTTTCTTTTGTTAACAGATTCTTAAAGAACGTATTTGACATACGGGAAAACAACCGATACCACTTCGCAGAATTCCCGGATATCCTCGCATTTACCAATGCAACAGGAACGTGTCTTTTAGCAGCGGCAATTATAAAATTCGGCCATATTTCCAGTTCAATTAATATTATGAATTGAGGTCTTATGAGATTTAATACTTTATCAACCACCCAGCTTAAATCGAGCGGAAAATAAAAAATCCTCTTCCCCTCAAAATATTTCTCTGCGACAGAAAATCCCGTATCTGTATTAACAGATAGTACTATCTCGAACCCATTAAACTCTTTCTCTATCGATTTTACAAGAGGTTTTGCAGTTAAAACCTCTCCTACTGAAGCACAATGAATCCATATACAAGGATGTTTACCGTTTTTTACCTGATTAAAACCCAAACGCTGCAGTAAACCAGCACGAAATCGCTTATTTATTAAAAGCTTTGAAAGAAAATAGGGAGAACCAAAGGCAAGTGCCGTTACATAAAAAGCATCAAAAATCGTAGGCATGCGAGAAGGATAGGATCTTGTAATATAGATACGACATTGCTTTTACCAGTATATCAATAAAATAATAATATATCCAAATTATCTTGCCCTACCGCAACATTGTTTGAATTTTTTACCACTGCCACATATACAAGGTTGGTTTCTCCCAACCTTTATACCGACCTTTATCGGTTCAACTTTTCTTTCCACCTGTTCTTCCGGACGTGTGCCTTTTTCCTGAACGGGAGCACTTATAGGGTCGGGTGGCCCCTGAATTCTTTCCTTCCCGGAAACTTCATGATGGATATATGTTTCCGGATGTAAAATTTCTTTCCTCTCCGATTCGTCTACTATCCTCAGTTTAAAAATAAGATCGGTAACTTCATCCTTGATGGACAGGTTCATATTCTCAAACATACCAAGCGCTTCTCGTTTATATTCTATTCTTGGATCAACTTGGGCATATCCCCGTAATCCGATACCAGACCTTAAATGATCCATGGCATATAGATGATCTTTCCACTTCGTGTCAATTTTTTCCAACAAAAGGATTTGTGCTATTTTCTCCATCTCATCCTTACCAATGGTATTTTCTTTTTCCTCGTATGCTTCAAATGCCTTTTGTACAAGAAACTCCTCAATATTCTGGCGGGTTTTCTCCTCAACTTCGTTTAGATCAACTTCTATACCGAATTTTTGCTTAAACCATGCAGCAAGGTCAAAATGGTTTTCATCGCTTTCTTCTTCATCATTCCCGATACTTTTTGTCTCATATGCATAGTCCACCGTCTCAACAATGCTATCTTCTATCATTTGCTTTATATAATCATTTAAGTGTTTTCCCTCAAGCACATCTTGTCTAAGACCGTATATTGTTTTTCGCTGCTGGTCCATGACTTCATCGTATTCAAGCAGGTGTTTTCGTATTTCAAAATTATGTGCTTCCACCTTTTTTTGCGCTCTTTCGATGGACTTTGTAACCATCGAGTGCTCGATAGCCATGCCCTCTTCCATGCCAAATGTTTTTAAGAGCGAACTCACCCGTTCGGAAGCAAAAATGCGCATTAAATCATCCTGCAAAGAAACGTAAAAGCGTGAAGACCCAGGATCTCCCTGTCTGCCGGCACGCCCACGAAGCTGATTATCAATACGCCTGGCTTCATGCCTTTCAGTACCTATTATATGTAGTCCTCCTACAGAAGCGACACCTTCTCCTAAAACAATATCAGTACCTCTTCCCGCCATGTTTGTCGCAATTGTGACATTGCCAGGTTGACCTGCCTTTGCAACTATTTGCGCTTCTCGCTCATGGTGTTTCGCATTCAACACCTCATGTTCAATTCCTTCTCTCCGGAGTTTCTCACTTAAAAATTCCGATTTTTCAATTGATACTGTACCAACCAATACCGGTCTTCCCTGTTTATGAACTTCAACAATTTCCTGAACAATTGCATCGTATTTTTCTTTTTCCGTTCGATACACTTTGTCACCAAAATTTTTGCGTTGTAAAGGTTTATTTGTTGGAATAGTGACTACTTCCAATTTATAGATCTTGTCAAATTCAGCAGCCTCTGTTGAAGCAGTACCCGTCATTCCGGAAAGTTTATTATATAACCGAAAGAAATTCTGAAGAGTAATAGTCGCTAGCGTTTGATTTTCTTCTTTAATACGTTGGTGTTCTTTTGCTTGTACCGCCTGATGCAACCCATCACTCCATTGGCGACCCTCCATCAATCTTCCGGTAAACTCATCTACGATAACCACTTCCCCATTTTTAACAATATAATCCGTATCGTGTTTAAACAGATAATGGGCACGAAGCGCTTGTTCAATATAATGTGGCCACTCCATATTTGTGCCGGTATAAAGACTATCAACGTTTAAAAATTTTTCAACTTCTTCGATACCTTCCTCTGTAAGATGAGCCATACGTTCTTTTTCTTTTATCTCGAAATGCGTTCCTTTCTTTAATCTCCTCGCAATTTTATCTGCCATGTAATATTTCTCAGTAGATTCTTCCGCAGGCCCGGAAATGATTAACGGTGTGCGTGCTTCATCAATAAGAATACTATCGACCTCGTCAACAATGGCAAAATTTAAACCACAGCTAATTTGTACCTGTTCCTCCGATCTCACTTTCATATTATCACGGAGGTAATCAAAACCAAATTCATTATTTGTTCCATATGTTATATCGCACAGATATGCGGCTTTTTTTTCATTATAGGACTGATTTGATTGAATCGCGCCAGCCTTTAAACCTAAAAATTCATATAGCGGAGACATCCAGTCCCTATCACGCTTTGCCAGATAATCATTCACCGTTACAACATGCACCCCTTTCCCCGATAAGGCGTTGAGATATGCCGGCAGAGTGGCAACGAGCGTCTTACCTTCTCCCGTGGTCATTTCAGCAATTTTACCCTGATGCAACACAATACCACCAATGAGCTGAACGTCAAAATGCCTCATTGTTTTTTCCGGACTATCAGCATTCGGCGCCACAAGAATTCTCCTGCTTGCTTCCCTGGCAGTTGCAAATGCTTCCGGCAAAATATCATCCATCGATTCACCTTTTGACAATCTTTCCTTATATTCATCAGTTTTTTGACGCAATTCAGCATCAGTCAATGACTTCATTTTTGGTTCGAGGGAATTTATTTGCTTTACAATTGGATATATCTTTTTTAATGCCCGTTCGTTCGATGTTCCGAATAATTTCGTTATCATAATTTTCAGAATGATTAATGTTAAAAAAATATTATAATTAAGTAACGACAAGCATTTATTTTAAGCGAATATAATTGCTTATGTCAAGGTATTGTTAAATGGGTATCAAAAAAAGAAGGCTGTGGACTTTATTTATCCACCAGCCTTCTTTTTTTGTAGCACGTTAGCTTCTTGAAAAATTCTGACAATGACGACATTCGTAAGCTTTAACATGTAGGGCAAGGCATTGCCTGCCAGATAAAACTGAATATTATGTATTTACATGTATTTCATTACGGTAGGCAGTGCCTACCTTACTGGGCTACATTATAACTCCTTTAAATCCGGCTGTAAAAAATAATAGCAAAATATATTAGAAAAGTCCTTTTACCTTACCGGTATCCACATCAACATCCACACGGCGATAGGCGG
>SOET01000061.1 GCA_021646465.1 Candidatus Kuenenia hertensis | reverse complement strand
TTCAAAGAACATACAAAAAATTATGACTACGCAAATACTTATCCGGACAATACTGGAAAATATTATTTTTTTTTGTTGTCGTTACGTTAAATATTACTTAAATTAATAAAGAGAATTGTTTAAAATATAAACGATTTACTTAAAAAATTATGAAAAAGGCTCTAATTACAGGAATTACAGGCCAGGATGGATCCTATTTGGCAGAATTTCTTCTCTCAAAAGGTTATGAGGTTCACGGCCTTATTCGTCGCTCCAGTAGTTTTAATACCGATAGGATTGATCATCTGTACCAAGACCCCCATGAGCCCCAACCAAGACTTTTCCTGCATTATGGGGATCTTTCTGATGCAGGACAACTTACCAATCTCATTTACAACATTCGACCCAATGAAATTTACCACCTGGGAGCTCAAAGCCATGTCCGAGTAAGTTTTGATATGCCGGAATTTACTGGAGACATTACAGGGCTTGGTACTACAAGATTATTGGAAGCTATCAGGAGAAGCGGAATTAAGGCTCGATATTACCAGGCAAGCAGTAGCGAGATGTTTGGAGATGCCCCCCCTCCCCAGAATGAGGAAACGCTTTTTAGACCGAGAAGTCCTTACGCCGCAGCTAAAGTTTACGCTTACTGGATGACGGTTAATTATAGAAGTGGCTATAATATGTTTGCATGCAATGGGATATTATTTAACCACGAATCACCGCGAAGAGGGGAAACCTTTGTAACACGAAAAATTACACGAGCTGTGGCAAATATAATTGCCGGAAAACAAAAGAAATTATACCTGGGTAACCTGGATGCAAAGAGAGATTGGGGATTTGCGCCGGAGTATGTAATATGTCAATGGTTAATGCTCCAGCAGGACGCTCCAAACGATTATGTGATTGGAACGGGTGAAAGCCACTCGGTGAAGGAATTTGCAGGGTTTGCTTTTTCATATGCCGGAATAGAAATAGAATGGAAAGGTATCGAAGCATGGCAAAAGGGTATAGTAAAGTCTTTTGATCCAAACATAAAATCTTTGGCCTCCGATATAAAAACCGGAGACGCTATTGTTGAAATAGATTCTCGATATTTCAGGCCTACAGAAGTAGATTTTTTATGCGCTGATATTACTAAGGCGAAGAGGATTTTGGATTGGTCGCCAAAGATAACCTTTAAAGAACTTATTAAAATAATGGTGAATTATGATATGAAACAACTTGGCATAAATAGACCAGATGAAGATAAAAATATACTTATAAAAAGAGGATTATCCTGGGTGCATGGATAAGAGACCTACTATAAAGCAGCATTAATTTTGAAATAACCGTTCTAATTTCCAATACTTAAATATACATTTTTAAGTTATATGTCGTTCTTAAACAACAAAAAAATTTTGATAACTGGCGGTGCAGGCTTTCTTGGTTCTTTCGTAATACAGAAACTCAAAGAATGTGGCTGCAAAAGTATATTTGTGCCAAGGAGTAAAGATTACAACCTGATTGAAAACGATGCCTGCAAAAGACTTTACACCGATGCGAAACCAGACATTGTTATTCACCTTGCAGCAAAGGTTGGTGGTATAGGCGCAAACCGCTCAAACCCAGGTAAATTTTTTTACGACAATCTGATGATGGGTGTTCAGATGATGGAGATAGGAAGACAGGTAGGAGTAGAAAAATTTGTAACCGTTGGTACTATTTGTTCCTATCCAAAATTTACTCCTGTTCCATTCAAAGAGGAAGATTTATGGAACGGATATCCGGAAGAAACCAATGCTCCTTATGGCCTTGCAAAGAAGATGCTTTTGGTGCAGGCACAGGCATACAAACAACAATATAACTTCAATACTATCTACCTTTTACCGGTAAATCTTTATGGACCAGGGGACAACTTTGATATTGAGGCCTCCCATGTAATTCCAGCCCTTATAAGGAAGTGTGTCGAAGCCATGGGCAGAAAAAAAGAGAAGAATAGGGGCAAAGAAAATGACGAAAATGTCTCCGTCTCTTCGCATCCTTCATCTGCGACCAATTCATCGAAACTTGTCATATGGGGAACAGGTAAACCTACACGTGAGTTTCTTTATGCAGAAGATGCTGCTGAAGGCATCGTTCTCGCTACAGAAAAATACAATAAACCCGCTCCGGTAAATCTTGGGGCAGGATTTGAGATTTCCATACAGGATTTAGCAGAATTGATTTGCAAGTTAACAGGTTTCCGAGGAAAAATTGTGTATGATACATCAAAACCTGATGGTCAGCCAAGGAGAATGCTGGATATCACAAAAGCTGAAATAGAATTTGGGTTTAAAGCAAAAGTAAGCCTCGAAGAGGGATTAAAGCGAACTATTAAGTGGTATATAGACAATTATAATATTTAACCCCCGATGGGTTAAGAAGCGAAGAAATCGGTTCTAACCAACATTTGGTATGATACTTGCCTTCTTACACCATATGTGATAAGCTCTTTTTCATCTTTAGCTCCTTTCTTAACTATTTGCTACTTAAACAACCATTTCGCCATCCTTAAGTAAGGTGCTTTTCTTTTTCAAATACATCAGCCTGACTTTTGTCATTCTCTCCGGCGTAGCTGGGGCTTAGCTCAGGAATTAAATGATATTGTCAAAGAAAGAATATTGAATTATTAGTATGCATATTTACAGAACAGTTTATGGAGGATATAAATGGCTACTTCAATTGAAGAAAGGGTAGCATACCTTGAGGGTAAGGTAGAGGAGCATACTACAGGATTGCGCGATGTCAAAGAGATGTTTATCCACATTGAGGGTAAGTTTGTGCTTCTTGAACAGAGAATGTTTGAGACAAACAAAAGAATTGATGAAACGAACAAAAGAATTGATGAAACGAACAAAAGAATTGATGAAACGAACAAAAGAATTGATGATGTAAAGGATACTTTATCGTCAAGGATTGATGAAACGAACAAAAGAATTAATGATATAAAAGATACTTTATCGTCAAGGGTTGATGAAACAAACAAGAGGATTGACAAGCTATTTTATTTTATCATTGCTACCCTTGTAAGTGCTTTTGGCTCTCTTATCGGCGTTATAGTTTCTATTCTTATCAAATAAGTCAGAAATAGTAGCTATAATCAAGGTGATAGTAAATGTATTTTCTCGTCAGGGATGGCAAATACTAATTTTATGCAAACGTATTAGTTCTTGATAAAAATTGGCAGCTTATTACAGATACGCTAACTATTCTATTTTTTAATCAATAATGTATATTTTTTATACACTTTCCCCCCCCTATATAATCTTCTTTATGGAAAACTTTTCCCTTTTATTCATAAAAAAATTTCAATTATTCCATGAAATAGTCTGTCATTTTAAGAACCTGTCATGAATAAAGCTGAATGAAGCAAAACGATGAGGGAACTAAATATTAAGCCAGGTCGCCTTTACTAATTAATAGCAGTATAATCCAAATCCTCAGTTGTTAATCTTTAATCACTTACCACTTATCACATCCTGCTTACTGCCTACTGTTTACTATTTAATGCTTATTATCAATCACCTTTTCCCTCCATCATGAATTCAATACTTCTTGCTTCATATCTCCGCAATCATTTTACCAAAAATGTTGGTATTAAAGTTGCTAACCTAAACTTTATGTTTAGAATTTCAAGGTTTTAAAGGGATGTGTGAAAACAGTCGATAATGAATAGCTAATACTCTTTATTCACCATTCACCATTCACTATTCACTATCTACTGCTTTGTAAATGTAACAGCAAGAATAAAGGGGTTATCCGAGAATGTAAATTTGTGAAAATTCGAATATTGATTTATAAGGACTTATGACTTGGGAAATCACAAAAAAGTGAATTCACAGACAAATTGTAAAGATATAACCCCAATTTTTTTATCTATGATGGTTTTTGTGAAAGTCAAGAGATATTGTGATAGTATAGTATATTGTCTGCATACTTAATAGTTGGATTTTTATGGTTACCGTTTCAGATTCTGTGATAATTCAATCCAATTATCGCCCAGCGTGGAACTACGCCAAATTGGCCGTGAATTGGCTGAAGAAAACGTCAGAAAGCGGAGAAACTCCGAATCACATCGATTCTGAGAGTTGTTTTCTCTCGTTCTTGTTTTCTAGCCTTTGCCTTGAAGCCATTATTGCACAATTTCTCACTGACGAATCTAGTCAAAATAATGATGACTTGTTGAATACTCGAACCGATCTTCTTAAAAGATGGCGGGATGGGGTTCAGCGCCTGTGTACAGGTAGCGCAAAGAGCAAAACGGCAGTTATATCGATACTCAATCTCTGTAGGGAGAAGAACACATATGGTTTGTTGGTTCGGTCGCGTAACAAACTCATTCATCCACGAGCCTACACTGAGGTAATCGATGATTCTGGACACTGTATTCTTGAAGGGTCAGTCAGCAGCTTTGTGTCTGATCTAAAGGCCGCCAATCCCGGACTACCTGAAAGTAAACCGGCTTTCCCCCAAATTGTGAAGTGTCGCCCTGCAGCACTGTGGGTTGCTCAAACCATGAAGGAGATGGTAAAGCTCCTTTACCAAGTAAGAGAAAAGCCACTTGAGGATATTTGGAATGAAGTGCTGCAAGAAATCTAACAATGCGTTGCAGGTAACGTCCAGCCCGCATCTGAACGCAGCCGTTAGCCCAAATAAAGAAAACACGTGATGGTTTCAAATGTATTTAGCATTGCGGAAGCAATGATAGGATCTGTTGGTGGGGCTGCACTTATAATAGTCGCTCTCAGTACATGGCTTGGTAAAGTATGGGCCAACCGCATACTTGATAAGGACAGGCTTAAGTATGCATCTGAACTGGAGCAAATAAGGAATAAACTTAACTCCGAGAGGGAGAGGAGCCAGTTCGTATTTTCTTTGTACTTTGGGGGGTAGTTCAAAATCTATAACGATCTTTGGGCAGCACTCGTGGAGCTTCAGCACTGGGTAGAACAGCTATGGAAGGAAGCCTCTCTACAGAACCTGCAAATGTTTATCAAAGCCCTGCAAGGAGCGACGCGTCAGACAAGAACAGTGCGCTTCTCATAGAACCAGAGCATTACAATGAGATTATGGATGCCCTTAGAACCTTCGAGGACTACCGTGTTGGGAAAGAGAAACTGGTATCTGTCCGGCGCTTCGAGAGTCTGGATAGATGTCAAATACGGGAGGTTATTGATAATAACCGAGGCAACCGGGATATAATCAACAGTTTTACAAACTCCATGTTACAGAAGATGAGGGAGCAGTTGTGCAAAGCAGAAGTGGTATTGCCTAGAAACTAACAACAGCATGAATCCTACCGGCTTTTTTACGCTGATGTTCCAAAGGAGTCAGCAGTTTAGGAAGTGTCTATGAGTTATCGATTTGAAGAACAATTCTACCGAGTAAAAAGATTCTTTGATCGCATTCAGGACAAAGAACAAATTCGTACCGACTACGAAGATAATCTCTGGTCTTTCTTTCAGAATTGCTGGCACCTTAAAGATTGGATCAAGAACGATCCCGGAGTTCCGTCTTCCGTGTCTTCTGCTATTGAGGATGCTGTCAATGAGTATGAATCTCTCATGATCTGTGCAGATTTGGCAAATCGAAGCAAGCATTTAAAACTTCAAAGAGTTCGGTTAGATGCTACTATGCCAGGCCGATATATAGTTGCAACAATCAACGAAACAATCAGTGCACAAAAACCTTCAGCCGCCACATCAGTAATTTCGTGGGACTACAAGATTACATTACAGGATGGGTCTGAATGCTGGGCTATGGATGTCGCGGAACAAGCAATTGCGGATTGGGAAACGCTAATCAACAAATTAAATCTATGCGGCAATTCTTTGCAAAGAATAGAAATATAGCAAATGAGAAACAAAACAGTACTAATAACAGGCGCTGATGGTTTTATAGGTTCACATCTGACGGAAGCATTGGTAAAAGAAGGTGCAACTGTAAAGGCATTGAGTTATTATAATTCATTTAACAATTGGGGATGGCTTGAAAGTATGGACTGCCAAAAGGACATAGAGGTTTTTACAGGAGATGTAAGAGATCCCAATTTCTGTAATTGTATTACGAAAAATGTCAACATGGTATTCCATTTAGCAGCATTGGTAGCTATACCCTATTCATACATCGCTCCAGATAGCTATGTTGATACAAACATCAAAGGAACGCTTAATATTTGCAGGGCAGCATTAAATAATGGTTGTAGGAGATTGATTCATACTTCAACAAGTGAGGTTTATGGTACAGCACAATACGTTCCTATAGATGAAAAACATCCATTACAACCGCAGTCGCCTTATAGCGCAAGTAAAATTGGGGCGGATGCTATTGCCATGAGTTTTTACTATTCTTTTAAATTGCCAACGGTCATAGCAAGACCTTTTAATACTTATGGACCACGACAATCTGCCAGAGCAGTAATACCAACAATCATCTCTCAGATTGCCAATGGTAAAAAAGAGATTAAGCTGGGTGATGTATCTCCAACAAGAGATATGAATTACGTAGAAGATACCTGTAACGGATTAATTGCCCTATCTAAATGTGATAAGGCAGTTGGAGAAATATTTAACATCGGCTCTAATAATGAAACTTCTATTTATGAGATTTTTAACTTGATAAAGAAGATTATGAAAAGTGACGCACATTTAGTAACAGACAAGGAAAGATTGAGACCAGAAACATCTGAAGTATTGAGGTTGTGTTGTGATAATTCTAAACTAAAAAAGTATACCGGATTTTCACCTCAGTATACTCTTAAGGAAGGGCTTGAAAAGACTATTAACTGGTTTATTAATCCAATAAACTTATCAAAATATAAAGCAGATATCTACAATGTCTAAACGAGCAGTCATACTCGCAGGTGGCAAGGGAAAAAGATTATTGCCTTATACAATTGTTCTTCCAAAGCCATTAATGCCAATAGGCGAATATCCGATTCTTGAGGTTGTTGTCCGACAGCTTGCATTTTACGGTTTCAATCACATTACTATGGCTGTAAATCATCAAGCTGAAATTATTCAGGCATTTTTCGGAAAAGGGGAAAAATGGAATGTTAAAATTGATTATTCTTTTGAAGACAAACCTCTCAGCACAATTGCACCGCTAAAATTGATAAACAATTTGCCAGAGGACTTCCTGGTCATGAATGGAGACATACTAACGGACTTAAATTATTCAGATTTTTATCAATTTCACATCAACAAAAAAAGTATCTTTTCAATTTCTTCTTATAAGCGGGAACTGAAAAGTGAATTTGGAGTATTAGAATTCGACAAAAATGCAAAATTAACCGAATTTAAGGAAAAACCTGTTATTCGTTACAACGTCAGTATGGGTATATATATGGCTAACAGAACCATACTTGATTACATTCCAGACAACAAACCGTACGGTTTTGACAATCTCATGCTCGATTTAATAAAGGCTGGAAAACCTGCTACTGTAAAACCATTCAATGGCTGTTGGCTTGATATAGGAAGACCAGATGATTATATACAGGCTATTGATGATTTTGAAAAGAATGGGTTTTTGTTTTTAAGGAATTGAAAATATCATGTGGAAAATACCTTTATCTGACATTAATTTTGACCAAAAAGAAGTAGAAGCAGTTCAAAATGTGATTTATTCAGGTTGGCTTACAATGGGAGACGTTACAAAAGATTTTGAAGCCCGCTTTGCCAGATATATAGGTGTAGAATATGCATTTGCTGTTTCATCCTGTACTTCTGCACTGCACCTCGCTGCCCTTGCTCTTGATATTGGAGAAGGCGATGAGGTTGTGTGTCCTTCTCTGACATTCGTAGCTGCACCGAACTCTATTATATACACCAGGGGAAAACCTGTTTTTGCAGATATAACCAGCACAAAAAACTTAAATATCTCACCTGAAGATATTGAAAAAAAAATTACGACAAAAACAAAAGCCATTCAGATTATGCATTATGCCGGAATACCCTGCAATATGGAAAGTATCACAGACCTTGCCAGAAAGCATGACCTTCCAGTTATTGAAGATTGTGCACATTCTCCTGGAGCAAAATATAAAGGGAAAAAATGTGGATCTATGGGAAACATAGGATGTTTTAGCTTCTTCTCCAACAAGAATATGACAACCGGAGAAGGGGGAATGATTACTACAAATGATGAAAGTATTGCTAAAAAAATCAGAACGTTACGCTCTCACGGTATGACTACCCTCACCCTTGACCGGCATAAAGGGCATGCCTTCAGTTATGACGTTACTGATCTTGGATTTAACTATCGCCTCGATGAAATCCATTCTGCTATTGGCATTGTGCAGCTTGAAAAACTACAAGAAAGTAATGAAAAACGCCTGATATTAGCAACAAAATACCAACAAGCTTTATCTGGAATCCAAGGACTTTCAGTAATTTCCCGGAATGAAATTTCTGTATCATCTAATCATATTCTCCCGGTTCTGCTGCCAGAAGAAATAGACCGTGCTAAATTTATGGGATATATGAAACAAAATGGCATTCAGACCAGCATCCACTACCCACCAGCACACCTCTTTGATTTCTACCGTCGTATGTATGGATACAAAGAAGGAATGCTGCCACTCACGGAAGAAGTTTCTAAAAGGGAAGTTACATTGCCTCTATATCCGTCTATGAATGAAGATCATGTCAACATTGTTTGTGAAGTCATTCGTGAATATTTTATGAAGGAGTGAATGTAATGAATGTATTGGCGGTAGGCGCTCATTTTGATGATATTGAGCTCGGATGCAGTGGAACTTTAATCAAACACATACAAAAAGGGGACAACGTGACGATGCTTGTTATTACTGATTCTTCTTATCGTAACCCCAATGGTGAATTGATACGGGACTCTGAAACCGCTTATCAAGAAGGTCTGAAAGCAGCTAAAATAATTGGTGCAGAACTAATTTGTTTAGATTATAAGACCTTTATGGTTCCTTTCAGTGAAGAGTTGACAAAGGAGATTACTCGAATTATTGAGGATAAAAATATAGATGTCATGTATTCCCCGTGGATACACGATCTCCACAGAGATCATCAGTATGTAGGCAAAAATGCCCTTATGGCCGGACGACATGTAAAAAGATTTCTCATGTATCGACCTAATTATTATGACACAGATCAGATGTTCAGGGGAAATGTATATTCTGATATTTCTAATTTCATGGAAAAGAAAAGTGAAGTTATTAAAGCGCACAAGTCAGAACTAGAAAGAGTAAGGAATAGCTGGCTAGACTTTTTCAAAAATCAGAACCAAAATGACGGACAAAAGATAGGCGTAGAGTATGCGGAGTGCTTTGAAGTTGTTCGATATCTTTTGTAGGGAGTATGGGTAAGATTATTACAATTCATCAGCCTGATTTTTTACCATGGCGAGGCTTTTTTGATCGCTGGGAAAAAAGTGATTTGTATATTGTTCTTGATGACGTGCAATTTCTCCGAAGAGGTTGGCACCACAGAGATAAAATCAAAACAAAAGATGGTGTAAAATGGCTAACTGTACCTGTTAAAAAAAAGGGCAAATATGATCAACTTATATTGGAGGTAGAGATAGATTACAGCACAGATTGGCAAGCCAAGCATTTGAAAACTATTGAAGTTAACTATAAGAAAGCTCCGAACTTTGAATATTATTTTGATAAATTGAAATCAATATACGCAAAAAAACACGATCTTCTAATAGATTTAAATATGGATTTATTGATATTTGTTGCGGAAGAACTTGGGATAGATACTCCCGCTGTTTTTGCTTCTAGCTATAATGTGAATTCAAATTCAACTGAAAGGCTAGTTGAATTGGTTAAGGCAGTAGGAGGCAATGAATATTTAACAGGGACAGGTTCCAAGGGGTATCTCAATGAAAAACTTTTTCAAAGAAACGGTATAAGGGTCGTCTGGCAAAATTACGAAGAGACTTTCTATAAACAGTTGCATGAAGATTTTGTTCCACACCTTTCAGGGTTAGACTATCTAATGATGAAATGCAAAAATGACTGACATGAAATGCTGTAGTTCAAATAGATTTAAAGTTTCTATTTTGGTGGATGATCCCAGTTCATGGATAGTCCCATACGTAGAGAGTTTAAGTGTAAGAATTGGTGCACAAAACGACGTATCTCTTCATTTTAATGCATATGATATAGTGGAAGGTGATTTTTTGTTTCTGCTTGGATGCACTTCTATTATACCCAAACAAGTTTTAAATAAGAATAAACACAATTTGGTTGTGCATGAAAGCGATCTTCCCGAAGGAAGAGGATGGTCTCCGGTAAGCTGGCAAGTATTAGAAGGGAAAAACAGGATACCTATTGTATTATTTGAAGCTGAAGAAAAACTAGATTCAGGCAGAATTTATTTAAAAGACTATATAGAACTTGATGGCACAGAACTTCTACCAGAAATCAAAAAAAAGCAGGGAGATAAAACTATTGATTTAGTGCTGACATTCCTAAATCAATGGCCTGACCTGCAGCCTTCGAGACAGATAGGAATGCCTTCTTATTACGAAAAGAGGACCACAAAGCATGATGAACTCGATATAAGTAAAAGCATCATCCAAAACTTTAATCATCTTCGTATTATTGATAATGAAAAACATCCTGCATGGTTTCAACTAAATGGACATAAATACATATTAAAAATATATAAAGCAGACTAATATTCAAGGAGTTTATTGGTGAAAACAATTTCTATCGGAAAACACATAATAGGCTTAAATGAGCCTTGTCTCATACTCGCTGAACTTGGTGCTATGCAGGAAGACCTTAATGGGATGAAGAAACTAATTATGGTTTCAAAAGAAGCCGGTGCCGATGCTGTAAAGATTCAAACTTACAGGGCAGAAACTATTGCCCATCCATCGGCAGAATTCGAATTTGAAGATGGCTCCAAGATGTCTCAAATGGAGTTCTTTAAAAAACTTGAAATTTCTCAAGACGACCATAAAGAGCTATTTGATTATGCAAGAAAGCTTGGGATCGCTATTTTTTCGACACCCAGTTACTATGATGATGTTGACTTTCTTGAAGAGTTGGGTGTGCCTGCTTACAAGACGGGTTCTGATGACTTAACTAATCACCCTTTCCTTGAAT
Source organism: Candidatus Kuenenia hertensis (assembly GCA_021646465.1). Lineage (GTDB taxonomy): Bacteria > Planctomycetota > Brocadiia > Brocadiales > Brocadiaceae > Kuenenia > Kuenenia hertensis. The sequence goes on along the minus strand of SOET01000061.1, from coordinate 8,560 downwards.
ATATCGCACGAAAGGGTAAGCCTATAATTGTATCTACAGGTATGTCAACTCTGGCAGAGGTCGAAGAAGCGGTAGAAACAATTTTAAAGACTGGAAATGATCAGTTGGTTCTTCTTCACTGTACGACATCTTATCCGCCTGCACCTGAATTTGCCAATCTTAATGTTATGAACACCCTCCGCTCTGCCTTTGACGTTCCCATTGGATATTCAGACCATGTTGCGGGTATTTTTTCTTCAATACTTGCTGCCAGTATGGGTGCCTCTGTTATTGAAAAGCATATAACCCTGGATCGAAAATCGAAAAGACCTGACTGTGAGGTATCGATAGAACCATCAGAGCTAAAGGAGATGGTTGAACAAATTCGTTTAATACCTATTCTTCAGGGAAGCTCGATAAAGAAAATATATCCTTCTGAGAAGAAGTGGCGCAGGAATGGAAGAAAAAGCCTTGTAGCAAATCGTAATTTAAAATGTGGCGATGTTATTGGAAAAGAAGACCTGAAAATAATCAGGCCTGGAACGGGAATACATCCCAGATACATGGACTTCATCGTTGGCAAGACCTTAAAAAAGGACGTTAGTGAAAATGAAATAATTCCTCATGATGCCTTTTAAGCCAGATTTCAATAAAGAAGTTGTAGTAATACTCCAAGCACGTACAGGTTCTACGAGGCTACCAAATAAGGTTTTGAGATGTCTGTCAGGTAGACCAATGTTGTCTCATTGTATTCAGAGGCTCAAGAGAGTTGGTGAGGGATATCACGTAATCGTAGCAACCTCTACTCTGAATAGAGATTATACTTTGGAGAAATTGGCAATTAAAGAAGGAGTATTATGCTACAGGGGGGATGCGAAAGATGTTCTTGATCGTTACTACCATGCAGCGAAATCTGCAGGGGCTAAATTTGTGATCAGGGCAACTGGTGACAATCCGTTGGTAGACCCTGAAGAGGCAAAAAGAGTTGTTGAATGCATAACAAGTCAAAAAGTGGATTATGTAACCGGGATAGAGGAAGTGGAAGGTTTAAAACTACCGACAGGTGTCGGCGTAGAGGCGTTCACTTTTAAAGCGCTTGAACGATCATGGTTAGAAGGTAACAAAGAGCATCACCGTGAACATGTTAACGAATATATTCTTGAGAATCCTGGAATTTTTAGCATACTCAGGCTCTCCTGTATGCCCCAAAACAGTTGCCCCGAACTCAGTCTGACTATTGATACTAATGATGATTTTGAATTTATTGAGGAGATGTTAAGCGGTTTTATTAAGCCTGCAACCGAGATAACTACATCCGAGATTATTAAATGGTGGAGAAAAAGAATAAACTGATAGTTTTTCGCCTTGATGCTGGTCATGAAAGGGGAATGGGGCATCTGTGCCGTATGATGACCTTGGCAGATGAATTTAGAAGAAAAGGGCATGACTGTCTGTTTGTATTAAAAAGAAATGATGTGGCGTCAAGAATTCTTGACAGCGGAAAGTTTAGATGTCTATCTTATCCAGAACATCTTACAGAAGAAGATATAGTAGAAAAATACTTCAAAGACGAGTTGGAACCTGATCTTTGGATATTTGATATTCTCTCCACTGACGAGACGTTGGTTGTACGGACTAAATCCATGGGGGTACCTGTTGTATCATTTGATGATTTAAAGGGTGGTTTGCTCCATGCGGATCTTGTTGTGAATGCCATTGCAGGTTGCTGGGATGAGGAAAGTAAGGTCTCAGGGCGTATTTCACATGTACTAAGCGGGCCTCGATACGCAATTATTACGTCTGATATAATTAATCTGAAATACAAGAAAAAAATGCCTCAAGAAGACATTAAGATTGGGGTAACAATGGGAGGAAGTGATACACATGGTGCTACAGTAAAAATTGGACAGGTGTTATCTCGTTTTGATGAAAAAGATATTTATGTGAATTTTTTTCTCGGACCACATTTCATGCATGACATTGAGATGGATGAGATGCTAGCAGCATTTTCACATCCATTTACCGTGAAAAAAGGAGGTCCGGATTTGTATGTAAGGTTGATTAATAATAATTTTGTCATATGCGGAGGCGGACAAACTCTGTTTGAGTTGTGCTCAATGGGAATGCCTGTTATGGCTCTGGCAAATGAGGTTCATGAAGAGAAGACCATTAGATATTTTGAGCGCAATGGAGCATGCATCGATATAGGTTCCGTTCATAAGGGACTCGATGATGAGAAGATGTATAAGTTTATTGATGAGGTCAAGTACGATTCGGATAAACTTAACCTGTTGGCAGTGAATGCTGTCCAATTAGTTGACGGTAAGGGAACCAAGAGATGCTACAGTGCGTGTGCAGCATTAATCAAATAAAATATTTATGATGCTTCAGAAAGTAAAAGTAAATTCATTCCAGAAAAGGTTCGATAGCCGGTGGAGAAATTTTATTTTTAACTGGAATCAAGGGAATATTATAAAATATTACTTGAACAGATACCAGTGGAACATATATCCAAAGATGGGCAAGGTATCACCCTTTCCTCTCCATGTCGACATTGAGACTACGGCCAAATGCAATTTGCGTTGTGGCATGTGCCCAAGCCGGGAGCTTTCAAAAGAAAAGTATGGTGAATACGGCAATATGGAGATGGAACTTTTCAGGAAACTGGTCGATGAATGCGCAGAGAATAATGTTTTTTCCATCCGCCTAAGCTGGAGGGGAGAGGTTTTAGTCAATCACAACCTTGTCGAATTTGTTCACTATGCAAAGGTTGTCAAGAAGATTCCAAATGTTTCCTTTCTGACCAATGGCAGTCTTTTAAAAGGGGGACTTGCCGAGAAGTTAATAGATTATGGTGTCGATTATATTTCAGTATCTATTGATGGTATGGATGGTATGTATGAGAAGATACGGTATCCGTTAAAGTTCCGATCAATTTATGAAAACCTGAAAAATTTCAAGGAATTGAAGAGGAAAAAAGGGAAGAAGAAACCTGTTATCCGTGTAACAACCCTGTGGCCTGCTATTGCTCAAGATCCTGAAGCCTTCTATACGCGAATGATCTCTATATGTGACAAGATTGTTTATAACCCGCTGAAAGACTACAGCATCACTGAACCTCAGAAAAAGGATTTTATTTGCCAGTTTCCGTGGGAGAGGCTGTTTGTAGGTTTTGATGGAAAAGTACAGCCGTGCAGCATAACGACAGACAGTTTTGTCATTGGTGATACAAATAAAAACAGTTTGAAGGATATTTGGCAAAGTACCGAAATGAACGATTTAAGGAATGTCCATTCAAAAATTAAGCGTATGGATGTAATCCCCTGCAATAAATGCAGTTATGGCATTGATTATTCTAAATTATGGGAAGGTAGGGATTGGACTAAATGGAATCCTGAAGAACTAAATCAATTGAGTAAGGGAAACCAATAGACATGGGTATTGAAAAAATGAAGGCTGAAGTCAAGGCTTCCAAAATAGAAATCAATGAACTTCCCAGATATTCGCCATGGCCATCAAGATTATTTGGCCTTTCTGATTGGAATATAAAACATCGAAACAATGTTATAGTTTCACATGAATATGGTGAAAAATGGGGTCGCTTGTTGTCTAAATATCGAGAAAGAAAATTCACTAACATAAACGAAGCACTTCACTACCTCTTTGATACCCACTTTTCTGACAATATACTATTTCATATACATGAAAATATTTATCATACCACAAATACTCCAGCTTTTTGGGATTTTTTCTACAATCAGATTATTCAAGCTATTGCAAAGTATTTAACACCAAACGACACATTAGTTGAGATAGGTTGTGGCTGGGGAAGAAACCTTTTTACCTTATATCAACGGAAATTATTTAAAAATGCCATTGGTGGAGAATTTACACAGGAAGGGATAACACTTGGAAATCTCATTGCTAAAGATTTTAATGTGCCAGTACAACTCTTTCACTTTGACTACTATAATCCCAAGCAAGAATTTTTGGAGAAGATCAACGGTACAGTAGTTTTTTCTCACAATAGCATAGAACAGATTACTCAAATGCCACAAAAAACTATTTTATCATTGATTGAAAACAGACCTAAGATTGTATTTCATTTTGAACCTATATACGAATATCGAAACAAGGATACCCTTCTTCATTATATGTGGAAACGATATACTCAAGTAAACGAATATAATATTAATCTTTTAACTTTATTAAAGGATTTTGAAAAGAAAGGCCAAATAAGGATTGATCTAGAAGTTCCTCATGTCCTGGGACTCAATGCCTTTAATCCTGGAAGTTTTATAGTGTGGCAGCCTATTTAATATGAAAAATCTTTTTATTATAGGCATATTCAGATCTGGAACATCTTTACTCTCAACAGCATTGAATACACACAAAAATATAATTGTCGGCTGGCAACCTTACATGTTGTTTTTTAAGGCTTGCCGAAACAAGTATTTTAAAGAGATTTTGAGGGTTACCTTTGATGAAAAAAACCCTATGGGTATTAATTACTTTAAGACAGTAAAAGATAGAGAACTTTTTCGTGAAGTTTTTCATTTAGTCAGGTTCAATGCTATGGAACTCAGCACTATATTGTCTGAAATTAGGGACTACCTCCTCAGCGATAATGAGAAGATGAATAAAGATATGAAGCCACATGATCTGGCAAAAAACCTAGACGGTATAGAACTAGGATTCGCTGGGTATATATTAATGCAGTTAATGGAAAGATTATATCTCTCACAAACAATTACACGTAATTGGGATATTAAATTTATAGGAATTAAAGAGGTTTTTTGTGAAGAATTTATTGAACCATTACTTAATTATCGCAACTTGAATTCAAAAGTGATTCATATAATAAGAGATCCCAGAGCAGTGGTTGCATCCAGAAATTTTGGGAAATATATGGAAGTAACAGGCGCAAAGTACCCCATCTTTTTCATCATCAGGAGTTGGAAAAGAACAGTGGCAAGCTATCTACTAAATAAATGTAATAGCAACTATTTAATGATAAGGTATGAAGACTTAGTTAGAAAGCCTGAAACAACAATGAAAAAAGTTTGCGAGCTACTGGAAGTTCAGTATTCAAATGACCTATTAAATTTAAGCAGCTTTAAGGACAATAAAGGAAGGAGTTGGGAATCGAACACTTCATTTGGCGGTTCTAAAATTATAACCACTTCGTCTGTGAACAAATGGAAAGATATTTTATCTACTGAAGAACTTGAAGTTGTTGAGTATTATTGTCAATATGAGTTAAATACTTTAGGATACGAAAGAACAACAAAAAGCTTTGATCAAAAAAAAATTTCAAATTTCCAAGAGGATACATCAAACATTTGTGAATGGTTAAGGGAATATGATTTTAGTTTTTGAAACATATCTTAACAAGTTATTGTAAAATTGGCGAAGTAATTGTTTTTATAAACTGCATGAAGGTGAACCCTGTTTGGTTATTGGTAATAGTCCTTCTATAAATCAGACAAACCTTCTAATGTTAAAAGGTAGCGTTACTTTTGCTGTTAACGAGGGGAACAGGGTTGCATCTGGACATTTGATTTTGAGGAAAAACTTGCTTTCATAATTTGCACTCAACTTTCAAAAGAAGTTTCAACAGAGTATTGGACAGCACTCAAAGAAATTTTCAAAAAATCAAAAAACGAAAGTTTTATACTTGCATTAGACAAAGTGACTAAAGAAATATGAAACGAAATACTTTGAAACATAAAAGAAGCCCAGCCGATAACAGCACCTACCCCAAAATGGCGGTTCAGTGGTTAATTAAAACTTTGTGCATCTATCAAAGTTCTGTGCAGGTTGATAGTTTAGTGCTTCGAAATCGTCACCTTCGGGTAGCTGCAAACTGTTACCTGCCATTTTAGAGAGACAGCAAAACAACTAAGAGAGAATTTAAAAATGATATCAATGCAATATCCTGAACGACATAGCAATCACACCTTGGAGCAGAAATCGGAGACCTTTTTTATGCAACATTTACCGCGGGACTGGACTGCAACAACACCCAAAAAGGACTACGGACAAGATTTGAATTTGGAAATATGTGAAGAAGGACAATATCGTGGTTTGGACTTGATAGTTCAATTAAAATCATCTGCGACAGGCGATATTCTAAATAATAGAGAAAGACATCCACTAAAGGTTTCAACTTACAATTATTTATGGGACAATCTTAGAGTTGTTCTCATTGTAAAATATATTGAAGATGAAAATGAAGCATATTGGACACTTTTAAAAGATGTTGAACCGCCAGCAAATCCTGAACAAGAAAATTTCACGATTTATTTCCCACGGCAAAATAAACTCTCTGAAATTAACTGGAACGACATAATTAACTATGTAAGACAAGTTACAGACAAAAAATTAGCATCAACGAGAGCAAAGAATAAACAAAATCACAGCTAAACATTGAGATAATGAGACTGGCAAACAAAATACTTGCTTAGCTACTGAAGAAACTGAAGTTATTGAATATTATTTTCAATCTGAGTTAAATACTTTTAGATACGAGAGAACAACAAAGAGCTTTAACCAAGAAAAAATTTCAAATTTCCAAGAGGATACATCAAAAATTTGCGAATGGTTAAGGAAATATGATTTTAGTTTTTGAACCATATCTTAGCGAGTTACTGTAAAATTGGTGAATTAATTGCTGAATAAAAAAGAAATAGAAAGATTAAGAGATTTTTATAAACTGCATGAAGGTAAATCTTGCTGGATTATTGGTAATGGCCCCTCTATAAATCAGACAAACCTTCTAATGTTAAAAGGTAGTGCCAGTGTTACTTTTGCTGTTAATGCTTTTATTGCCCACAAAAATTTTGAGCAGCTTCTACCAACCTATTATGTGGCCACAAACCCACGATTGATGCGCTCGGATTTTCTCAAAGATGACCTAATTCCGAAGCTGCGGGAAAATGATATTACTTGCTTTTTAAACTGTGAAGCAAAACCAATAATCGGCGATCCTTATGATAATCTATATTATATTGAAACTACTGAGTCGCCGTTAATTGTTGATGCTGGCTATAATCTGGATATTACAAAACGTTTACATGGAACACGGGTATCTGTTGTTATTCAGGCTGTGATTCCAATAGCCGTTTATATGGGATTTAAGCAAATTTTTCTAGTGGGTTGCGACAATGACTATAAAGATTTGAGTATGGAAAAAGCACATTTTTACGGAACCGCTGAACACTACCCCAACCTTTTGAAATTAAATAATACGGCCAAAGAGTTATATCCTAGTTATTTTATAAAAAAGGAAATTACAGCCATACAGAATTCGCTCGATGGAAACGAGGAATTTTCCATTGTAGATCGTGAAGTAAAAAAATTAGGCGTAAAAATATATAACTGTACAAAAGGGGGAAAACTTGAGGTATTTCCCAGGCTCCGGTTTGAGGACGTCGTCAAGAAAACTACATTGAATCGCATAACTTTACACTCATCCCCTCTGCGCAAGATTGATAAATGTTGTGCGGAACAACTGCTGCCGACATACCATTCTATTGTAATATCAAATATTGACAAAAACTTCGATTACGGCGAAATGCCTGTGTATGAACAGGATATCCTGTGCAAGTTAATAAAAAATCAAAATCCAAAAACAGTTTTTGAAATCGGTACCTTTCAAGGGGCAACCACAACCCGCCTTGCTGCAAATAGCGATGCAATTGTATATACGCTCGACCTGCCACCAAAGGGCCACATAAATTATTGCCCTCCAGCTATGAATGATCCTGAACTGGACGTTTATCCGGATCAACCAGGCATTAAACATTTCTCAAGCGCGTACGCAGACAGAATTACACAACTATATGGAGACTCCCGCAGTTTCGATTATTCGCCATATTACGGGCAGATGGATATTGTATTTGTTGATGGCTGTCATCATTACGACTTCGTACTAAGAGACAGTATGAATGCTTTCAAAATGATAAAACCCGATGGTATGATCATCTGGCACGATTATGCTGATTACGCCCCCGGTGTAATGAAGGCGCTGAACGTTATCAGCGAGAGATACTCACTAACTCATATTGAAGGAACCAGTTTGGTTGTATATTCCGGAAAATGGAGAGAAATAGACAACAAATCTGAAATAAATACCTCAATATCAGCATACAGTGAAACAGAATTATTCAATATGGTTCAAAAAATGATCGATGAAAAAAACTTTACGTTGGCCAGTACCACCGTCTCAAAATCACTTGAAATGTTTCCTGCTTCAGTAAACCTGCTTTATGCAAAAGCCAAAATAAACATTGAAACAGGCCATATTAATGAGGCGCAAATGACTCTACTAAAAATAATAGAAATTTCACCAGAAAACCTTAATGCCTTAAACAGTTTGGCTTCTATAGAAATAAACAAGGGAAATATAGAAACTGCAATAGAATTCTTAAGAGACATATTGATTCTTGACCCAAATAATCAAGCAGCACTGTCGCTTATTTCCAATATTAAAACTAAATTACTTGGTACTAAGAAAATTTAAATAAATATTATAAAGGGCAAAGAATATACTGTTTTTTTATGTTCTACGGGAAGAAAA
>SOET01000060.1 GCA_021646465.1 Candidatus Kuenenia hertensis | reverse complement strand
TACAGGAATGGGAACACCCTGCAAGCAGATACAGGGTGTTGCAGTATCTTCCCTATTTAAAGGAAGCGCAGATAGAGTACGAAGTATCGCTTTTCCCTGATTCTTTCTGGCAGTGGATGAAATTGTTTTCTCAAATTAAGGATTTTGATGTATTGTATGTGCAGAAAAAGAGGCTGTGGTATTGGCAGTTGTGGTATCTGAAGAGAAAACACATTAAAATCATATACGACTTTGATGATGCGGTAATGTACAAAAGTCCGGTAGACGGCTATCGGAAATCATTCAAGAGGCAAAGAACGTTTGCCAGAATGGTACGGTTTGCCGATAGGGTAATTGCGGGCAATTCGTATTTAAAATCAAAGGTTTTGCCTTACAACAATAAAGTAACGATTATTCCCACGACGATAGATGCAAGTAAGTATTCAGTGAAAAATTATGATGCCCGGAAGGAAAAGATTACCATTGGCTGGATCGGCAGCAAGTCGTCTCTTCCCTTTATACAGGAATTAACGCCTGCTTTTGACCGGTTGGCTCGGCAAAATAAATCGCTGGAATTAAAAATTATCTGCAATGATTTTTTTGATTGTAAAACAATGCCGGTGCAAAAAAAGATGTGGGCAAGGGAAGATGAAAATACCGATTTACAAGGCATTGATATCGGTTTGGCTCCGTTGCCCAATCATGAATGGACAAGAGGCAAGTGTGCGACCAAGCTGCTTCAATATTTTGCGGTTGGCGTTCCCGTTGTATGCTCTCCGGTGGGAGTGCACGAGGAGATTGTTGAGGAAGGCGTGAACGGCATGTTTGCGTCAACGGTAAATGAGTGGGCGGAAAAGATAAAATGCCTTGCCAATGATGCAGTGCTGAGAAAACGTATGGGGCTGGAAGGGAAAAAGACGTTAGACGCCGGATATTCATTACAGGTGAATGTGCCGAAATTTATCAATGTTATCAGGGATGTTTAGAGAGTAGTTCGTCGGGTTTTTGAAATAGATTTAAATGCAGTAGCTATGAAAATATTGTATGTATATTCTGATCACAAGTGGACGGGACCCTCGCAGCCGATAGTTGAACTGTGCAACTATATGAGCAGGAGGGCTGATGTTATGTTGTTAACGAGCAAACCAAAAGTTCCGGATACCGGACTGATTTCTCACGTACAATCTGAGAGACTAAAAACAGAACAAACCCTTGTGAAGCGGGGAGGAATTGGTGCTCTGATGAAAAACAGAAATATAATGAAACAGGTTGTGCAACAATTTGAGCCTGATATTATTCATTTCTTTCGTGACAGAGACCTTGCCGCACATCTGGGAAATTCACGCAAGGTAGTAAAAATATTTACCGACTTTAAGGTTGTTCCTCCCGGTTTTTTACAAAGAGCGATTCGTAAAAGGGCAGATGTTGTTACGGTTTTTAGCCATAAATTAAGAAATAACTTGCAAAATGATTTCAGGAAAGTTGTTTATTTAAATCCGTGGCTGGATATCCACCAGATACCAAAAGAACCCAAAAATATCAGACCTGAATTCGGTGTGAAAGATGAAGATTTTGTGGTTGGACTTGTAATGAGGGTACAGCATCACAGGAGATTTGAACTGGTTATTGAAGTTGCAAAACTGATTAAGCAATCTGGCATAAACATTAAGTTTTTACTGTTGGGCAGAGGGCCCAATCTGAATAAACTGGCAGTGGAGCCGGTAAAGAAACATAAATTAGAAGATATTGTGATTTTCGGTGGATACAAGAGGCTGGATTACTGGGATGCGGTACATTGCTTTAACGTGATGTTCTATACGGTTGCAGGTTCAGATGGAACAGCGCGGGCGTTACGGCAGTGTCAGGCGTTTGGAAAACCAATTATTTGCCTGGTGAGCGATTTTGTTGAAGAAGTTGTTCATGATGGCGTTGACGGGTTTGTCGTAAGAAACGATCCGAAGGAAATTGTGGAAAAATTATTTATCTTATCTTCTCATAAAGACATGCTTACCGAATTTTCAAAACAATCGGCTGCACAGGGGCGGAAGTATGATCTTGAGAATATTGGCAGTGAAATATTCGAATTATATGAAAATTGTATAAAAGGAAGAAAACCAAGCAAATGACAGATAAAACACCTCTGGTTTCTATTATTATGCCCACCTATAACTGTGCCGGGTATTTGCCGGAAGCAATTAATTCCGTTCTTGCGCAGACATATGATGCCCATGAACTTATTGTTATTGATGATGGTTCTACTGATAACACGAAGTCTGTTTTGGCGCCTTATATGGAAAAGATACAGTATATTGATTTGGGGCGCAATGAAGGACTTCCCATTGCAAGAAATACCGGTATTCATGCGGCGCGGGGTGAGTATTTTGCTTTTCTTGACGCCGATGATATCTGGATGCCGGAGAAATTAGAGGTAACAATGGAGCAATTTTTGAAAAACCCTGATGTTGGTATGGTGTATTCAAAGCATATAAATATAGACTCGAAAAGCCAGTTCCGTGAGGGAAAGATCAGGGGAAAATTGCCGTCCGGTAATATTTTTTTACAATTATTTTTTGAACAGAATTTTGTGATATGTTCTTCCGTTGTAGTTCGTAAAGATGTATTTCATGCTACGGGTTTATTTGATTTTGATTTGGTGAATTGCCAGGATTGGGATATGTGGCTGAGAATCACATTTTATTACAAAGTGATCGGGATTAATACACCATTGGTTAAATACCGTCATAGTTCAAAATCTCTCAGTAAAAATCGCAATAATGTTTTAAAATACCAGCAAGTGGTCATTGATAAGATATATACCATGTTTAAAGATAAGGAGAATGGTATTAGTGAAAAAATATATAAAAAACGTTTAGCGGCGCATTATGCAAAGATTGGCAGACATTATATGAGAATAGGAGATAAAACTACAGCAAAGGAAAATTTTCGTCTGTCGTTGAAAATGGACCCCATTAACATCAGAACTTTGAGGTATTATCTATTTCATTCATGAATGACGTCTGTATTGTTATTGTTAATTGGAATACGAGAGAACTGTTGTTGAAATGTATTGCTTCTGTTTACGAATCAGATACGAATTGTTCTGTCAAAATATGTGTGGTGGATAACGGATCAAAGGATGATAGTGTAGCGGCGGTGCGCAACAGGTATTCAGGGGTGCATATGATTGAGAACACGGGAAATAATGGTTTTGCAGCCGCTGTAAACCAGGCATTAAATGCTATTTCCTCAAAATATTATGTCTTGTTGAATACAGATGCGATTTTAGAGAAAAACACCCTGCAGAAGTTATATACATTTATGGAATCTCATAATAATGCGGCAATTGCCGGTGTTCAACTGTTGAAACCAAATGGTATAAAGCAACATAGTTTTGACAATTATCCTACCCTGGCAACGGAATTATTGAATAAAAGTTTCTTGAGATGGTTGTTTCCGGATAAGTATTTGAGTAAGAAATGTACCATTACGCAACCAATAGAGGTGGAATCCGTTATTGGGGCGTGTATTATTGTCAGAAACGAGGCAATAGAAAGGGTGGGTAAATTAGATGAAGATTATTTTTTCTTTATTGAAGAGACTGATTGGTGTTACCGCATGAAAAATGCAGGGTGGAGCGTGTACCACGTTCCTGATGCAAGGGTGAATCATTTAGGGGGAGAGAGCAAGAAAAAGGCGCCGTGGCAATCGCAAATTGAGTATTGCCGTTCACTGTATCTTTTTTTTAAAAAGAACTCCTCACGGAATACTTACGTTACGTTCAGAATATTTTATGTAATAAAGATTTTCTTCAATTTAATCATAAACAGTGTGGGTAATATTATTGTTATGTTTCTTAACAGGAAATTACGGTATCGATTGGCAATTTATTACAGACTTTTTTTGTGGCATGTATTGTTTTGTCCTGATTCGATGGGATTACGCTCAGCAAAACCAGGGAAGCGATAATAATTAAGGAATAAGATGGAAGATCAATCATTGATGAATACAAAAAGGATCAGGTATACAAGCCACGTTTCGGAATGCGCATTTATTGCGTATTTTTTTATTCTGACATTTTTCCCTTACGATGCTGATGTCTTTAAAATAAGTTGTTTATTGACAATGGTTGGATGCTTAACGTATCAAATGGTCTGTGAAAAACGTATTGTCTTTGAGAAAACAGCGCTTAACATACCCATCCTGGCATTTTTTATATGTCTTATAACATCATCAATTTTTTCGAAAAATACAAAATATTGTTTTGAAACATTACTGCATGACTATGTCAAATACTTCATTATCTTTTTTTGTATGGTCAATACAATACACAGTATTGATCAAATTAAACGCATAGTCAAGGCAATGCTTATTACCTGCGGGTTGGTTTGTGGATATGGTGTGTATGGGTATTATACGGGAATTGCCATAAGGGACGATAGACTAATTGCTACCTTTGAGTATCATTCCCGTATTGCAAAATACATTTCCTTATTCCTGCCTATTGCGATTTGCTTATTTTTTTATTACAGAAACGTATTTGTTCGCATCTGCCTTTCTGGACTTATTTTAGTGAGCGGATATTCATTAATTTTGACAATGAACAGAACAAGTTGGGTCGCAAATCTGATTGCCGTGTTTTATATTGCATTTGCGTTGAAAAAAAAGTATTTGCTCTTTGCGATAATTGCGCTGTGTCCATTGTTATTTGTGCTTTTGCCATCGAAATATTCCATGCATGCAAAAACGATCACGCAATATGATAAGTTCTTTTCTTCAAACAAAATCCTTGGAGAAAGGTTGATGTGCTGGAAAGTATCGATTGCTGTTATTCGGGATTATCCGTTGCTGGGACTCGGACCGGGGAAAAGAAATTTTCGGGAAGTTTATAAAACATACAGAAAGGAGATTAAAAAAAAGGAAAAGGAATCTCTCGGAAATAATGCAGCGAAAACGGTCAAGAGGAAAAAGAAGGTAAATACGAAGAAAGTACAGACAGTTGAAGGCCTTTCGCATGCTCACAATATTATACTGCATTTGTGGGTGGAAGCGGGTATATTTGGACTCGCTATTTTTCTCTGGATGTTTACAAGGATATTTTATATTGCAACAAAAACGAGAAAATCAATTAATGCGGATAGATTCGAGAATTTCCTGCTTGTGGGCGTTACGGCTGGCCTTGTTTCGATTGTTTTTCATGGCTTAACGGATATTTTCTGGAAAACTCCTGAATCATTATTTCTTTGGTATGTTATAGGAGTATTATTTCTTGTTGTTCATTGTGTGCTAAACAGCCAAAGAAAAGATGTTACAAGTATCAGTTTTAGAAATAGTTAAAGCTAATTTACTTGCAGAGGATGTATTTTTAAAAGTCAAAAGCGGGGGTAAGGTCGCATGGCATAAAGTCATAATTGTTTATTTTTATTGACAGAAAAAATATTGTTTGTAATAATCTAATCAAAATATTTTATATTTAATATACTGTATTTTTATTCTATGCCGCTTCGTCTTTCGTTGCGGCTTTTTTATTTTGAGTTCACTGTGGAAGCATCGTAATGTTTTCCATAAGAAATTTGAGGAAAAGAATGGCAAAAATTGTAAGAGATGATATTCGTAATGTGGCTATCATTGCCCACGTTGACCATGGTAAGACAACTTTGGTAGACCAATTACTTAAGCAGAGTGGTACGTTTAGGGTGAATCAGCAGATTCAGCATGTTGAAAGGATCATGGATTCAAATGACCTGGAGCGTGAGCGGGGCATAACCATATTGGCAAAAAATACTGCAATTAATTATGAAGGGGTAAAAATAAACATAATAGATACCCCCGGTCACGCTGATTTCGGCGGAGAAGTGGAACGAGTTCTGCGAATGTCGGATGGGGTATTATTGTTGGTTGATGCAGCGGAAGGGGTTATGCCTCAGACCAGATTTGTGCTTCGAAAAGCTCTTGGTTACAATTTGAATCCTCTTGTGGTAATTAACAAGATTGACAGGCAGGATGCCCGTTGTCAGGAGGTAATTAATGAAGTATTTGATCTTTTCGTGGAGCTTGACGCCAACGATGAACAATTAGATTTCAAAATTGTATACGCAAGCGGAAGAAACGGTTATGCCAAATTATCACTTGATGAGGAAAGCAGTAATATCAGGCCGCTCCTTGATGCGATTTTACAAAATGTTCCAAAACCATGTTATGATTCTGAATTCCCCTTGCAGATGCAGGTTGCATCACTTGATTATAATGATTATGTCGGCAGGATTGGAATTGGCAGGATTTTTTCCGGTACAATTACCACCGGTCAGCAAATTGTCAGGATTGACAAAGCAGGCAATCAATCTACGCATAAGGTTACTGAAATATTTGCATTTGTGGGGCTATCAAGAGAAAAAGTAACGACTGCAACGGCGGGTGACATTATAGCATTAACAGGAATTGAGAATATTGATATTAGCGATACGATTACTTCTGTTGAGAACCCGCAGGCAATGCCGTTGATACATATTGATGAACCAACCCTTTCCATGGTATTTTCTGTTAACAATTCTCCTTTTTGCGGGAAAGAAGGTAAATTTGTTACCAGTAGAAATCTGAGGGAAAGATTATTTCGGGAACTACGCTCAAATGTTGCCCTTAAGGTTGATGAAACGGAATCTCCCGATGCTTTTCGTGTTTCAGGGAGAGGGTTGTTACATCTGTCAATACTGATTGAAAACATGCGCAGAGAAGGGTATGAATTACAGGTGTCAAAGCCAAAAGTAATTTTTAAAGAAATAGATGGTAAAAAAATGGAACCGGTAGAGTATGTGGTAATAGATGTCCCGAAAGAGATGGAGGGACAGGTGATTTCTCTCATGGGAGGGAGAAAAGGTGAAATTGTAAGCATGAAGACAGAAAAACAATACACACATTTTGAATTTAAGGTGCCATCTCGTGGATTAATTGGTTTAAGAAACCGTGTGCTGAGTTCTACGCGTGGAGAGGCGGTTATGCATCATAATTTTTATGATTATGAGCCATACAAAGGAGATATCGCCCACAGGACGCAGGGCGTATTGGTTTCTATGGCTACAGGTGAGGTCACGGCGTATGCATTGGAGGGTTTACAGGACCGCGGAGTAATGTTTGTCACACCGGGCGAACAAGTCTATGAAGGAATGGTGGTAGGTGAGCACTGTGAACAAAATGATATTGTCGTTAACGTGGTAAGGGCAAAAAAAGCTACGAATATCAGACAAGCTACAGGAGAGAAAGGTGTTAAGTTATCACCTCACAGAGAATTTTCACTGGAGACGGCGCTGGAATATATTGAAGACGATGAGTTGGTTGAAATTACTCCTAAAACGTTTCGTTTGAGGAAAAAACTTCTTACAGAGAATGAAAGAAAAACTATGCGCAGGCAACAGAACCAGGAGAAGGTGGCAATTCCATAGCAATAGTAAAGTCGATTATTGTAAATTACGTTTTGCGTTAAAAAAAAAAGCAGGCTTTTTTGGGCCTGCTTTTGTCCATAATAATTAGAGTATCTGTTATTTTCCTACAACTTTTTTGAAATCTTGTCCTACGCTGAATTTAATAGTCTTACTTGCCTTGATATTAATAACTGCTCCCGTTTGAGGATTCCTCCCCTTTCGTGCTTTTCTATTCTTTACTGAAAAAGTTCCGAAACCAATAAGACGTACTTCCTTTGACTTCTTTACGCCTTGCTTGATTCCGTTTAACACTGCATTGACAGCCCTTTCCCCGCAAGCCTTAGAAACACTACATTCTTTCGCAACATACTCAACCAACTCCTGCTTATTCATACAACTTTCTCCTTTCTAAAAATATGGTGTATATAATATAACCATAAGGACAAGTTAATTTAGAATTTAGGACTTAAAATACATTAAATACCCTTCTGAATCAAGCATTTTCTGGCGTTTTTTAAAAAAATTTAAAAAAACTGAATTTGCGTAAAAAACATAAAATTCTGAATTATCAAGAAAAATATTTTTTGGTGGTATGAAGCATTGTTGTTTCTAACAGACGTTTTTGCTATAGAGTATCGATCGATCAAATTCCTTGTCTAACACGTGTCCCACTATGATCATTGCCGTTTTTGTTATTGCTTCGTTTTTTACGATATTTTCAATGTCTGATAATCGGGAGCGGATTATCATCTGCTCGGGCCAGGAGGCTTTATAGACGACTGCTATCGGGCAATCCTTTCCATAATGAGGAAGAAGAATTTCTACGATCTCGGATATTTTTTCAATACTAAGAAAAATACAGAGCGTTGGCGTAGAGAGTGCAAGTTTGCTGAGGTGTTCTTTTTCCGGTATGGGGGTGTTACCTTCCATCCGTGTAATTACAATTGTTTGGGTGACTCCCGGAAGTGTTAATTCCTGGTTCAGTGCGGCAGCTGCTGCAACAAAAGAACTGACTCCGGGAATGATTTCGTAAGAAATTTGCAGTTTATTAAGTGCGTGCATTTGTTCCTGTATTGCACCGTAAATAGATGGGTCTCCGGAATGTAAACGCACAAGGTCCTTATTCTCCGCTTTTGCTTCCTTGAAAACTTCTACCATATTTTCCAGGTTCATTTTGGAAGAATCGTATTTTCTGGCAGTGGATGGCAGGACGGAGAGTAATTCTTTGTTAATCAGTGACCCCGCATAGATACAATATTCCGCTCGTTTCAGTATGTTGAAACCTTTTATGGTTATGAGCTCTTTGTCTCCGGGTCCGGCGCCTACAAAATATACCTTCATGAAAAAAATCCCTTTTATTAGTGTAAAAGTTTATTTGTGTGTCAGTGGTAATGTATTAGTTTCCGTCTTTCCAATGGATGGAACTAATGATAACTTTTTTCGATTCCTCGCCCGCAATCTTAAATTGGCTATCTTTTATTACGTAGGTAGAGGCGGATTTACTGCTTGTTCTTACAGTAATAAACCAATATCCGCCGTCTTTGCTCACTGATTCTATTCTTCCGTTTTTTAAAATTATATTAACGCTTAGTACCGCTTCACCTTCGTTACCTGAAATTTGCCTGACATTGCTTACAGTAAAAACACTTGGTAAACCTGATTTTAACCTTATCTGTTGCGATTCTAAATCGATAAATTGTCCATATGCGATAATAGGTATATTATACAATAAAAAAACAAACAAAAAGATTCTGCTTTTCATTCTCTTACTCCTTTTTCCATCTTTTTCCTGATATTTTATTACGTATACGGGTATGATTTACCATTATGTGTTTTCATTATATAATAAATATGTTTTATTTCTGCCGTATTTTAGCATGTTTTTATCTTTTTTTCTTTTCTTTTTTCTGTTAGTATTTTGCCAGTAAATTCAAGGGTAAGGAATGCAAGTATTATTTATTTGGTTTCTTTTCTTTTGCTCTTTTTTTATTCAGGGTACGACGTAGGTACGACTTGAAATTATAAAATGAAGCTATATATTACGGCGGCAAGGTGGCAGACAAATAACCTACTTCACGGGAAATATTATTGCGGAAAAGGGGGAAAGCTAAAAAGTATGCAAAATGTCACCTAGAAATACAAAACATATAATTTTACCAAAAATAAACCGGAAATCCAGAGCTAAGGGATAGGTCACCAAGGCCACGTCAAAGTCGTACTTAAGTAGTTTGACGTGAACAGAAAAGAGTCCTTTTGAGGATTTTACATAACTTTTTGTATGATAATTAGTTAAATACGAGCTTGACGCGGCCCTGGGATAGAATGACCTTTTATGCATGGGGGTACGGCATAAAATCCAGTTGACGTAAAAAATAGAATTGCTATTCTGATCATTATATTTGCAATATAAGGTTATTAATACTTTTATATTACACAATTCATTAATCTGATAAGGGCTAAAACTATGAAAGAAAGGAACCATATTTTTACTGTTTATGTAGTGCTTTTATTACTATTTGGTTTCACTATTCCCTTGTTTGCAAAAGAGAACACCGATAAACCATTAGATAAAGTAGTCAATCAAAAGATCAAAAAACTGCAAATTCCTTTCATTGCCAATGAAGGACAAACTAATAAAAATGTTACATTTTATGCCAATACTTTTGGCGGGACGGTATGTGTTACAAAAGAGGGTGAAATTGTATATTTACTACCTGATTCCAAACAAATTAAATTTCCGGAAAATACTCATTTCGATATAAAGCAAAATATTCCCATCACAGAATGCATTCTTAGTCATTATGCCATACAGACAGTTTCGCTTAATCAAAATTGTTTATGTAATCATTCTATAAAAGAAAAAGACCATTTAATAAAAGGGGTAATCCTAAAAGAAGAAATTGTCGGCGGTAAAATTAATAATGTACAGGGCAAAGCAAAATCCATAACAAAGGTAAATTATTTCAGGGGAAATGATAAAAAGAACTGGAAAAACAACATTTCCACGTATGATATGGTTGATCTTGGGGAAGTCTATAAAGGCATAGAATTAAAACTCAAGGCGTATGGTAACAATGTAGAAAAACTCTTTTATGTAAAGCCGGAAATTAATCCGGAATCAATTCAATTAAAACTCAAGGGCGCACAAAATTTAACGGTGAACGAAAACGGAGAACTTGAGGCAGAAACGGAATCAGGAACGGTAAAATTTACAAAACCAATTGCCTATCAGGAAATAGAGGGGAAAAGGGTAAACGTGGATGTGGAATACATCATAGAGAATACAAAAGATAGGAATCAGAATACAAATTACTTAACAAAGAACTCCAAACTCCCAACTCTTAGCTCAGAACTCATTTACGGCTTCACCGTTGCCACCTACGACAAGACAAAAGAACTTGTTATTGATCCGTTGCTTGCCTCCACCTACCTTGGCGGTTCATCCCATGATAATGGGTATGCCATAGCCCTTGACGATAGCGGCAATGTGTATGTGACGGGTAGTACCTATTCAAGCAACTTTCCCACGACCAGCGGGGCGCATGATAGATCCCATAACGGCAGTAATAATGATGTTTTTGTCAGTAAACTGAATAGTTCATTATCCAGTCTTGAGGCGTCCACCTACCTTGGCGGTTCATCCTCTGATAATGGGTATGCCATAGCCCTTGACGATAGCGGCAATGTGTATGTAACGGGTGATACCTATTCAAGCAACTTTCCCACGACCAGCGGAGCGTACGATATTTCCCATAACAGTAATAATGATGTTTTTGTCAGTAAACTGAATAGTTCATTATCCGATCTTCAGACGTCTACCTACCTTGGTGGTTCTGGCGATGATTTTGGGTATGCCATATCCCTTGACGGCAACGGCAATGTGTATGTGACGGGTAGTACCTATTCAAGCAACTTTCCCACGACCAGCGGAGCGTACGATATTTCCCATAACAGTAATTATGATGTTTTTGTCAGTAAACTGAATAGTTCATTATCCAGTCTTGAGGCGTCCACCTACCTTGGCGGTTCATCCTCTGATAATGGGTATGCCATAGCCCTTGACGATAGCGGCAATGTGTATGTAACGGGTGATACCTATTCAAGCAACTTTCCCACGACCAGCGGAGCGTACGATATTTCCCATAACAGTAATTATGATGTTTTTGTCAGTAAACTGAATAGTTCATTATCCAGTCTTGAGGCGTCCACCTACCTTGGCGGTTCATCCTCTGATAATGGGCTTGCCATAGCCCTTGACGATAGCGGCAATGTGTATGTGACGGGTCGTACCAGTTCAAGCGTCTTTCCCACTACCATCGGGGCGCATGATAGATCCCATAACGGCAGTAATAATGATGTTTTTGTCAGTAAACTGAATAGTTCATTATCCGATCTTCAGGCATCCACCTACCTTGGCGGTTCATCCTCTGATAATGGGTATGCCATAGCCCTTGACGATAGCGGCAATGTGTATGTAACGGGTGATACCTATTCAAGCAACTTTCCCACGACCAGCGGAGCGTACGATATTTCCCATAACAGTAATTATGATATTTTTGTCAGTAAACTGAATAGTTCGTTATCCGATCTTCAGGCATCCACCTACCTGGGCGGTTCTGACTATGATTTAGGGTATGACATAGCCATTGACGGCAGCGGTAATGTGTATGTGATGGGTCATACTGGTTCAAGCGACTTTCCCACGACAAGCGGGGCGTATGATACTTCCTATAACAGTAATTCTGATGTTTTTGTCAGTAAACTGGACAGCAGCCTTTCGGCTACCCCTACCCCTACCCCTACCCCTACCCCTACCCCTACCCCTACTCCCACACCTACTCCGGCAGGATCGGTTGCAGGATTCGTAATTGACGAGCTTACCGGAATTCCAATTGAGGGCGCATTAGTAACAGAGCAATCAGAGTTATATAGCATTACTACAGACGCAGACGGACATTACCAGATTAATGATGTGTTAGAAGGGAGTTATACCTTTACTGCTTCGGCAGACGGATATTTTACAAAAACCGTTACTGGTGTAACAGTTGTTGATGGTGAGACTACTGTATTGGATTTTGCATTGTTAATTGATACTTTTTTTGAAGAAAAAGCATGCAGTATATCCGGCAATGTAGTAGATTCAGAATGGTATCCGGTTGAAAGGGCGCAGGTGAGATTACGGGGGAAAAACACAAAAACATCTTACAGTGATACAACGGACGAAGACGGTTTATTTGAATTTGCGGATTTAGAAGCAGATACTTATGCGATAAGAGTTTTTAAGGGCGGTTATAAAAGTTTTAGACGTATTATCAAACTTGAAGAAGGCAAAAACCTTGATATTGAGATTATGTTGAGGGAAAAATGATTATTTCAGAGTGATTTGCCGGGTAGGAAGCCCAACCTTTTGCATTAAAACTATTGGGAAAAATGATAACCTGTATAATGTAATGCTTTATTTGAAGGTTAATTCTTTTTCCCTTCTTTCAAGTAAGGTCTTAATATCTATAGGACTTGATACATGAAGGGGTCTCTTTTCTTCTTCTTTTGTTTTGACTTTAAGCAGGCAATCAAGCATTCCCGTTGTAATATTGGCAAATGCTTCCTCATGGAACTTTTCCACGCCTTCCTCAATGGACGTATCCCCTTTCGCTAAACGTCTCATTTCTGTCAAACATTCCATTAAGGCAAAATAATGCTGTTTCACCCTATCTGCCAATGTTGCATCCATATCAGAAAAACCAATTTCAATTTGCATATTGATTGCAGAGCAATATTTAGTTAAATCATTCAATGTAAGTTCATTATCAAATGCGTTTTCAATCTTTGATATTTTCCCTTGAGTAAATCCGGCTTTTTCCGCAAGTTCCTTTTGTGTTAATCCGGCTTTGCATCTCATTGCAAATAATGCTTTTGATATTTGTTTGTTTTTTATTTCTTCCTCTAATGCTTTATTAAAATCTTTGTCATCAGAAATATCTTTGGTCATTTCTAAGACGTTATTATATTTCTTTCCCATTTGCTATCATTTCCCCTTTCTTAAAGGCTTTATGTAATCTCTACATTCGTTAATATCGCCTTTTTGGTCTGTTTTATTGCCTATTGAAATAACATGCAGTGTTTTTGTTTCCGTGTGCGGAAAAATATATAACCTGCTTTGCATTAATTTGCCTTTTTCCGCCTTTTTGGTCTATCGCCTTAATACCATCGGGTTCATGGTGAATAAAACCTGCTTTTATATTAATCGGGTTAACACCTTCATTGAGAGTAGAGATATAAGTATCAAAATTATTCAATATTGCTTTGGCTTCGTTGGGATGCTTTTTCTGAAATCTTTTAAACCGTGAATCAAAAAACGGAGATGGTTCTAATTTCCATCCTGCCATAAATATTCCTTTCGGGAATAAATATGAGATATATAATACAATTATGCATTGAAATATTCCCTATAGGAATAAATACTAAACTGTTTTAATTATTTTTCAAGGTTTTTATTTAACTATGTGAAATATTGTTTCAGGTAGCAGCATATTCAAATGAATAACTGAAAATGCAATATATAGCTACTCTTCGGATTGTGAATACAGTATGTAGTATTTTCACCCTTGAAACTTTCCCCTGTTTGCATATAATATAGCCAATATTTATTTGGTTTTATCTGTATTTGACATACATGATTTAAAAACAAAAAATAAAATGCTTTATCTCTATCTTGATGAAAGCGGCGATTTGGGTTTTGATTTTTTTACTAAAAACCCGTCAAAGTATTTCACTGTAACAGTAATGCTGGTGCAAGGAATGGAAAACAGAAAGAGGATAGCTAAAGCTATAAAACGAACAATACAAAATAAATTGCTGAAGCAAAAAGGAACTGAATTAAAAGGGTCAAAACAATCTATAGAGGTCAAAAAATATTTTTATAGTCACGTAGAATCTGTGCCATTCGAGATTTATACACTTACGCTCAATAAAAGGCGTGTATATGATTACCTCACACAGAAGAAGGACAGGGTTTATAATTTTATTGCAAGAAAAGTCCTCGATGTCATCCCTTTTGCAAATGCCTCTGTAAGGATAGGGCTTGTGATAGACAGAAGCAAGAGCAAGAAAGAAATAAAAGAGTTCGATAACTATCTGATACAGCAGTTAAGCGGAAGGATAGAGCCGAAAATACCGCTTGATATAGACCATCACCTTTCCCATGAAGACCTGCCGCTCCAAGCAGTTGATATGTTTTCATGGGGAATTTTCAGGAAATATGAAAAAGATGACTGGGAATGGTTTAATATCTTTCGAGAAAAAATTAAGCATGATGATATTTATTTGCCATAAAAAAAGAGCGTGCCCTGTGGGTGCGTGTCCTTTGGCTTTGCCAACCTACGGAAGGGAACACCAAAGGAACCCACAACGGTCTTATCGCTCTATTTATCGTATAATAGTACAATTATAGATTTTTAATATCAAGCAAAAAACTAAGGGCTAGGGATGATTACCCGAAAAGCTGAACTCCAACAGCCTGCCCATTGTTATTTCTTGGAGTGTCATTTTTGGAGAATGACGCATGCCAGAAACTATATCAAAATTAGAGTTATTCGACTCATACCATTGGCTTATTTTGCACACAGACCCGTTTAGAAAAAGAATGTACCTGAAAAAATCAGAACCGCCATTATATATCAAGAATCTGATTTCATCTCTAACCATTGACGAATTATTCAATAAAATTGCGGAGGAATTCATCCTTAAAGATATTCCATTTTATAAGATTGAGAAAAAAGGCAAAGAAATTAGTACCATAGAAGATGTTAAACGTTTATGGAAAGATGCGGGATTTAAGGAAGATAATTGCCCCTATTTTGGCTTATTTCTCAAAGGCATTGAATATTCGAGAATACAACACATGAAAGCGACATGCTGTAGTATCAATGAGGCGAACTCACATGATTGTATGTACTATAATTTAGACTCTAACGGTTCAAAAGAATCTAAAATTATTGACAAATATTTGCAATTGCAGCGACTTAGGATACGTAAGGAAATAGAAATAAACCCACTAAAGAACACAGTAAAGCAGGGAAAAGATAAGGCATTGCCACAATTACAAATACCCAAAAATACAAAATGGCAAGATATAGAAATAGTATTTATCAACAATCATACTATAAATATAAAGGTTAATAGGAAGTTTGCAGGCAAAAAGAATTATTCAGAGGTAGGATTTAAGGATGAAAGAACGAATAAGCCTATAAAAGCGTGGGATATTCTTATAGGGTTATGCGGGACTAATGGGATATTGAGAGGTTTTTCACATGCCCAAAAACCTAAAATTGAAAAAACCATTAGCGGCTTAAGGGATAAACTCCGGCAATATTTCGGCATAAATGATGACCCTATACCCTATATAAAAAAAGAAGGATACAAGACCGTGTTTAAAATTTCAAACCATGAAGATTCACTGTGTTCCAAGAACCTATTAGAGAGTTGCAGTGGTGATATGGATAGCATAAAAGATAGCGAAGAAGATTAAGGTTAAAAAAAAATTTACTATAAAAGATATTAAAACCCTGTTTCGCTGAAAATTCAGCGGGGCAGGGTTATTTTTTTTGAATATTTTTAAAAATATAAAAAAAACTTAAAAGCCGGTAAATACAAGCCAGAGAACACAAAGCCTTTTCTGATATTCGCTGAAAAATCAAATTCCCGCTGAATTTTCAGCATATAAGGGTGAAATGCAAATTTATATTTAAGTTCACCCATTAAAAAGGCAATCATGATCAAACCAGACATCTTGGAAACCGTTCAGGGGACGGGTATTGAGTTGGTTCAACGGGGCAATCGCTTTTGGGGATTGTGTCCGTTTCATTCTGAAAGAACAGCTTCGTTTTGTGTTGACCCTGAAAAGCAAAGGTTTAGATGTTTCGGGTGTCATGCTTCCGGTGATGTGATTGATTTTATTCAAAGGTTAAAGGGTGTTTCCTTCAAGGCGGCTGTTAAAGCCTTAAACATTAAAGATTTTCAGGCAAGCGATGAATCAAGGCGGCAACGTGCTTTAAAAACAGCCTTTGATCGATGGATTTCAAACTATTCAAGGGAGCTTGGAGAGACTATCCGGCTGGTAAATCGAATTGATCAATGCGTGATACCTGAAAGCTTGTCGGATATCCAGAATCTTGATGAAATTTACTTAAGAAAGGAAATCGCTGAACATTATCTTGAAATTCTAACTGGCAATAACCTTAATGATCAAATCACGCTTTGGAGGGCTGTGAATGAGTGAACTAAATCTGAGCGACCCGCATTTAGGATTAAAAGAGACTTCATTTTCTCTTTTAAAGGCACTAATTCTTGGTGCTGAACTTCAAGAATTAAACATTCGGGTT
Organism: Candidatus Kuenenia hertensis; assembly: GCA_021646465.1. GTDB lineage: Bacteria > Planctomycetota > Brocadiia > Brocadiales > Brocadiaceae > Kuenenia > Kuenenia hertensis. The sequence continues at coordinate 2,919 of SOET01000060.1, read as the reverse complement.
GACTGGCTGGTCGAGGGTCTCATCCCGAAGGATGCAATTACGCTGTTTTCTGCACGGGGTGGCATGGGGAAAACCATTCTATCGATAACCCTTGCCGATGCCGTTTCGAAAGGCATTTTATTTTTAGGGCTGAAAACATCAAAAACGCCGGTTGTTTACATCGATTTTGAAAATTCATTGGCGGTCTTATCAGAACGGGTCAAAAGGGTTGACGCTCATGACGTTCTATTCTGGCATAGCACGAACGAGATTAAACCGCCAAGACTAGACAGCGCTGATTTCAAGCTTTATAAACAACTACCAGCGGGGGCTTTGCTCATTTTTGATACGTTGCGGGCGGCTCAATCGAAAGACGAGAACGATTCACAGCATATGGCTTTCGTGATGCAGCGGCTGAAAGAATTGAGGGACTCAGGCTTCACCATTCTTGTGTTACATCACACCCGAAAAAGCAATGACCGAACGTACAAGGGGTCTTCCGCTATATATGACCTTAGTGACCACACCCTAAATTTATATAGGGTGAAAAGAAGTACCTGCACATCGGGAGAAGGAGAAGACATCGACACAGATGACGATGATGATTCGTATTATAGGTTTTGCACCGCCGATAAAACCCGTTATGAACCCTTTTCTATTTTTCTTGAATTTGATCCCGAAATCAAAAACTTCAAAATTGCTCCTGATCCCGAAACAGAAATTCTTGAGGAAATCCATTCTCTTTTGATCGGAAAAGAACTCTTAAAAACCAATGAAATTTTCGAACTTATAAAGAAAGAAATGGGTATTAAGGGTAAAGCAAAATTCACAAGACTATTAAAAAAAGGAATCGGAAAATTCTGGACAAGCATTAGGGCGTCCGGCAACAAAACGATTCGCTATCGACCCATAAATCATCAGTCCGTTAGTCCGGTCCCTATAAGCGAAGACCAAAGGACCAATGGTAATTCATTGGTCCGGACTAACGAGACCAGTGGATGTTCTGGAAACCCTGAAACCCTTGTGGATACTGATCGGTCTGTTAGTCTTGGGGTGGAAAAGACCAATGAGACCAATGGTAATTCATTGGTCCGGACAGTCCGGACTAATGCAGGGGTGACCGAGACCGGTCAGGACGCTGAAAATATCCCTGAAACTTCACTGGAGGCAGAAGAAAAAGGCTATATTTTTGAGGGGGTGATTTGAATGAATCCAAGTGATATTATCGACAGTTTTCATCGTTTGGGCTATGAGTTGTTTCTTGACGGCGGCTTAATTAGGTATCGATATACTAGCAAGAACATACCACCAGAAGATCAAGTCTTACCATTGCTTGGCCTGCTTAAGGAATATAAGCTAGAGGTAATCAAATTTCTTGAAAAAGCTGAAAGTGAAAAACTGATGGAACGCATGTGCATTCAGGGTGAAAACACCGAACCAGGCCAAACAATGCCGTTCATTGATGGTGAAACGCTGGTAATTCCTTTTGACAGTCATGAGCGTTATCACTGGTGGAAAAAGGGCGGGCAAAGTCCCTGTGATACCTTGAAGGAATTAGGCAGGTGCGATTTGATCGATAAATATAAACACATTTCTAAAAATTGATTAGGAGACAAAAACAGATGAATGAAAATCTAGAAATAATGGGAAATACCAATGGCGGGCTCCTGACTCCACAGCAGGCGGCGGATTATTTACAGGTAAGATTGTCAACCATTTATCAAATGTCAATGCGGGGTAGTCTTTCGAAGGTGAAAATCGGCAAACTGGTTAGGTTCCGGCGTACCGACCTTGACGCGTTTATTTCTCAAAATCTTCAGGGGATGAGATAGGGTGCTTAAAAGTCCCATTGGTCGAATCGGCGGTAAGGCGATGCTTACGAACTGGCTTAAAGGCTTCATCCCTGAGCACACCTGCTACGTTGAACCCTTTTGCGGATCGGCAAGCTTATTGTTTGGAAAAGAACCGTCATGGGTTGAAGTCCTAAACGATATCGACAAAACACTTGTCAACCTTTACCGGTGCATTCAGAACCCTGCAAAACGGTCAAAGCTGGTAGAAATGCTTCAAGACTTGCCCTATAGCAGGCAAGTATTTAACGACCTAAAATACGGCACGGATACACCGGCAGATGATATTGAACTGGCGGCAAGATACTTTTACCTTTCCAGGGCTTCTTTTGCCGGTGATACCGTAAGGGGCGGCTTTGCGGTGCCGTCCGTTACCGGTAGGAATCCGGCAAGAAGCTACCAGAACGCCATAAACAGTCTTGAAGCGGTTGCCAGCAGGCTAAGGGGCGTTACCATCGAATGCTTGCCTTATAACGAAGTTATACGGCGTTATGACAGCCCTTCAACGTTCTTTTATATTGATCCTCCATACCTTGAGAGTGAACACTATTACGGCGACGGCTTCACGGTAACAGATCATTTTGAACTGGCGGCTATCCTTCACCAGGTAAAAGGTAAAGCAATGGTTTCGCATTACGATAACGATGTTTACCGGAGCTTATATCAGGATTTCAACTGTTACCATCGCCGGAGTTTCAAGGGGGCTTTCAAATCGTCCGGAGAAAAAAAGCCGAAAACGGTTGAGTGCGTTTGGACAAATTACCGTCCTGCAAGGACAAGGACTCTTTTTGAGGGCTGAATCATGCGATTCTTTTCGTTTAACGATTTTATTCTTTGGTTATTCGGCTTTGAAGTGGTGCGGGCTGTTTGCTGGCTGGTGTTTTCGGGGCTTCAGTGAGTATGTTTACCTTTGCGTTCCTGATAGTAAACAAATGCAAACAAAAGGAAACAACAAATAAAAACACATAAATTTTCATACTGCGTTTTTGCACGTAGGTTTAGAGAGGGATACGTGGACGTTTGACGGGTGGGGGGTAAAGGGCATAGGTGTTAAGTTAAGGAAAGAATAAGATATAATAAGTAGCAATGA
>SOET01000059.1 GCA_021646465.1 Candidatus Kuenenia hertensis | reverse complement strand
TCAAACCCACGCTTCAAATCCAGTACATCACCCGCTGCATGCACCTGCGCCAGTCTTACCGCAGATAATCTTGATCCCAGATCTATTACCCGCGCCATTACCTGCCACAGCGCCAGCTTCCCCTCAAAGTCCTTCCCCAATGCTTCATCTATTCCCAGTTCCTTTGCCACCCGGTACACACTCCAGACCGCACCCACCGATAACCCTTCATGGAGTTCCACCGATTCTGACAAGCCGCCTATCGCGCTCAGATCGTCTTTATGAGCAAGCGCAAGTTTTATCGCTGCTATCTCCTGCGTCGTACAATTCGACAGATTCGCGATGGTACGTTTCTTGACCTTTCCATCCTCTCGATACGATTCCCGCAACTGGCTCATGGATAGGGGTATCCCAACGGAGTATATGCTGGAAAAGATGCGCTTGAGAGGGATTGATTATTTGGTTGGCACTCCCAAGGGACATTTGACGCATGTTGAAAAACAGTTGCTCGAACAGCCTTGGACGCAGGCGCGGGAAAGCGTCCGTGTAAAAATTCTTCCGCAAGAATCGGAGTTTTACGTTTATGTGGAAAGCCAAGACCGGGTAGTCAAGGAACGTTCCATGCGTCGGCGCAGACTCAAACGTCTGTGGGCAAGTCTGCACGAACTTCGCAAGCGAAAGAGCATCACTCGTGATGACCTGCTGATGCATATAGGGGCATTAAAGAAAGAAGCCGGGCGGGACTATAGGCTGGTAAGTATCTCTCTACCAAAGCCGAAAGAACCGGTAAATGAGGACACGTTCCATTTCAGCCTGGATCGTGAGCGGCTGCGACGAACGTTGCGGCGCGAGGGGCGCTATCTGCTTCGCTCAAATATGCAGGCTGCTTCGCCTGAAACAGTATTGGAATCCTATCTGCTTTTGACCCGGATTGAACAGGCATTTAAGGATTTGAAGGGATCGCTTTCCATCCGTCCCATCTGGCATCAGTTGGAGAATAGAATCGAAGCCCATATTTTTGTATCATTTTTGGCTTTTTGTCTCCATACGACGTTGCGAAATCTTGCGCGTAGACGAGCTGCAGGACTAACATCCGATGCTATTCTGGAAAAACTCTCGGCTATTCATATGATCGATATTCATTTGCCAACAACGGATGGCCGCCGTGTTGTCATGAGCCGCTATACTCAGCCGGAAAAGGATGTTGCTCTCCTTTTGGCACAACTGGGATTGGAGCTTCCAGAGCAACCTCCACCAAAGGTTTATGCATCAGGATAGGTTGGTCTGTAGTGCCGACCTTTTTATGCGACCCCTTGATTTTGCTGGCTAAGCGGTTTATCTACCCCTCGAACTGCGAAGGTCGGATTAAGAGGGGATTTAGGGGTGTGTTATAAATTACGCTGAATAGATACAAAACTTCTTTGATATTTCGAAAACCAGATTTGTTTGATTATATATGATTTGGTATCAAATCATATTTTAACAGATCAGGAGTTCTGAATTTAGATTGCGATCGTGTCACTAAATCTTCTCTTAACCGGTAAATTTCTTTATTTGAATGTCATCATAAAGTTTTTGTAATTTACTGAGGAATTTGTCTTCGATGAGCAAGTGGAATTTTAAACGGTGATCATCCGCTTTGGTTTCAAGAACGTGGGCATTTTCATGAAGGCTTGCTATTAATTTACCATTTTCCTGACTGCACGAAAGCTCTATATTAAGGAATTTCTTTTCCAGAATTTTAACAATCTTCTGTTTCAGTTCCGGTATACCCTGGTTTGTTTTTGCAGAAATGATACAACAATTCTTATAGCGGTTTTTCAATAAAGGGATAACGGATTCGTCTTTCAACGCGTCTATCTTATTCAATACGATAATTGTTGGTTTTGCTTCACATCCAAGTTCCTTTAATACCATATTCACAGATTCTATTTGTTTTTGAATTAAGGGGGAGCTAATATCGGCTACATGTAATAACAGATCCGCACTTCGGGTTTCTTCAAGTGTTGCCTTGAATGAAGAAACAAGATAGTGTGGTAATTTTTGTACAAATCCGACAGTATCACTGATAAGGACATTTTTGGAACCTTCAAGTTTGCACATACCTGTTTTTGTATCGAGGGTTGCAAAGAGTTTGTCTTCTACAAGAGTGTTGACGTCGGTTAATGCATTCATCAACGTGGATTTTCCGGCGTTAGTGTATCCGACAATGGATACGGTAAAGAACTCCTTTCGTGAGGCAACTACTCTCTGTTGCCGTTTCTCTATTTCTCCCAATCGTTTTTTAAGGTCTTGTATTTTTTTTGAAACGATACGATTATCCACTTCGAGCTGTTTTTCTCCCGGACCTCTTGTGCCAATTCCACCTTCAATTCGCGAGAGATGTGTCCACATCCGTTTCAACCTGGGTTTTGTGTATTCCAATTGCGCCAGTTCCACTTGAAGTTTTGCCTGGTGTGTTTTTGCCCGTGTGGCGAAAATGTCTAAAATTAATTCACTGCGGTCTATTACTTTTTTCCCGATGATTTTTTCCAGATTTTTTACTTGTGCGGGAGTAAGGTTATCGTCGCAAATGAGCACGTCTGCATCCATTTCATTCGCTATTTTTTGTAACTCTTGCGCCTTTCCTTTTCCAACATAATACAATGGATCGATGTGCGACCTTTTTTGTATTAATGTATAAATTACATTCGCACCAGCAGTTTTTGCCAACCTGCTTAACTCTTCCAAAGGTTCCCCATCAATGTCAATAGTGTTGGGATACGAAAGCGCTCTAAAAAGGATAGCGCGTTCCGCTCTGACAGAAAAACTTGTATCTTTTAATTTCACGTAATCGGTTTACTCCTTATTTGTTAAAATAATTCTTGCGTCAACGGTTTTTGTCCCTTTCGGATAAACAAGTATAGGGTTTAGGTCTATTTCCTTAATTTTCTCCAGAGAAACCATAATATCTGATACCCGAATAATGATATTGCATATTTCCGGGATATCCAGTGGAGCGGCATTTCTGAATCCGCTTAAAAGTTTTGAGCCTTTTACTTCATGAATCATGTCAAGCGCCTCGTATTCTTCTATGGGAGCAATACGAAAAGAAACGTCCTTAAAAAGTTCAACAAAAGTACCTCCCAGCCCGAACATTACCGCCGGACCGAATTGCGGGTCCCTCAAACCACCTACAATAATTTCAGTGGAGGGAGTTGCCATTTCTTCCACGAGGATTCCATGGATTCTTGCATCCAGGAAGGTTTTATTAACATTTTGGAGGATTTTTTCATATGCATCCTCCACTTCTTTATCATTCTGTATGTTTAATATTATTCCGCCTGCGTCTGTTTTGTGACTTATGTCAGGGGATACAATTTTGAGTACGACAGGGTATTTTATGGAATTTGCAGCCCGAACCGCTTCCGGTACAGTAGAGGCTACCGCATATCTGGAAGTAATGATCCCGTATGCTCCAATGAGTTGTTTTGCTTCCGGTTCTAACAATTCATGCCGGTCTTGTTCCAAAGCGTTATGTATTATTTTTTTTGTGTGGTGTGGCGTATGTGATAAAAAAATATTCATCCTTTATATTTTTAAAGATAAAAGTCTTGAATTTTGGCGGTGAAAACAATAGATTTTATTATTATAATGGAAGAAAGACAATGTTCAAAGAATATATCTCCTATACAGAAAGCAACAACCGATGGTTACTGCATGACCAGTATACCTTTCTCACCTCATATCTCAAACGAATTGAAACACCAATTGATCACACGCTGATCAAAATTAAAAGGGAAGATAAATTTAAAATACTTGCTGAGTTTGAAGTATGCAAATCAGATAAAGTATGTAGCTTTATCCTTAAGGTCTATAAATACCCCTCACTATTTCAGCAATTGAAGCAATTGTTGAAACGCACCAAGGCTTTCAGGGAGTTTTACATGACGTACCTTGCTGCTTCAACGGGTGTTCCCGTGGAGGCGCCTGTTGCGTTTGGTGAACAAAAATGCTTTTTCACTAAAAAATCATACATTATTATAAAAAAAATCAAAAATTCTTATACTCTGAACGATTATTTTAAAAACAATAATTGTTTTGCAGAACGAAGGGTGGTTTTAGAAGAATTTGGTAAACTGGCAAGAATAATTCACGATACTGGTATAAAACAGGATGATTTTTCCTTAAATAATTTTTTAATTTTTAAACGTGAAAGAGATACAAAGATTATCTTGATTGATTTTGAAAGGGTTTCAATACAACCAAAGAGTCTTTTGGAAAAACAAAGCATTTTGTATCTGGCGAAATTGAACAGAATAAAAGGTATGTTTTGTAATACGGATCGCCTTCGCTTTCTTATGGCATATACGAAAGGCGATTACCAATACTGCAAAAAACTGGCAAAACAAATAGAATTGCTTACATTCGTGTTACAAAAAAAAGATTCGAAAAAGTTTGCGCGGCAGTGCGTCCGTAAGAACAGAAAATTCGGTATTTTTAAAAATAAAAAATTTTATGGCCGATATAGAAAAACTTATTTACCGGAAACGATAAGGATGCTATTAGCGACGGCAGACCAAATGGATAGTGATAGAGCTGAGATCAATCAGTATCGGGTAATACGGTTTACGAAAATACCTGCATACCAAAAGCGCTTTCGCAATGTAATAGATTTATGGAAGCATGCGAATGCTTTGTTCGCATTGAGAATAAATGTTCCTGTACCTGTGGGGATATTTAAGCGAATATCATCCGAACAAATAAAAGATGAATTTTTCATCTTTCAATTACCGGTCAATTGGGTTTCGGCAGATCAGTATCTTTCTTCAAACGAAAAGAAGGATATTTTAAAGCAAACGATAAATGTATTCATAAAAGAAATTTCTCCGTTTGGCGTTGTCAGTCAAAATCTGAATGCACAGAATATCATTCTTCAAAAGGATGAACATTGCCGGTTAAAGTGTTTTTTAAGGGAATATTCCTCATTTTTTGTAAACAGACAATCATTTCAGCAAAACAAGTATTATAATACAAAAATTTTTGGTCAAGCCATCACAATAAATGAAAAATGATCGGTTGGGAAAATCTGAGACTAATTGTTGTGTAAATATATACGACCCTGAGATAATTATCAGTTCATTTGCAGAGAGAGAAGGGTAATATGATGAAGGTCGTAATAGCTGATGATAGTATGACAATTAGGAGTATAACGAGGGATTATTTTGAAAAGATGGGAGTTCCAAAGCAGAATATTTATGAGGCGTCAAATGGAAAAACCGCCCTTGAATTGGTGATAAATGAAAAACCCGACATCCTTTTGCTTGATATGGTGATGCCTGAAATGGCCGGTATGGAAGTGCTCGAGGAATTGAACAGGAGAAGTGTACCAACTGTTGTAGGTGTTGTGAGTTCTTTCGGGACAAAATACTATGTAGAAAAGGCAAAAAGTCTCGGTGTACAATTCTTTATTGATAAACCGTTAATTTATGAAAAGTTGGTTGATGAATTAAAGAAGGCGGGCATATTGTAATGGAAACAGTAATGCAGGCAAAAAAGTGGCGGGATACATTATTATGATTCATTTTGTGTACTTGCCTGTAATCAGCTTTCTTTTTCACAGGTGAATAAGGGTGGGCATTTTGGTTGTTTGCCAGACGTCATATATGGATCATGCCTTACGCTGAACGGAAAGAATTTTTTCAATATGTATATGTCTGGCAACAAATGTGGAAGGGTGCCAGTCCATAAGCGAAAAAATGATAAGCGAGTTAAGCAGCAATAACAATCACCTTCTTCCCGATATTGATTATGCTGACGCCTTCTGTGAACTTCTCAATATCATTTCAGGGAGTGTGGTGCGAAAGTATCTGGCAGATGACGACTTCCTTGCTCTTTGCGTTCCATTTTTTATTAATGGCAATTTGCAGGTACAAAAAAACTAGGTAATCAACGGTTTATTATTGAAGGCAGATGGAATACCGTTTTCCTTATATCATTTATTTATTAAAGGATAAACAAATCAATAGTTTATATGGTAGACAAACTATGTTTTATGGTGAAAATACCATAAGTAAAAATATTTAACTATCAACCGTATGTAAGTATGATAAGGAAGAAAAGATAGTAAAAGGTATTACAATTTTATATACCTGCAATCAACGGTAGAATAAGTAAAAGAGTATGGATTGTCGTAAAGCTTCCTAATTTCCATTTGACAAACCTGATACGCTCAAAGTAGAATTTGAAAATCTTTATGAAACAAATTGTTCTTTAATATTTACTGTTTCGATTACAGGTAATTTCTCATTATTGTAGAAATAAAAAGGGAATCCATGCCGCAAAAGTACGAGATTTGTGGCGAGGAGCGGACCCGCCGCTGTAACCGGGGACGAACATCACGAGATACCACTGGAAAGACATTTAACCCATTTAAATGGATTAAATGTCTTTCCGGGAAGGAGTGATCAGTAGAATGAGCCGGGAGCCAGAAGACCTGCCTGTAATTGCTTCACGACGTCTTCGATGGTAAAGAAGGTGAAGTTTGAGTGTGATTATTTTTTCAGAAGAGATGTCAGGTCTGTTCTGCGTCAATAAAATAAGAAACCCATATCTTCGGCATTGAAGGTATGGGTTTTTTTGTTTTTAAGGAGAGAATTTTGAAAAGAGTACTAGTGTTCATAGCGGTTTTTTTGCTGGTGTTCATTTTTTCAGGTAAGGCTGCATACGCAATGCACATTACAGAAGGTATCCTGCCCTCTGAATGGGCAATAACCTGGTTTGCCGTATCAGTTCCTTTTTTGGCAATAGGAATTTACAAGGTGAAAAGGAAAAAGAGAGAGGTGCATAGCTACCTCCCATTGGTTGGCATGTTGGGTGCGGCGGTTTTCGTTTTTTCGTGTTTTCCCATACCTGTCGTGGCGTTAAACGGTATGGCGACTTCTCATCCATGCGGTACAGGCATGAGCGCTATTTTGCTGGGGCCTTTTGTCAGTGTCCTGATTGCTGGTATTGCCTTGCTTATTCAGGCCTTATTTTTGGCGCATGGTGGACTGACAACGTTGGGCGGAAATATATTTTCTATGGGCATCTTAGGTTCTTTCTCCGGTTTTTTCGCATTCAGAATTGCACAGCGCTGCAGAATGTCCCTCTTCTGGTGCGGTTTTTTTGCCGGGGTAATTTCCGACCTGTTTACCTATCTGGGTACTTCTATTGAACTGGGATTACTCGTGATAAAAAACGGGGGATCTTTTTTTAAGGCGACCGCGGAAATATTTGGCGTCTTTATGATGACTTCGCAGGGAGTCTTGTGTATCGTGGAAGGTGTTATTGTTGGGTTTATTATGGTTTTTGTGTACAAGAGAAGGCCGGATATTTTACTGCTGCTTGGGATAAAGAAAAATGCGAAACCAGTTTAAATGTATCGTGGGTGTTGTTTTTTCATTATGTCTGTTTGGAATGTTTTCATTTTTACCTCAGACATATGGGGATAATTTTGAGATGGTTCGCACCGCCGAACCGGAAAATCATGGAAATTCTTCAGAAATGATTGTACAAGACCGTGCGGATGAAGGAGAAGGCGCATGGACGGGAATTGATGTAAGTATCGTAGGGAAATATGCTGCCAGGTATGGACGTCCCCCTCGTGATCCGTATATAAATACCGATCAGGGGGATTTGCTCCTCTTTGTATTTACTCTTGCGGGGGTAATTGGTGGATTTGTTATCGGTTTTAACGTGAGAAAGATTTTTTATGAAAAATAATGGTATCTATTCAACATGTAATACACACCCCGTCAGCTACGCTGCCACCCCTCTTTTTAGAGGGGATTTAGGGGTGTGTTATAAATTACGCTGAATACAAATAATATTTCATTTTAAAGGAAAGACGTCGTTTCATTATGGGGTTTTTGCACCACACATTTACTGATAGGTATACTCAGCGAAATAACTGGCTGACAAGAATCGATGTCCGGGTCAAGTTGATCTATCTCTTGTCAATGCTGATAGCAAATTTGTGGGCAAAAAATGCGTATGTTTCCCTGTCTTTTCTTTTCATATCGTTCGTTTTTCTGCTTACCATAAATATCTTTCCTTTGGTAATGATAAAAAATATGGTACTGCCATTGCTATTCGCCTTTATGATGTTAGTGGTCAAGGGATTGCATGAAGGAGAGAATGAATGGATTTCTTTTTCTGTTGCTGGATATATAGTTGCTTTAAAGAAAGAAGGCATTCTTGGCGGGTTGCAGATTGGCGGCAAAATACTCGGAGGGGTTTCTTTAGTAATCTTATTTTCCCTCACTACAACAATGAGCCAGTTAAATGCCGGTCTTAAATGGCTTCGCATGCCGAATACCGTCCTAGAACTCATGTCTTTTATGTACAGGTACATTTTTCAACTCCTAAATGAAGTGTCTGCGATCTGGTACGCTCAAAGGGCGCGTTTAGGCCACGCATCATGGCGAAAAGCGATAAAATCATTCGGGGTTTTGGGGGGTATGCTTATTATCCGTGCTGTTGAAAGGGCGGAACGTACTTCCGAAGCAATGTATGCACGTGGATATAAGGGAGGATGTATATTGACCTGCCATTTAAAACCCCTGGAGAGAAATGAATATATTTGTTTCTCAGGAATGGCTCTCTTTTTCCCCTTTCTTCTTTACGCAGGAAATATAAAAATATGGTAATCCTTCAGGCCAATAATATTCAGTACAAATATCAGGATGGAACGCATGCCCTTCGCGGGGTAAGTATGGAAATTGAGCAGGGTGAATTCCTAGCAATCCTTGGACCAAACGGGTCAGGCAAGACTACCTTATTGAAACATTTTAACGGGTTATTAAAAATACAAGAGGGAGAAGTGCTTTTAGACGGAAGATCATTAAAGAATTATCCTTCCCGCGAAGTAGTGCAAAGGGTGGGTATTGTGTTTCAGGATCCGAATGATCAGTTGTTTGCACAAACCGTCCGGGAAGATGTGGCATTCGGGCCGATGAATCTGGGACTCTCAAAGGAAGATATTGAGCGGAGAGTGGAAGATGCACTGACGTTAGTAAATATGAGCCACTGTGCGGATAAATTTGTCGGGCATTTGAGTTACGGGCAGAAAAAAAGGGTATGCATTGCCGGGGTGCTTGCAATGAAGCCCGAAGTACTTTTACTTGATGAACCAACAAGCGGTTTAGACCCTGCCGGAGTGACACACCTTATGCGGCTCTTACAGAAACTTAACAGTGAATGCGGGATTACCATTATTATGGCTACAAATGTAATAGACGTGGTGCCTGTTTATATGAGCAGCATGGCAGTAATGTATGAGGGAACGGTGCTGCATGAGGGCACACCCGAAAACGTTTTCTCGAAGATAGAAGAACTGGAGGAAGTGTATCTGGAATTGCCCCAAATAGCACAACTGATGAGGTTGTTAAGGGATAAAGATAAAATTTCCATGGAGAAACTGCCCCTCACGATTGGAGAGGCAAGAAAATTTCTGATACAGAAACTGAATGGGGAACATGTGGTGAGATTACCTTCATTGAATGTTTCGAAAGAATATAGTTAAAGAAATATCATTAATGAATAAATTTTAATTTTGTTTTTCTGGTTTTTCTTTTAGGGATAACATACGGAGTGTGGCGTGTTCAAAGGACATGGCGGATATAGAAAGCATAATAATGAGAGTATAAAAAATAATATTCTGGATTTTAGCGCAAACATTAACCCACTCGGATATCCGGAAGGAGTGCGTAAGGCCGTTTTTGAAAATTTCAGCGATATATTGCATTACCCTGATATTGATTGTTCCGGCCTGAAAAAATACATTGAGCGGAAAATCGGGCATTTTACAAATGAAATTGTTGTGGGGAATGGTTCTACGGAACTATTTTATCTGGCGCCGCGCGCCTTAAAACCGGCAAAAGGAATTATTTTGCAACCGGCTTTCAGTGAATTCCCGGAGGCATTGAAATGCAGCGGCACGGAAGTTATTCGATATGCGCTGAATGAAAATGACTTTTCCTTTCAGTATAAGAAGTATTATTTTGATGATGAAACGGTGGGAATGCTATTTCTTTGCAATCCAAATAACCCCACAGGATTGTTAATTGAGAAGCATGCTTTATTGTCGATGATACAACAACATCCAAAAGTAATGTTTGTAATAGATGAAGCATTCATGGATTTTGTTGATGAACCGGAACGATATACGTTAATAAATGAGGCGGGGACTCTGGAAAATCTCATTGTGGTGAGGTCTCTTACAAAGTTTTACGGATTTCCCGGTTTACGAATAGGCTATCTTGTCACTCATTCGGATATAGCTGAAAAACTTATGGAATATAAGGAGCCATGGACGGTTAATACCTTTGCACAATATGCTGCAATGGTTTCAATGGAAGACGATGAATTTGTTGTCGCAAGCAAGGCATTTATAAAAAACGAAAAAATGTATTTGTATGATGAGTTATCGAAAATTCACGGACTTATTCCTTATAAGCCAGCGGCGAATTTTGTTTTTGTAAAAATCGGCGCCGAAGAAATAAATTCCGTTCTTTTACGCAAATGGATGTTGGAGTGTGGCATTGCGATTCGTGATTGTTCCAACTTTGCGGGACTCAACGACAGGTATTTTCGCGTGGCGGTGAGGACGCGGGAAGAGAATGTGAAATTGATTGACGTATTAAAAAAGATGATTACAGAAAAAAACGTATCTTTATGCCATCGCTGAAAATTACTTGGGCAACTCCTATTCAGCGTGTGCTACACACCCCGTCAGCTTACGCTGCCACCCCTCTTTTTAGAGGGGATCAACTGCATACCTTTCGTAAAAACGTGTACGTAGAGACAGGTTTAAAATCTGTCTCTACGAAAGGGATTTAGGAGTATGTTATGTATTACGCTGAATAGGAGTTGTCATTTTGGCGATATTTTTCAGGACACGATTATTTATGCAAAACAAATCGATAATGATACAGGGCACCGGTTCTCACGTGGGAAAAAGTATTCTGGTGTGTGCATTATGCCGGATACTGAAAGAGGACGGCTTCAACGTCGCTCCCTTCAAGGCGCAGAATATGGCGTTGAATTCCTTCGTGACAAGAGACGGCAAAGAAATGGGACGCGCCCAGGTAGCGCAGGCGGAGGCCGCCGGAACAGAACCTATGGTTGAAATGAATCCCATTCTCTTAAAGCCCACGGGGGATTGTGGTTCTCAGGTGGTTGTTATGGGAAAACCTGTCGGGAACATGACGGCAAAAGAATATTATCAGAAAAAGGGTGTGTTTGTTTCGGTCATACAGGATGCTTATGCGGAATTACAACGTCAATTTGACATTATTGTTATAGAAGGGGCGGGAAGTCCCGCGGAAATAAACCTGAAGGACGGAGACATCGTTAATATGGGAATGGCGAAAATGGCTTCTGCTCCCGTGTTGCTCGTTACGGATATTGACAGGGGGGGAGCATTTGCCTGGATAGTGGGTACGATGGAACTGCTGGAAGAAGATGAGAAGGAGAGGGTAAAAGGCATCGTATTCAATAAATTTCGCGGAGATAAAAATATCCTGAAGCCGGGACTGGATATGCTTGAAGGACGCATCAACAAACCGGTAGTGGGTGTTGTTCCCTATCTTCACGATCTTGCTATTGACGATGAGGATTCCGTTTCGCTTGAAAATTATCGGGGAAATAACAATGGCTCAGAAAAGAAGTGTCTGGATATTGTAGTGCTTAAATTGCCTCGGATATCGAATTTTACGGATTTTAACGCACTGGCGCAAGAAGATGAGTCGAATCTGAGGTTTGTGGATAATGCGGATGAGATTGGCAATCCTGATATGCTCATTATTCCTGGCACAAAAAATACCATATGCGATTTACGTTTTTTAAAAGAACGAGGGATTTTTCATAAAATCACAGCACTTTCAAAAAGCGGAACGATGATTGTCGGTATTTGTGGCGGATATCAAATGATGGGAAAACTGATTAATGATCCTTATCATATAGAGTCGCAGGAAAACAGCATGGAGGGATTAGGATTGTTTCATATCACAACAACGTTTGATACCACGAAGCAAACATTTCAGGTAAAAGCAAAGGTAGGGGTGCACAAACCATTTGCTGATATACAGGAAAACATTCAGGGGTACGAGATTCATATGGGGAGAACAACATTTGAAGGTGCAAGCGATCATGTGCCGTTTGCACGGATAACCGAACGAGCGGGCAAACCGGCGGACATCCCGGATGGATGCGTATCTTCTGATGGAAATATAATGGGAACATACATTCACGGAATCTTTGATAACGACGAATTTCGTTCAAGGCTTATCAATTATATGAAACAGAAAAAAGGTATACAGTCCGGAAGTGAAAATTCAGGAAAGTCGAGAAAAACAAAGGACGATAGCTATACCAAATTAGCGGAAACAGTCAGAAGGAATATAAACATGAATATGGTATATAATATATTACAGATACAATCATCGCATAAGGCAGTACCGAAAATTTCTCTGTATTACACCGTTTGATCAATAACTAACATGAAAGGAGGAGACAATTATGGCAAGGGTGCAAATCGTTTTCTACAGCATGTACGGGCACGTTTACCGGTTGGCTGAGGCTGTGGCGGAAGGGGCAAGGGAGGTGTTGGATACGGAAGTAATTATTCATCAGGTGCCGGAACTGGTGCCCGAAGAGAAGCTGGAAAAGACCGGCGCAAAAGCATCCCGTGAAGTCTTTGCACATATTCCCGTTGCCGAACCGGACATACTCGCACAAGCTGATGCAATCATATTTGGCACGCCCACGCGTTTCGGTAATATGTGCGCACAAATGCGCAACTTTCTCGACCAGACCACTCAGTTGTGGCTTGCAGGATCTTTGGTCGGCAAGGTAGGAAGTGTCTTTGTGAGCACGGCAAGCCAGCATGGCGGACAGGAAACCACCATTACCAGTTTTCACTCCACATTGTTGCATCATGGCATGATTGTAGTTGGAGTTCCCTATTCAGAAAAGAGATTATTGAATATGAAAGAAATTACGGGAGGAACTCCATACGGTGCAACAACCTTGGCCGATGCCGATGGTTCAAGACAGCCGAGCGAAAATGAACTGGCGATAGCCAGGTTTCAGGGGAACCACGTTGCCCGGATTACTCAAAAACTTTGCCGTTCATGAAGAAGCCAGGTCAGAGGTGGCAGCGTTGCACATTTTATTTTATTACCCTAACGCTGTCATTCCCGCATGTATTTAGCGGGAATCCAGAATTTAAGGATATCTGGCAACTAACAAAAGACTGGTCAATCTGGTAAGAGAAAAAAGATTGCAAATTCTATAACTTTTGTTACAAGTATTTTAATACAATGTGTAACAGAAAGTCTTTTTTTGAGAATTCAAATAAATTATCAGAATTTATTCCGGATAATATACAAATAGCGAGGAAAAAAGTTATGAGCACAAGGGAAATATTGATGAATGAGATAAAAGATGTTCCTGAACCGTTTCTGACAGAGGTGCTTGATTTCGTTCATTTTATAAAGACAAAAATAGCCCAGGAAAAGTTGGATTTTTCTGTAATGAGCGAATCTTCGCTTGGGAAAGACTGGCTCAAACCAGAGGAGGAAGAAGCATGGCAAGATTTATGAAAGGTGATGTGGTCGTTGTACCCTTTCCTTTTACCGACCTAAGCCAGTCCAAGCGCCATCCTGCCCCCCATGATAGCCTCACTTGAAGGTGAAGATGCCATCTTTATTCAACCCAACCTTATACCACCACTGAAAATTGGATATTGAATGAATCTCTAAAATAATTTAAAATTTTCCTATGATTATTGACACAATACCACAGTTAAAAAAATTATCCAATTCCGAGAAGCTTTTGCTTATCAATGAGCTATGGGAGTCTTTATCTTTACAAGAAGATACTTTACCGGTTCCGGAATCTCACAAAAAAATATTGGATGAACGCCTTAGAGAGCATGAAGCGAACCCAGAACAAGGCTCCACATGGAAAGAAGTAAAGTCCAGAATATTGAAAAAAAATGAACCTTGAAATTTTCATCAAGCCTCGAGCAGAATTGGATTTATTTAAGGCATTCAAGTTTTACGAGGAACAATCTTCTGGTTTAGGAGATGAATTTATCCATTGTGTTGACGCCAAATTGGAACTTATCAATAGAAATCCTAATGCCTGCCCAAAACTGTATAAAGATTTTCACCGTGGATTAGTTCAAAGATTTCCCTAGGGAAAAAGAATTGTGGTCTTTGCTGTTCTTGATTTGAGACAAGATCCTGAAAGAATTCAACTTCGCTTAGCAAAAGAAGGTTAACAATGCAATCCAGCCGATCGCAACAAACGCAGCAGCGGAGCTTGTTCGCACATCCCGACCGTGGATGGTCTGGTGGAACAGATGACTTACAACACAATTGAACAAGAAGCAATTGAATTATACATCGCTCTTGATACAATCGGTGATATCGCTAATAAGGTATTGCTTGAACCTCGAGACATACAACTGCTCCCAGAAGAACCCCAAGCCTACTTTTACGCACATGTCCATTAGCAGCTTTTTTTAATTAGATTGCGCAATTTTGTAAAAGAGGGTGTAGATAAGTAATTGACCGGAGCGGGAGGTTTGTGCTTTGATGTTCTGCGACCTGCATATAATACAAAATCATTTCAGGAACGAGATTGATTTTATAAAACATGTGGGGCATATTCATTTCAATCCGGGTTTTCATCGTTTCGTAAAGCAAGGCACGTATGATCATAATTGGGGAACCGGCGCCGAAATACATTTTGATGAAAATGTAGGACAGGGATGATCGATTTGTTGGGTTTCGTTCCTCAATCCTACCCCGAAATATTTTAATATGTCTATTTGGAGAATCACTTGAAGAAGCGTAGAATTGACATAGTAGAAGATGAAATGTTTAAAATATCTGAGGATTTAGAAAAGGCAAAAATCCTTGATAGGAAAATCGATATGATGGTTAGCTTAAACAGGAAAGAATTTAATGATTTGCAAGGTTTGATTGCAGAAGTTAGTTGGGGGAAAAATTATAATAACTCTGCTTATAATAATGAGGATTTAGATTCTCTAAAAAAAGAATTAACCAGATTGGCAGAAGAAAGAGACTATCTCATTGAAAAACAAATTATGGTTAAGGAAATATTAAGAGAAAATAAAAAGAAAAATCTTGACCAATCAAATTATAGTTTTAGTAAATATAATCCCTTTGCAGATAAAGAACAAAAAAATGAAAAAATAATGTTAGAAAAACAAAGGAACGAAAGTTACTTGAAGGAAGATTGCTTAGATATAGATGCAGAGACGGAACATAAAAATAATTATGATCCTTTTTCTGAAAGAAAAGATATTTTTTCCGAAAATAAAAAAGAAACAAAGAAAGAGGTTATTATTCAAGGACAAGCAAACGATATTCTTAAGCCAGATAAAAAATTTCCTGAACAATTGGAAAGTACTAATATAGATAAAGACATGGTTGCAATTGACCAAGATTTTTTTAATAATGAACCGCAAAAAAACAAAGTTGATGTTGATGTATTTATAACCAAAAATGATGTTCTTGGTGAAAAAATTAAGAAGTCTTCATCTGGACGAAATCAATTTATTTCCAGCACAAATGTTAGAACATTTAAGGACGGCATTGAATGACAAGGCATATACGATAAATAGGGTAGCTACTTCTGTAAAATATCCTGCCAGTTTTATTTTGATGGCATCAATGAATCCCTGTAAATGTGGAAATTTTGGACTATACAAATGCCCTAATAAAGATTGCTTTGAGTTTTCTCCGGAAAGTCTTAAAGTTTGTAAAAAATGCAAGAAAAAAATGGTTCGAATGTGTCACTGCATAAATCGTGAAATAGATTTGTATCGAAAAAAATTAAGTAAACCGCTATTGGAAAGAATTGATATTAAAATATTGATTACAAAATCTAAGACGGATGGATGGGATTATGCAACGAGTTCAGTGAAAAAGAAGATAGAAAAGGCAAGAAAAATTCAGCAGAATCGATATAAAGGAAGTCCATATTCATGTAATGGGGATATTCCAAGAAAAGCAGAGTTGTTTAAATATGACAAAACAAATCACGAAACTATAATGAATAAAATTAAGGAAAAAGGAGAAAAAAATGGTTGGTCATGGAGAGTTCAAGATAAACTATTGTTAGTTTCGAGAACTATAGCGGATATAGAAGAAAACGCAACGATCCTAAACAAGCATTTAGAATTAGCAGAAGATATTATGGGTCTCAATAATGAATATTTCCATATGTTTGAATAGGTTCTAAAGGAATATTGATACCCGGTCATAATCAGGGGGTGGGGGTAACGGTCAATGGGGGAGCATTCCCGATTTTTTGTAAAACTATCGTTTATTATGCTTCGACTCCGCTCAGCATGACGATCACAGCCACCCTGAGCGGAGTCGAAGGGTTTTCATCTTTTGATGAAATTAAGGATGCTTTTTTACAAAAAATCGGGAATGCTCCCGTTAATGGAATCTATGGTACTATATCTTGAATAGGAATGAGAAAAACGCATGACCGAAAAGATTGATATAAAAGTACTAAGAAATCCGGTGTTCCCGGTGATCATCATTTCAAAGGCCAAACTGTACTCAAGCAGAAATCCCAAAAGTCTTGCTCTTCGTTTGCTATCCGCTCAACCTTTGGACGGAGAAGACTCTGTTCAAATTATCGATAATACGGGAGAGGAGTTTTGTTACTATCAAGAAAGACAGTGTATCATTTTCACGATAAATAATATATGGACGAAAAAAAGAATCATTGATTTGTTTAACGAGAGCGCTAATGCGAAGGAAGTGAACGTGAAATATCCTGCCGCATCCCTTTCCAACAAAAAGCTTTCAAAAATCATTTCTGATATATGCGTCCTTATAGAATACAGTAATAAACAGGGTACCACTGACAACTGAATGGAATTATGTTAAAGATTTTATTACCAAAACAACCTCCTTCATCCCCATGGCGGGGGCATTCCAGAATTGGCTTTTCCTCACTCATCCGCGGTGTTTTTTTATGATTAATTTTTTTGTTTACACCAGAAATATATCTTTACTAAAATTTCATCATGAACTTTATTGCACTCAAAATGTTGATGGGGAACCGCGCGAAATATCTGGGTATTATTTTTGGACTTGCTTTTGCATCACTGCTCATTACCCAGCAGTCATCCATCTTTGTGGGATTGATGACACGCACCTACAGCTTTTTAACGGACACATCCCTTCCCGATATATGGGTAGTGGATAAAAAGGTGCAGTATATCGATGACCTCAAACCGCTGAAGGAAACGGAGTCGCTGCGCGTCCGCAGTGTGGAAGGTGTTGCATGGGCGGTCCCACTTTACAAGGGTCTGCTTAAGGCGCGGCTTCCAAACGGAAATTTCCAGTCCTGTAACGTCATCGGCCTTGACGATGAGACGCTGATAGGAGGTCCTCCCGGTATGATAGAGGGAAAACTGTCAGACCTTCGTCAGAGCGATGCCGTTATTGTTGACAGTGTCAGCATCAAAGGCAGACTGGCAAGGGTGCTGCCCGACGGACGGCGCGTACCGCTGGAAATCGGAGATACTATGGAACTGAACGACCACCGTGCCGTTGTTGTTGGTATTTGCAGGGTACAGAGACCTTTTCAATCCCAGCCGGTTGTTTATACCACCTTTTCCCGTGCCACCATATTCGCGCCGCGCGAACGGAAGCTGATGTCATTTGTGCTGGTCAAGGCAAAACCGGGACAGAATCTCCAGAAACTCTGCCGCCGTATTGAAACGAGAACAGGTCTGGCGGCATATACAGCTGAAAAATTCAAAAATCTTACCGTAAGATATTATATGAAATATACCGGTATTCCCATTAATTTCGGGATTACCGTTGTGCTTGGGTTTATCGTAGGCATTGCTATCGCCGGACAGACCTTTTACAATTTTACCCTGGATAATATCCGTTACTTTGGTACGCTGAAGGCAATGGGCGCTACAGACCTCTTATTGCTACGGATGATCCTGCTTCAGGCGGCGTTGGTAGGAAGCATTGGATATGGACTGGGAGTAGGGGCGGCATCCGCCCTTGGATCACTTTCGGGGAAAACAGAGCTTTCATTCAGGATGCCATGGCAGCTCCTGCTCATCAGTGCGGTTGCGGTAATGATTATCTGTGCCGCATCCGCCGCTATCAGCATACGCAAAGTGGTACGGTTGGAACCGGCAATTGTCTTTAAGAGTTAATGCAATGTTAAAGTCAACAATTATGAATGAGAATAGAAATATCGCGGTACATTGTAAAGGGTTGACGAAGACCTATGGGACTGGCAGCACGATGGTGCATGCGCTTAACGGAATAAACCTGGAGGTACGCACCGGGGAAATGATGATGCTGGTAGGGCCTTCGGGGAGCGGCAAGACGACGTTGATTTCAATTATTGCCGGTGTTCTGGACCGCGATGGTGGCGAGTGTGTGGTATTTGGTCACGATTTCATGCAGATGAAATCCTATGAAAAGACGCGATACCGGGGGAAACACATCGGATTTGTCTTTCAGATGTTCAATCTGCTGCCTACCTTAACGGCGGCAGAGAATGTAGCGGTACCGCTCCTCATCAATGGGGTGAAACGGAAGGAGGCGTTTGACCGGGCACGGGAAATACTCGGTCGTGTCGGGCTGGGGGACCTTACCTGTTCTCTGCCCGACCAGCTTTCGGGAGGCCAGCAGCAACGGGTAGCGATTGCACGTGCAATGTTGCATAATCCGAAGTTGATTGTCTGCGACGAACCAACGAGTGCGCTCGACCACGAGACGGGGCACAAGGTAATGGAGTTGTTGCGTGAAATGGTGGTAGGTGTTGACCGGGCATTCATCGTTGTTACCCATGATGAACGTATTTTTGAATTTGCAGACCGTATTGCAAAAATGGATGATGGACATATTACCAGCGTAGAGAGTATGCGCTGATTGAGAAAACGGGCTGCCCGTTTTGTCCAGGATTAACCGGATAAGGATATATCAATGATCAGAAAATACATAATTCCCATACTGGCGGTTCTCGGTATCGGGTTTGCCATTTTGACGGTGGTAAGGGGGAATAAGGCAGTTCAGCCGGCTCCCCCGGTAATCGAACCGGCGGCTCCAAATTTTTCCTCTTCAGTAGCGGGTGCGGGCATTGTGGAGGCAAATACGGAAAATATTGCGATCGGGACGCCGATTGCCGGGATTGTCACAGAGGTTTATGTATGTGTCGGCAGCAGGGTACAGGAAGGGGAACCTCTTTTTAAAATAGATGACCGGGAACTAAAGGCACAGCTTTTGATACGGAAAACAGCACTGCGTGTGGCAAAGGCAAACGTGAAGGTGGCCACGGCATCTCTTGCTGATTTACAGAACCAGTTGGACCGGGCGGAGGTCTTAGCGGCAAAAAAGGTTATCAGTGAAGATGAACTTGACCGGAATCGTTACGCAGTACTGGTTTCCAGGGAAAAATTGGTACATGCAAGAGAGGAAGTGGCGTCTGCCCGGGCAAATATGAAGGAAACGGAAACCAACCTTGACAGGATTATTGTGCGGGCGCCCTGTGACGGCGAGGTGCTGCAGATGAAAATTCATCCTGGTGAGTTTGCCCCGGCGGGTGTTACACAGATACCGCTCATGATGTTTGGGGACAGCGAACCCCTGTATGTGCGTGTGGACGTAGATGAAAATGATGCATGGCGTGTACGGCCGGAATCTCATGCCGTTGCGTTCCTCAGGGGAAACAGAAGCATTACCTCACCGCTGAAATTTGTCCGTTTTGAGCAATTTGTTGTGCCCAAGAAGTCTCTTACCGGTGACAGTACGGAACGCGTGGATACCCGTGTACTACAGGTCATCTATAGCATCGAGCGCAAAGAACTGCCAATTTTCATTGGTCAGCAGATGGATGTGTTTATAGGGGCTACAAATTATTTGGAACCTTCAGCGACAGCATCAATGGAATGACTGATGAGGAATATGATCAGACTCCGCATACCTTTTGAAGTTTTTCTTATATCTTCTCTTTGCGCCCTTTGCTTGTGCCGTGAAGTTAAGAAATGCCGAAGTTTCTTAACCTGCTGTAATA
>SOET01000058.1 GCA_021646465.1 Candidatus Kuenenia hertensis | reverse complement strand
TAAATATAAGACTTTCAAGGCACTTTTGCTTTTTGACTTGAGGTGAAGCTCCGTTGTATGTTGAATACATGAAAAAGAGACAGTGGTTTTTATACATAATACGGTGTAACAATGGAAGATTATATACCGGTATTACGACTGACGGGAAACGGAGATTTGAAGAACATAAAAAAGGTGATAAACGGAGCGCGAAGTATTTGAGAGGAAAGGGCCCTTTGGAAATGGTTATGATAAAGAAAATCGGGGAGCGGGGGCTTGCGTTAAAGATTGAAGCAAAAGTAAAAAAATTGCCAAAAATCAAAAAAGAAATGCTGATAGAGGGAAAAATTACCGTAAGAGAAATAATGAAAAACCTGAATGCTAAGTTAAATAAGAAACGGCCTATTAATTATTCCGCGTAATATGCCGATGTTTCCACAATACGAAGGGAGAGTGTTTTCCCCCTATAAAAAGGACTTGTCAGTATTGTACAAAGTAAGCATCCTTAAATGTACTTCCTTTAAAGGTGATTTCCATAATCTTCTCCCTGAGGTTTTTTGCCGCATCAGCGGAAATATCTTCAAAATCACCAACATCCACTGACAACAATTTGCCGTATTGGTATATTTTGGCATCATGTATCCCCTTGCTTTGCAAATATTCCGTCAGCTCTTCAGCACCTTTTTTATTCTTTTCTGCATTCTGTAATGTAACTACTCTGAGATGCCACATGTTATCCTTTGGTGGTGTGTTAGTCGAAGGGGGAGATTCCTCGGCCTGTGAGACCTGGTATTCCTGTTCCTGGTCTGCGGAGGCTTCCTCAGTCTCCTGATTCATTTTGCGGAATTCTTCCGAGAGTGTGTTAATTGTTCCCAAAATACCTTGATTTATACGTCCCATTGTGTCAACTGATTTGGCAAGCCCCGCGACGTCTTTATTGTGTTTTTGGGCTGTTTGGTTGACGAGGGTTTCGATAGCGCTTATTTTTGCATCAAAATCGGTAAAGCGCTGGTTGTTATCTCTGCTTGATTTTCCCACGTAAAAGAACATGAATAAAAAAGCCACAATTGCCTGAGATGCGAGAATGGCAACCACTTTTATTGCAAACCATTTAATGCCGTTTCCCTTTAAGTTGATTCCCTTCGTCTTGTCAATAAAAGGTATACCGGCAGTGTCGTTGAGTCTTGTTTTTTGAAACTCATTACTTGCTTCCTGGTTCTCCATGACATTTCTCCATCGTTCAAACAGTCGCCGGTAATTCACACAAAATAGACAGTATGGTACTAAATGCAATTACTCAAGTCAATGTGTTTTATGTGTTTGAGTTGCCTGGCATGATTAAATATTACTTTGTTAAAAATTACGAAATGATCTATTCTTGTCGTAAAATTTTTTTCTTAAACCTCGCAGATTTAAATTTGAGATAGTCCTGCGAGAGATTTGAGTCCTTTGATAAGGCATTTGCCGATGAGAATTCTTGCAAGGAACTTTAATTTGTTTTTAAATATTTGACAATTATCGTTATGATGTGTTACAAATAAATTACTATTGTGTTCACGGTATTTTGCAGTTTGTTCATAAAGGATTTCAGATTATGTTGAGACGATTGCCTATTTTCTTACTGTGTGTATTTATTGTTTTAAAGGCGGTAACAATCTATGCCTTCGAGACAGGAACACTGCGCGGCAGGATTATTGATGGTTTTGGAAAACCGGTTTCATTTGTTGATATTGAAGTGATTTCGAATGGATCAAAGTACATTGCTACGACGGATACTTCCGGGAATTATTTTGTTACCTATTCTCCGGGAAATATTCATTTCATGGCAAAAAAACCTGGATTTGTTCCGCTGAATTATCCTTTTATGATTGAAGAGATTGATGAAATCGCTCTCGATGATATTACCATATGGAATGTGCCTTCCAGTGGAGGATTATTTTTTGTGGGGCAAAATGATTATATAAAAATAAATGAAGCCAAATATGATTCTGAAAGTACAAGTAAAGAAAAAAGATTTTACGTGAAAGGTACACCAACAAGAATAAACGGCTATACCTTAAGGATTATTGATTTTCAAACGGATAACCCATTGGTTGTGGGGAAAACACTTTATCGTGTTGATAAAAACGGGTCGGTGGGAAGTATTGTTTTTTACCCTTCGATGAAGTATGTTTTGCATAAGCTGGATGACACTTATTCGAAAGTCGCCGATAATGTAGGACTGCGCGTAACCGAATTACCGCCGGGAAAATATTTTTATTGTCTGGGAGAAATGACGATACGTTCCCGAAATGGCTATGGTTTTTTCTTTGAAGTTTCATCGTAAGCAAATCATTTCAGAATCATGAGGGTGTGTTTATAAGAAAAATAGTGTTCCCTTGCCTTTTGCTCTATAATTCCTTCCTGGAAAAATACACTCCATGTTTCCTTATCTAACACTTGCACCGCATTTTAAAATTCATTTTCCGGGCAACGTTAGCACCATATATTTTAAAGATTGTGTTTCAAATAAAAATTACCGGAACATAATACATGTTGTTTCATGTGTTCTGTAGTTATTGCAGACACAAAAAGGGGTATAAGCTGTGTTTATGCCTGGGTATCTTCATTTATATAAAACAGGTAAGCTTCAGGAAAGAATTGAAGCCGCAACAGAATTATTGAAAGCATGCCGGATATGCCCGAGAAAATGTAAGGTAAACAGGGCTGAGAATATATTAGGCATATGCAAGGTTGGCAGGTTGCCAAAGGTGTGCAGTTATCATCCTCACTTCGGAGAAGAGCCGCCGCTTGTCGGTATTTATGGGTCGGGAACGATATTTATCACTTCCTGTAATTTAAGATGTGTTTTCTGTCAGAATTATGAAATAAGTCATTTAGGGGAAGGCAGAGAGATATCGATTGAACGTTTTGCAAAGATGATGAAGGAGCTACAGAATTTAGGATGTCATAATATTAATTTTGTAACACCTACCCATATAGTGCCTCAAATTCTTGAGGCATTGCCATTTGCAATAGAAGAAGGTTTACAGGTGCCCCTTGTTTATAACACGGGCGGTTATGATTCTGTTGAAACATTAAAAATCCTGGAAGGGGTTTTTGATATTTATATGCCGGATTTTAAATTTGCCGATAGTGAAGTTGCCGCCAAATTATGCATGGCGAAGGATTATCCTCAAATAGCAATGGATGCGATAAAAGAAATGCATCGACAGGTGGGAGACCTTGTTACCGATGAAAGGGGGATTGCGGAGAGAGGGCTTATTGTCCGGCATCTTATAATGCCCAACGGGTTGGCAGGAACCCGAAAGATAATGCGGTTTCTGGCGAAGGAGATTTCGCTGCATACTTATGTCAACATTATGGATCAATATCATCCCTGCGGCACTGCTTACAAACACCGGGAAATTAATCGTCGCATTACACTTGAAGAATATGAAGAAGCGGTGAAAACCGCAAAAGAAGAAGGGCTATACCGGCTGGCTTAATGGCGCAATTTATATGGTGAATGGATACGATCTTGTTGTGATTGGTGGTGGCCCTGCAGGAATGATGGCTGCCGGAAGGGCGGGAGAGAGGGGGAAGAGTGTAATACTTCTTGAAAAGAACGCGGATTTGGGTAAGAAACTTCTTCTCTGTGCTTCAGGCCGGTGTAATGTGACGAATACGGCGTCAATTCCCGTTTTTTTAAATGCGTACGAAAAGGCAGGCCCGTTCATGCGCCCTTCATTAGGAGCCTTTTTTCATGAAAAACTAAGGTTACTACTTTCTTCTTACGGTGTTGAAACATTTGAAGAAAGTAAAGGACGAGTCTACCCAAAGAGTCAGAGGGCTGAATCTGTTCGGGATGCACTGTTGTCTTATCTTGATGTGCATCGGATTACCCTGAAGAAAAAATCGCGTGTATTAAGCGTTAGAGCAGAAAATAAAGAGGTAATTGGCGTGGAAACGGAAGATGGATTTATTCCGGGACGCAATGTTTTGATTGCGACAGGCGGGCTTAGCTATCCTTCTACGGGAAGCACGGGGGACGGTTATGGAATTGCCTCTTCCTTCGGACATACTATTTGTACGACGTACCCTGCAATAATTGCCTTTGAGACGGAGGAGACATGGGTAAAGCAAGTTCAGGGAACCCCCATAAAAAATGTACAGATTACTGCCTGTCAACAGGGTAATAAAATCGCGCAACATTTTGGTGAAGCACTTTTTACTCACTACGGGATCTCCGGCCCTGCCGTTCTTTCCATCAGCAAACGTATAATGGAAAATTTTGGTAATGGTGTGATACGAATACGAATTGATTTCAAACCAGGCATAACACCCGGAGAGCTTGATACACTGCTGGTAAAGAAAATCAATTCTAACGGAGGCAAGGCAATAAAAACATGCATTTCGCATTTCGTTCCGGAAAGGCTTTCGCCTTTATTGCTGAGCACATGCGGAATTGACGAAAAAAAGAAGGCATCTCAGGTAACAGCAAAAGAAAGAAAAAAGATGCTTGAACAGTTGAAAGGATTGACCCTGACCGTATCTTCCCACAGGCCGATTGAGGAAGCTATTGTAACAGGCGGTGGGATTGACTTAAATGAGGTTGAATCACGAACAATGGAATCAAAATTAATAAATGGGTTATACTTTGCAGGGGAAGTACTGGACATAGATGGTCCAACCGGGGGGTATAACCTTCAGGCAGCATTTTCCACAGGGTTTTTGGCAGGGAATTCCGTTTGTTGAAGTAATAAGAGAGATTTTGTATCTATTCAGCTTGTTATACACACCCCGTCAGCTTACGCTGCCACCCCTCTTTTTAGAGGGGAAAAACGGGAAGTAGAGACACAATGCATTGCGTCTATACAAGAGGGGATTTAGGAGGGTGTTATGAATTACGCTGGAGTTACGAAATCTTTGTCTTAAGAAAATATGCAAAGAACTAAGACCCGTTTATACTTACAGGCACAGGCGTAACATTCCATATTTCTCTGGCATATTCAAGAATGGTTCTATCACTGGAAAATTTCCCGATACGTGCAACATTAAGGATTGATTTTTTTGTCCACTCATCCTGGTTGAGATATGACTTGTTTACAAGCATCTGACAGTTGGCATAGCTGGCAAAATCAGCAAGCACCATGTACGGATCACTTTTTAATAATGAATTGGTAATTGGCGCAAAGAGTGAAATGTCTGAAGATGAAAAATGACCGTCCGCTATCATATCAATTACGGTTTTAAGTGCAGTGTTACTAAGATAATATTCATAAGGATTGTAACCCCGGCATTTAATGTGATCGACTTCTTTTTCCGTGAGGCCGAAAATGAAGATATTGTCTGCACCTACTTCATTCATAATTTCAATATTGGCGCCGTCAAGTGTACCAATAGTTAACGCCCCGTTAAGGGCAAATTTCATATTTCCCGTGCCGGATGCTTCGGTACCGGAGGTAGAAATTTGTTCAGAAAGGTCTGTAGCGGGAATGATACGCTCTGCTAAAGAGACTTGATAATTTGATAAAAAAACAACCTTAAGTTTGTCGCCAATATCGGGATCATTATTGATGACTTCAGCAACAGAGTTGATAAGTTTGATGATTAACTTTGCGATAAAGTAACCGGGAGCCGCTTTTCCTCCAAATAGTATGGTGCGCGGTACATAGTTTTTACAGGAGTTATTTTTTAGGGAATGATAGAGAAAAATTACGTGCAGAATATTCAGTAACTGTCTTTTGTATTCATGGATACGTTTTATCTGGCAACAGAACAATGAATCGGGGTTGACCACAATACCTGTAGACCGTTTTATGTATTCCGCAAAACGTAGTTTATTTGTTTTTTTAATGTGTCGCCAGGTTTCACAAAATTCTTTATTTTCGGCAAACGGTATCAATTTTCTTAAGTCATCAAGATTTCTGAGCCAACCATCCCCGATTGTTTTCGATATCAATTGTGCGAGATCCGGGTTGCTTTTCTTCAACCATCGGCGTTGGGTAATTCCATTTGTTTTGTTGTTAAAACGGTTCGGATAAAATTCAAAAAAATCTTTAAAAAGTCTTGATTTTAAAATTTCCGTATGCAGAGCAGCCACACCATTTGTTGAATGACTTCCTACGATTGCCAAATGAGACATTTTTACGGATTTTTCATTACTCTCTTCGATTAATGACATACGGCGTAAACGTTCAACATCATCCGGATATTTGTGTTTTACAGTGTCGAGGAAACGACGGTTTATTTCATAGATAATTTTAAGGTGTCTTGGCAACAATGTGCCCAGAAGTTTAACGTTCCATTTTTCCAATGCTTCAGGAAGGATTGTATGATTTGTGTATGCAAAAGTCCTGACGGTAATATCCCACGCTTTTTCCCAGGGGATATCTTCAATGTCTACAAGAATACGCATTAATTCAGGAATTGCAATAGCAGGGTGGGTATCGTTTAGCTGAATAGCTACTTTATCAGGAAAGGAATCGAATGATTCGTACATTTTTTTATATCTTCGGATAATATCCTGCAGGGTTGCCGATACGAAAAAGTATTGCTGCTTTAGCCGTAGTTTTTTCCCCTCATGAATGTTATCAATAGGATAAAGAACTTTTGAAATCGTTTCGCTTTTCTGTTTTTCTTCGACTGCTTTAAAATAATTTCCTTCATTGAACAAACCCAAATCAAATTCACGGCTTGACTTTGCAGACCAAAGGCGTAAATTGTTAACCGTGTTATTGCAATACCCGGGTATAGGGGTATCATATGCCATTGCCATAATTACCTGGGTGTCTATCCATTCATTTCTTAATATCCCTTTCTCGTCGGTATATTCACGTACCTTGCCGTAAAATTTCACCGGATACAGGTGTTCAGGGCGTGCAATCTCCCATGGATTTCCGTAACGCAGCCAGTTGTCGGGCATTTCAACCTGGTATCCATCACGAATATTCTGGAAAAAGATTCCGTATTCATAGCGAATACCATATCCATATGCCGGCAGTTCAAGAGTTGCCATTGAGTCGAGAAAACATGCTGCAAGTCTTCCAAGACCTCCGTTTCCAAGGCCGGCATCTTGTTCCGCTTCACAAAGTTCTTCTAACTCAAACCCCAGTTCATGTAACGCCTTACGGCATTCATCAAGAAAATTAAGATTGATCAGGCTATTTCCAAGGGTTCTTCCCATGAGAAATTCAAGAGAAAGGTAATACACGCGTTTAGCATCATTCTCATAATATGACTGCTGGGTAGCAATCCAGCGTTCTACAAGATGATCACGAACGGTATAGGCGATGCTTTTATAAAGGTCAAGTTTTGTTGCAGAATAAGTGTCCTTTGCCAGTGAACATTCGAGATGATTGACAAAAGATTTCTGAAGTGATTCCATATCCGTTGCTGATAAATTGTTGATAAGTTTCTTAAGCTTGCTATTTTTAATCATTTATTCCTTCTTCGTTTTAAGGGTATGTGGATACGACGAATTATGAATGATGGAATGATGTATCTGGTTGATTGAGAAGAATAATTTACTATTGCACATTAGCAATTAATTTTGTTATTGTCCTTGTTTATGAATAATTTTATGTGGGCGCTAAAGTTTCTTACTATTATCCCCTCTAAAACCGAATCCGGGGAATTACCCGGGAAGAATAACTATATAGTCTGCTGGTTTCCCATTATAGGAATTATTATAGGTATTATTTTATCAATAGTTTACATACTTTGCCAATACGTTTTTCCTTATTATATAACAAATGTCCTCATTCTTGTAGCGTATGTTTTAATTACGGGTGCATTGCATCTTGACGGTTTTGCCGATACATGTGACGGTATTTTTGGAGGATGGAACAAAGAAAAGCGGCTAGAGATAATGAAGGACAGCCATATCGGAAGTTATGGTGTTGTTGGCTTAATTTTTATTCTTGGGCTGAAATATGTTTGCCTTCTCCATATTGGCAATTATTCAGGTTCATTAGGTGTAAAAGAAGTCTCAACCGTGTTATTACTGAAATTTAATGCACTCAATAGTATCAACATTTCTCCTGAAACTATGACCAAAATCATTGTGCTGTGTTTAATGCCGGCAGTGGGACGATGGACACAGGTTTTTGCAGCGGGCATATCAGATTATGCAAGAGATACATCGGGAACGGGATGTTTTATCGTTAAAGGAACTACCCGAAAACATGTGTTGTTTGCTTCCATTATTCCACTTGTTCTTATGTTGTATTTGTTCCGTCTGAAGGGTTTGGCGGTATGTGCAATAATTGTTGTTCTTACATTATTCATAATCTGGTATATTAAAAGAAAGATTGGTGGCATGACGGGTGACACATTGGGTGCTTTAAACGAGGTGGCAGAAATTATTTTCTTGGTAACCCTGATCGTTGTCTTTTGATATGCTATTTATTTTTTCTCATCAATTGGTGAGTTTTATAAATATTTTTTATGGCTAAGATTACCCTTGTTCTTGGAGGCGCTCGCAGCGGAAAATCTTCCTTTGCGGAAAACATGGCAAAACATTACAGGACGGTGGTGTATGCGGCTACCGCAGAAATCAAGGATGATGAAATGCGTGAACGCATACGGATTCACAGGGAAAGAAGGCCATCGCATTGGCAAACGGTTGAGTCGCCGTATGATCTGGAAAAAGTTGTTTTTGAGCAGGACAAAAAGGCTGCCCTTGTTTTTATAGATTGCATAACCTTATATATCACAAACCTTCTTTTGCGGCTGGAAAATCAGGATTCATCTCAGATAATTGATAAAATTCATAAACTGTGCCGCATTTGTGAAGAAATAACTCCGGACGTTATCATCGTCTCAAACGAAGTCGGACTCGGTATTGTGCCGGAAAATGCATTAGCGCGTCATTTTCTGGATATAGCCGGCTCTGTAAATCAAATACTGGCGCAGCACGCAACGGAGGTATATTTTGTAGTTTCCGGAATTGCACAAAAGATAAAGTGATGGATATTCAAGAACTTAAAACTTCAATAGCAAAGAATAAAAACTGTCCGGTCTCTGTAATTTTCGGAGAGGAGGAATTTTTTATTAAAGAAGCGGTGACAATGATAAAAACCGCATTAATCGATAAAAACGATCCAAACTCACCGGTAATTGAAATGAGCGGGAATGATACACCGGCGGCAACTATTTTTAATGAATTAAGAAAACGTTCTTTTTTCCAGAAAAGCAATAAGCTGGTTATTGTAATAAATGCGGATAGTTTTGTGGAAAAGAACAAAGATTCGCTGGAGAGTTATTTGCAAAACCCCTCACCATATTCAGATTTGATTTTAGTATGCACCAAGTGGGACAAAAGAACAAAATTATCAAAATTAACTGAGAAAATCGGTCGTGTCGTAGATTGTCAAAAAATAAAAGATTACCAATTGCCAAACTGGTTGGTTGCCCGTGCAAAATATTATAAAAAGACCATCAACCTTAAAACCGCACAACGATTAGCTGAGGATGTTGGCAACAATTTGGCCATTTTAGACATGCATCTTGAAAAACTTGCCATATACAATGACAAAAAAAACGCTATAGAAGAATCAGACATCGACGCATTAGTAATTGCCGACAGGAACAGAACAATATTTGAACTTACCGATGCCGTTGCCCAAAAAAATTTTTCACAAGCGTTTAAAATCCTCAATCAGATGTTGATACATGGTGAAAATTCAGTAAAAATCATTACATTGCTGGCATGGCAAATCAGAAGACTATGGAGGGCGAGACAATTATTGGCACAGGGAAAAGATGAAAATGCCATTTCATCTGAACTTCAAGTAGTTCCTTATTTCAAAAAAAGGTTTTTTGAGCAGGTAAAGAATTTTACCGAAAATGATCTTATGAAAAAACATGCTTCCCTTCTTGAATCTGATATACTAAGCAAAACAAGCACATTCAATAAACAACTACTGCTTGAACTTTTAATCTATAAATTGTGTGCATGAGATTTTTAAGTAATATTGCTTGATTGCATTGATACAAAAGTTTTAAAATTATGTAAAATGTTTAAGGAGTAAATGAATTTTAATTCTGATAGCTTTAGAAAGGAATTACCATGAAATTTTTCATTGATACTGCTGATGTGAAAGAGATAAGGGAAGCTCATGATCTGGGCATCCTTGACGGCGTAACGACAAACCCCTCCCTTGTCGCAAAAACCGGGAGACCGTTTCGTGAAACGATTGAAGAAATTTGTTCTATAGTAAAAGGGCCTGTAAGTGCTGAAGCAGTAAGCCTTGATACGAACGGCCTATTGAATGAAGCCCGTGATTTATCAAAAATCGCTGAAAACATTGTGGTGAAAATACCCCTGGTAAAAGATGGCCTGAAGGCGGTAAAAATATTGAGTGAGGAAGGAATAAAGACGAATGTCACCCTTTGTTTTTCAGCCAATCAGGCCCTGTTGGCGGCAAAGGCAGGAGCTACTTACATTAGTCCTTTTGTCGGAAGATTGGATGATATAGGGCATACCGGTATGGATATTATTCAGGATATCCGGACAATTTATGATAATTATGGAATTACAACGGAAATTATTGTGGCGAGTATTCGGAATCCAAACCATGTGCGCGATGCGGCGTTAATGGGTGCGGACGTTTCTACCATTCCATTTAATGTGTTTAATTTATTGGTGCAACATCCATTAACTGATGCAGGCATTAAAAAATTTCTTGCAGATTGGGAAAAAGTTCCGCGAAAATAAAATTGTTTAAATATGCAAAAAATAAACTCAGTATATTTTTGCTGATCCTTACATTCCTGCCGTTATTTGTCATGCGCCTTGTTGTATATCCCGTAACCTTTAACGCTTTACAGGATGAAATTATCAGCAACTTAGAGCTTGCTGCAAACAAACAAGCAGAGTTAATTACAGAATGGATGGAAGAGCGTATAGCAATAGTTCAAAACATCGCAAAAAATCCGTTCGTAATTCAGGCAATGCAATCAGGGGGAATACCTGGCAGTGATGTCAACGAATATTTTAAGTCTATATGTGACGATTTTGGTTATCAAGAGGTTTTTTCCGCAAACAGTAACGGAAACATAACATTTTCTTCCAACAAAACACTTATCGGGATAAATATATCGGATAAAGATTACCATAGTACAGCTATTACCGGGTCGTTTTTTGTATCGAATATACAGCCATCTCAAGAATTCACCGATAATGAACCAGAATTGCCGGAGGCAGACATGCCGGCAATGATCATGGCTGTGCCGGTAAAAAACGCCATTGATTCGATTTTAGGAACTCTGGCAATACGTGTGAATATTTCTGAAATTGATAAAATAATGCGGAATATTCTTCTTGGGAAAACGGGGGAAACTTACCTGGTAAATAGAAACGGATATATGTTAACGACTTCAAAATATTCCGGGGAATTAATACAGGCAGGCCGAATTAGCAAAAGAACTGCATTGGAATTGAAAGTTGTTGATCCATACAGTAACAGTAACAAACTGACAAAAGGAGTGTATGAGTGTATTAACGGCGGCGATGGATATGATGCCGATGGTTATCCGGATTATCGGGGAGTAAATGTGCTTGGATTTTGGCATTGGATGCCGGATTATGATTGGGGGGTGATTGCGGAGATAGACGTAAAAGAAGGGTATGGAAAACTGCATAAATTACGTGATTACGTTATGTTTGTTTTTGCTTTTTTAGCAATGGGCATTGTTGTTATTGTATTTTTTCTCGGGAAAAAAATTTCTTCTCCTCTAAAGTAATTTATTACGGAGATTATTTATCTTTCTTATTCTTATAATTTCAGAATAATATTTGTTGATATATCTTTCCATTTGTGCCCTGTGTGTTCTCATTGCACGTTCAATTTCTTTCGGTTTCGCATAAAAACAATACCAATTAAGAAAATTTTGTTTCTCAATCTCTTCATCTTTTATAATCATAATCGCCTCCTGTGAAGAAATCACATTTCATATTGCATTACTGTTACTATAATGATAACTATAACCAATAAATCGCAATAATAGTGCCAATAATAAAATAACCTTGTAAATTGTACTAAGTATGTTGCTGTTAATAGCATATGATATTTTTTAAAAAATTGATTTGTTTTGGTATAACGTTTTTTTCGTTTCAATAGTGCAAAAAATGCACATTTTTTATACAAATTATTCATCATGTAATCTTCTATGTGTGAAGTGTGAAATACATTTATAAACCATGTTGATTTTTTTAAATATTTGTTGAAGAAACAAAAGGAAGCTACTCATTGATTCCAAAAAAGATGCAAAGAAGTTTATTTGATGCAGCGCCGGATATTGGTAAAAAATCTCCCCTGGCGGACAGGATGAGACCCCGCAATCTGGATGAATTTGTGGGTCAGGATCATCTCATAGGGCAAGGTAAAATTCTGAGGGGTTTTATCGAAAATAAAGAACTTGTTTCTTTAATTTTTTGGGGACCTCCGGGCGTGGGAAAAACAACACTTGCTTTAATTATTGCCAACGCAATGAATACCCATTTTGTTACGTTTTCTGCTGTATTGTCCGGTGTAAAAGAAATACGGGCAGTCATTGAGGAAGCAAAGGAACAATTCAAATATCACGGCAAAAGGACAATTCTTTTTGTGGATGAAATCCACCGGTTTAACAAATCCCAGCAGGATTCCTTTTTGCATCATGTGGAGGATGGAACCATTACGTTAATAGGGGCTACAACGGAAAATCCCTCCTTTGAGGTCAATTCACCACTCTTGTCACGATGTAAGGTGCTTGTTCTGGAATCACTCGGAAAAGACCATATCATAAGTATTCTGTTGAATGCCTTGTCGGACAAAGAACGTGGACTTGGTAATCAAAATATAGAAGTCCCGAAGGATGTCATTGCTTGTATTGCAGAACTCTCACATGGTGAGGCAAGGGCGGCGCTTAATACTCTGGAAACCGCTGTTATGCTTACCCGGCCAAACGAAAAAGGTATTCGTAGTGTAAACATGGAAATTGCAAGGGAGGCAATGCAGCGAAAGGCATTACTTTACGATAAAGGAGGAGAAGAACATTATAACGTGATTTCTGCATTTATAAAATCAATGCGGGGAAGCGATCCCGATGCTTCGCTTTATTGGCTTGCCCGCATGTTAGAGGCCGGGGAGGATCCTCTTTTTATAGTGCGGAGAATGGTTATATTTGCGGCGGAAGACATCGGCAATGCCGATCCGGCAGCCCTTCAGCTCGCTGTATCGGTAAAAGATGCGTTCCATTTTATCGGTATGCCGGAAGGATGGATACCTCTTGCGCAGGGAGTCACGTATCTTGCCTGTGCGCCGAAAAGCAACGCGTCGTATATGGCATATTTGGCAGCGATAAAGGATGTGAGAGAAAAGGGAGCGCTGCCGGTGCCAATGCACGTAAGAAACGCGCCTACCTCACTTATGAGAGAGATGGGATACGGCAAGGACTACAAATATCCCCATAATTTCAGCGGATACATAGAGCAGTCGTATTTGCCGAAAGAATTAGAAGGGAAGGAATATTATTATCCGACGAATAATGGATTTGATGCGGAGATCAAAAAACGCCTTGCCTTTTATAAGAGTAAGAAAAGAGGGTCGTAGGCGCTTAGCGCCTGGTATCGGTAATTTTCCCCATATATGTGTTTTCACACCTGTGACTGGGAACATAATTGCGTAGGAATCTTATGCTTCCTATTTATGAGAAGCAGAGCTTCTAAAACAATTATGTTCCAAAGCTGGAGCTTTGGAACGAGTTGTGAAAGGGACAAGTGAAAAATAATTTTTAACGTATAGGAATTTCAATCTTCCGGTATCTATTCAGCGTAATTAATAACACACCCCTAAATCCCCTCTTAATAGAGGGGACTTACACGTTTTTACGAAACTTATGCAAGGTGAATCCCCTTTAAAAAGAGGGGTGGCGGCGTAGCTGACGGGGTGTGTATCTCACGCTGAATAGATACATCTTCCGGCTCGTTCCCAAATTCCATTTGGGAACGTAATGATCGAGAAACTCTGTTTCGAGGGGTATACATGAAACAGAGTTTCGTTTGATATCGTGTTTCCAAACAGAGTTTGGGAACAAGTAGTAATAAAAATAGTAGTCGAAGGACTAATTTTATGTCCTTCCCTTTTTCGCCTTCGTAATAAAGAGTCCGGATCCTTTTTTTCTTCTTTTAAAACTCGTTAATAATATTTCTGCTTCGCGAAAGGGGAGTGTCACAAAGGAATATTTGTCGAGAATTTGCACGTCTCGTATTTTTTCAGCGGTGATGTTGGATTTTTCCTTAATATAATTCACTAACTTTCTGGGCGTTAATCCGTCCAATTTTCCCTGAGTCACAAAGAGTCTTGTTTTCCCTTTCTTATCTACAACAGCATCTCCAATTTCAACATATCGTTTTTCATTAAGTTCATCCGGAAAAGAGTATTGAAGCAATGCTGATATTAAATCCTCAGGCTTATTGTGTTCCATCAACTCCTTTGACATTTCAAGATAACAACTCTGGGCATTTAAATTCACTATTTCATTAATATGATCTATAATTTTGAGTTTTTTCGACCGTATAATATCCTCAATTTTTGGCAGTTTTTCCCTGCGAATATCTGTTTTTGCTCCTCTTTGTATAAATTGCAATTTTCGGTACTCTTCAGGGGTAATAAAGGTTATGGCGTTTCCCCCTTTACCCGCTCGTCCTGTCCTGCCAATCCTGTGGACATATGATTCCGGGTCCTGGGGAAGAGAATAATTTATTACATGGGAAAGATTATGAATGTCTAATCCCCTTGCCGCCACATCTGTTGCGACAAGTATGTTGAGTTGACGTTTTTTAAATTTGGCAAGAATCTTTTCTCTCAGGCTTTGTGAGATATCGCCATGCAAAGCATCCGCGTCGTAACCGCGTTCAATCAAATGGTTGGCAACGGTATCGACGTCAATCTTTGTCCTGCAAAAAACGAGTCCGTAAAAATCCTTTTCAATATCGATTATCCGGCAGAGGGCTTCAAATTTATCCGCCTCAAATACTTCAAAATAAATCTGATCGGTCTGGCTTACCGTAAGCTGCCCATTGTTTACTTTCAGCACATCATATTCGTGCATATAATTTTTTGCGATTTGCAGTATTTCAAAGGGCATGGTGGCAGAAAACAATAATGTCCTTTTTTCGTTTCCCGTGCTTTCGATAATTTCTCTGACGTCGTCAATAAAACCCATATTCAGCATCTCATCAGCTTCATCAAGGACAAGATACGATATTTTGTCGAGTTTTAATGTGCCGCGTTTCAGATGGTCGAGGATTCGGCCAGGTGTACCCACAACGATGTCAATTCCCTTTTTAAGGCTTCTTAACTGCAATTCCATTGACTGTCTTCCATATATGGGAACAATGCTCAATCGTTTTTTCCCTTTCAATGAATTGAGTTCCTCTGCTACCTGGATTGCTAATTCTCGTGTAGGAGTGAGTATCAGTGCCTGAACATTTTTTGATTTTTCCGGTAAGCGCTCAAGAACAGGAAGGCCAAAGGCCGCTGTTTTACCTGTACCCGTCTGTGCCTGTCCTATTATATCTTTGTTTCCTTTAAGTATTGCAGGTATCGTCTTCTGCTGAATAGGCGTTGGTTCTTCATATCCTTTTTCCTTTAGTACTTTCAATGTAATTTCTGAGAGGCCTAAACTTTCAAATGATTCCATAGATTATATACGTCCTTATGTTAGTTAAATATTTGTGATGTTTGTAACTATTTTCAATAATACACGTTATCGGCTGCTATAACAATAACAATCTCCATTGCACTCACATTTTCATCGTCATTTCCACCTTATCTGCGATAAACTTACTAAAGGAAAACGAAGACGTAAAAGCGGGGGATACGGCGTTTAATATATGGGTTGAAGTTTCTTCCTGTTCTGCAACAAAATCCATTTCCAGTTTCATTGTTCTTGTATCGAGCAATTGTGCTCTGATTCCCGGAATCAGATAATCGCCAAATTTGTCTTCATCCAATTTTTTTACTAAATGGGAGGCTTGTTTTATGAAATGTTTTTTATAGTGTTTTTTCATCTCTGTAAATGCTAAATCTCTGAAATTAAAGGAATTCAAAAGAAAGAGTTTTGTCTCGTACCGGAATATTTCAAGGAATTCACCGAGATTAAAATTGGAAAAACCCTGATAGTTTTCTCTCCATAACGCAGGAATTGCAGTTGGTCCGATTTTAACCCTGCCGTCGACCATTTTTGTAAAGTGTACGCCAAGAAACGGGTTTTTAAGGTTGGGAACCGGATAGATATGTTTTTGGATAAGATTACTGTCTTTATATTCAAGATACAATCCTTTAAAAGGTATGAGGGTATAGTGTTTTCCAACACCATATTGATGACCGATTTTGTCAGCATACAGACCGGCACAATTGATAAGGTGTTGATAGTGTATGGTATTTTTATTTGTAACAATCGAGTGAGTGTCTTCTCTCCTTATAAATTTCTCATTAAATAGTATGTCAATATTTTTTTCAAAATGAGTTGCGATGTGGTTCAATACTTCTTTTGGATTCACCACTGAAGTTGCAGGAGAATAGATGGCTTTTCTATAGGTTTTAGCATTTGGGTCGAGTTGGGATAATTCCTCTTCATCCATTAATTGTAAATCCACACCATTTTTATCGCCTCTGTTTTTTAATTCGTAAATTCCTTTCAGCTCTTCTTCGTCTTTTGCAACCACTATTTTACCGCATCTATTGATAGAAAGATTATGTTGCAAACAATACTCTGTCAACAGCCTGTTCCCCTCTACGGTAAATCTTGCCTTTAAACTGTCAGGAGTATAATAAAATCCGGCGTGGAGAATACCGCTGTTCCTTCCGCTTGCATGACGCCCCAGGGAATCCTCTTTTTCAAGCAGGGTAATCTTTAATTCAGGATGTCGATGGTGAAGTTCCCTGGCGATCGAGAGTCCCATTATGCTGGCGCCAATAATTAAAATGTCGGTTTTTATCATATAAAATATTCCTTTATCGATGTTAGCTTTATGTCTTTTATTATTTTTTTTGAAATTGACCGATAGTTGTATTTTATGTACGATAACTGAACACTGAAAAGACACTTTTTTCTATAATCAATTCCTCTGTCATTAGGCCTGTTTGTATAAAGCATTAATACGATGTTGTAAAATGAACAGGCAAAGAAATAAGGTATAAGTATTAACATTCTACCATAATTTTGCAATGCTATTCTAAAAAGAATCTCTTTTCTTTATACTTTACGTTTATCTTTACTAATAATTTTTTATAATTGTACTACGACAATGATACTTGTGTTATCCGGCACGGAAGAGGGCAGAGAAATTGTCAGTCAACTTCACCATGATGGTTTTAACGTAAGCACTACGGTAGCGACTGAATATGGCAGACAGATGTTTGAACAAATCGGACTTGAAACTATTTGCATTCAAAAGCGTTGTGACAGGGAAGGTTTTATAAAACTCATTCAGGAAAAAGGGATATCGGTTCTCATTGACGCCACACATCCTTTTGCGGTTGAAGCGACAAAAAACGCATATGAAGCTTGCAGATCAGCCGATATTAAATATTTTCGGTTTGAACGCAAAAATTCCGAGTTACCCGAACATCAACGTATACATAAGGTAAATTCCGTTGACGACGCGGTAAAAAGGGCCCGGAAGCTTGGAGTTAATATTTTTCTGACAACGGGTATTTCAGGCGTTGCAAAGTTTATCCCTTTAAAGAATGAAAAACAACTATTTGTACGTATTCTTCCCATACCTGAACATATTGCGTCATGTATAGAAATGGGTATTTCTCCCAAAAACATTATTGCAATGCATGGTCCATTTTCGGCGGAACTGAATAAAGCCATGTTCCGGCAATACGACATTAATACTATAGTTTCCAAAGAAAGCGGGGGAGTGGGAGGGGTGAAGGAAAAAATCCAGGCAGCGGTGGAATTGGGTATCGACACGATTTTAATAACAAGACCCGCCTTGGCATTACCTCATGTTTACACAAATATTAATGATATCCTGCATGAAGTAAAAGCAATTCTGGGGAAATGATTCCTCATCCCAACCTACCAATATTGGAAGAATAAATTAATTACATAAACATTTACGGAGTGATAATGATGACTCCTATTGAACTCGACGGTAATTCGCTGACACTGGAACAATGTATTCAGGTAGCAAGAAATAATAGAAAAATTCATCTGAGTAAAAAAGCATTTTCTAAAGTAACGGAGGCACGTAATTGTGTTATAAAGGCATTAGAAGATAACAAGGCAATCTATGGTCTGACAACAGGGTTTGGGGCGTTAAGTGAAAAGGTAATCTCGCATGAGCAGACGAAACAATTACAAAAAAATATTTTAATGAGCCATGCCGCAGGAGTAGGTAAATGTTTTGATAAAGAAACCACAAGAGCAACGATGCTTTTGAAAATTAACGATATGGCAAAAGGACATTCAGGCGTTACCACTGAGTTGTTACAAACATTGGTAGACATGCTGAACAAGGATGTGTGCCCGATGATTCCGGAAAAGGGTTCTGTTGGTGCAAGCGGTGATCTTGCCCCGCTGGCGCATATGTCATTGGTATTACTGGGAAAAGGCAGTGCCTTGTTTGCGGGGAAGGTGATGCGTGGCGATGTGGCAATGAAAACAGCGAAAATCGGACTGGTAGATCTTAAAGCAGGGGAAGGGCTGGCTCTGATAAATGGAACACAGGTAATGACTGCAATAGGGGTGATTAATGTGTATGACGCTTTGAAATTATTAAAAATTGCTGATATTGCCGCAGGCATAAGTATGGAAGTGCTCCTGGCTTCAAATATCGAACTGGATAAACGGATTCATGAAGTCAGACCCCATATGGGGCAAATTATAAGCGCCAACAACCTCAGGAGAATTATTCAAGGCAGTGAAATTGTCTCATCTCATAAAGATTGTTTACGTATTCAGGATGCGTATTCGTTACGCTGTTCACCGCAGGTACATGGAGCTTCTCTTGATGCGCTTCATTATGCGAAAAGTGTAATCGAAATCGAAATGAATGCCGCAACCGGCAATCCGTTAATTTTTGAGGAAGCAGAACAAATTGTTTCCGGAGGTAATTTCCACGGTCAGCCTGTTGCGCTGGCGATGGATTTTCTTTCCGTTGCGCTTTCTGAAATCGCAAACATTTCGGAAAGGCGCATTGAACGCCTGGTAAACCCGCAATTGAGCGGATTACCCGCATTTCTCATCAAAGACGCAGGGCTTAATTCCGGTTTTATGATTGCGCAATATACTGCCGCATCCCTTGTATCGGAAAATAAATCGTTGGCGCACCCTGCAAGCGTCGATTCGATTCCTACTTCGGCAAACAAGGAAGATCATGTAAGCATGGGAACAATTTCCGCAAGGAAGTGCCGGGATATTCTGAAAAATGTGGAATATGTTATAGCAATTGAATTATTATGCGCGGCTCAGGCTATGGATCTGTTTACCAATCTCAAGGCCGGCGCCGGAACAATGGAAGCATACCGGTGTATACGGCAAAATATATCACACATGGAAGAAGACCGTATCATATCTGATGATATAAACACTATGTATAAACTTGTGCACGAAGGAGCGATTTTGCAGGAAGTTGAAAAAAAGATTGGCGCTCTTGAGTAAGTGTAGTATGAGTTCGATTAGGGATTTTATTGAGGTGGAAAAATGAAAATCATATCATTTGGCGATATACACGAAGATATCAGCAGACTTTCACAAATGAAACAGATTATTGAAAGTGCTGATTTGGTGATTATTTCGGGCGACATTACCAACTGTCACGGGAAAAAACATGCAGAACCGGTATTAAGCGCGGTGAAAAAGTTAAATAATCAGGTTTATGCGCAATACGGTAACATGGATACACAGGAAGTAAATAGTTATTTGACAGATACCGGCGTTAATCTTCATGGCAAAGGGTATCTTATTGAAAATGTTGGCATTTTCGGCTGCGGAGCCTCAAGTCCAACACCTTTCAATACACCTTCTGAAATAACTGAAGATGAAATAGCGGCAAATCTGTTAAAAGGATTTAACATGATAAAAGATGCTCAATGGAAAATTATGGTATGCCATACCCCTCCGAAAGATACCGCTATTGATAGAATCAGTAATGGTATGCATGTAGGAAGCACTGCGGCAAGAAATTTTATAGAACAGCACAAACCTCACGTTTGCATTTCAGGACACATCCATGAGGCGAAAGGAAAAGACAAAATCGGAGATACGGTTGTATTAAATGCAGGCATGTTTCGGGACGGATGGTATATTGAAATAGATTGCAATGAGAAGACATGCTCTGCCAATGTACGATCAATAGCATAGCGCAACGTAATCACACCAAATTCACTATAAAAACATTGGTCTAAAAGGATTCTGAGAAAGTTTTTAAAAGCCGAAATAATACGATCAAATAATTATATTGATTCTGTATAAGAATAAAATATGTAGCATAAAATATAATTGCTTTGTAATCTCCTGAATTATGCTTGTTTTTATTGACCATAGATTTTGATTTATGGCAGCGTTGTCCGGTTAAGTATTTGCGAAGCAAATAATCAACAAAAATTTTTTGTA
>SOET01000057.1 GCA_021646465.1 Candidatus Kuenenia hertensis | reverse complement strand
ATAAAAAACCATTTCCCAACACTTTTCCCACTGGTATTGAAATCATGAGTATTTTCCTCTGTGACGACAGGTTCTTTCATACTAATTATTTTAAATTAAAAAAAGACCATTTGACACCTTTTGGTGTCTAAAAAATTACACTCAG
The DNA here is from genome assembly GCA_021646465.1 of Candidatus Kuenenia hertensis. Taxonomy (GTDB): domain Bacteria; phylum Planctomycetota; class Brocadiia; order Brocadiales; family Brocadiaceae; genus Kuenenia; species Kuenenia hertensis. The sequence continues at coordinate 20,984 of SOET01000057.1, read as the reverse complement.
TCCACGATGTCCTGGCACTTATCAGTTAATACTTAAAGTTCATTGTATACAACTTTTTATAGAATAAAAATCATTATCTTTAGTAAATAGGTATGTCGATAGTAAAAGCAAGGATGGTGTCCAATCAAATCGGGTGCATTCCCGATTTTTTGTAAAAACGCACCTGGGGGCTAATAGTAACTCAAGCTTCCAGCTTGAGTTAGAAATATCACAAGCAGGATGCTTGTGATACAGTAACAATCTGTATCTGGCATATGTAAAGAGTTACAAAAAATCGGGAATGCACCCAATCAAATCTCAAATCCATTATGCATTTTTTACCAATAATTCTTTTAATGGATGAAAAAGCTTATCTCATTATCAGTTATTTTTTTGCTCTGAATGCCTCATCCGTATTCTTGTTTCCTCAACTACCAAAATCGTTCCAGAAGAAATTAACGTATTCAAACGTAAAAGTTGTTCGTATACCTGTATCACATTATGTGAGCTTACATTTCTTAGCCAGAGATAAATACTGCCATAATTTTGCTTTCCCTCATTAATGGCAAGTGTTCCAAAGTCAGAATCGTGGGTAAGCACAAATCGTTGTTCCTTATATGCAATTTCAAGGGTTTCTTCATCTTCCTTGTCATGCCAGTTTTGCTCTTTCGTATCTTTTACATCAATACCTTCTGCTCTTAAAAAAGTAACTACCCTGGGAGAAATATTTTCATCTGTAATAATCCTTATTTCATGAAATCTCATTATTTCGTTTCCAATTCCAGATAAATCTCATTTTTGCAAGATCGAGCTGCATAACGCAAACAGGCATGGATATCCTCATTTGCTAAACGGGGATAATCTTTCAATATCTCTTCTTCGGATACATTGGATGCTAATAGCTCAAGAATAAACCCTACTGTAATTCTTGTACCTTTTATGAAGTGGATCCTTCTATCCTCTCTTCTCTTCCAACAGGTTCAATAGCATCCATCATATCTTTGGGTATCCGTATGGACTTTGTTTTCATTATTTTCTCCAATTTTTTAATATTGCTTTCATGGCATTATACTCTTCATCGCTAATAAACGATGACAAACAATCCAATTTATTTTGAGCCTCTTTGTTTTCTTTAATAATTAAAGCATCAAAATGTTCCTGTGGATTATAAATAATTTTTTCACAAAAAATCAATATATAGTATTGATATTTTAAAAAAGATATTATATATTGTGCAAAAATTGCCAATAATCTTTATACAAGAATACTTCCGCATGAGTAGGTTTTCGTTTTTTATCCTCTTAAATTTTATATGGAATACATTTTTAAAAAAGTGAGAAATTTATGAAATACTTAAGTCCCGCACAAGGAGTTTTTTCTTTTTTTGTAATTGTATTTATAATTTTTCATTTCACCCTAATGTCACAATCTTATGGCTCATGGGATTCAACTACGGTAGATAGTAATGACAAAGTGGGCGATTTCAATTCTCTCGATATCGACAGTTACGGCAATGTACACATTAGCTATTATGATTCAAACAATAACGATCTTAAATATGCCACAAATTCTTCGGGTACGTGGGAAACCTCCACGATTGACAGCGAAGGAGACGTTGGAAAATATTCATCTCTCTCCCTTGACACTTCAGGGTATGCTCATATCAGCTACTATGACACCGACAACCTCAGTCTAAAATATATCACCAATACATCCGGCACATGGACAACTTCAACCATAGACAGCGAAGGCGACATCGGAAAGTACTCATCACTCGCCCTTGATAGTTCAGGGAATGTGCATATCAGTTACTATGATACCGACAACAGTACTTTGAAATACGCCACAAATGAATCCGGTGGCTGGGCTACTACTTCTGTGGACAGCGACAACAACGTGGGGAAATATACCTCCATCACAATCGATGATTCCAATGCTGTTCACATCAGCTATTACGATGAAAGCAACAGAAACCTTAAATATGCTCAAAAGTCAACTGGCAGCTGGGAAACAGAAACAATCAGTGACACTAATAACGTCGGGCAATACACATCAATCACTGCCGATAGCGCCGGTAATGTTTACATTAGTTATTATGATGATACCAGTGATGATCTCAAATATGCTACCAATAACACGGGAGAATGGATAGCTTCTACGATAGATAGTGACGGCGATGTTGGAGAATACAGTTCCATCGCTCTTGACAGTTCAGGATATGCGCACATCAGTTATTATGACAGCGATAACAATAATTTGTTGTATGCTACCAATAGCTCCGGCGCGTGGGAAACTTCCACAATTGACAGTAATGGAATTACCGGTGGATATACTTCCATAGCAATTGACAATGAAGATACCATACACATCAGTTATTACGATATTGAAAACAATTATCTGAAATACATTACCAGCACAACCAGTGAATCGTCCTTGCCAACACCCACAGCTACACCAACATCCATTATTACAACGCCAACAGTAACTCCCACCCCAACATCTGATTTGACGGCAACATGGACAATTAAAACGATTGATAACGACGGCACGGTGGGAGCATACAGCTCTATCGACATTGATGACTCCGGCAATTTGCATGTCAGCTATTATGATGATAGCAACGATGACCTCAAATACGCAACGAACGCTACCGGAATCTGGATAGCCTCTACCGTTGACAGCGAAGGCGATGTCGGCGAATATTCTTCCCTCGGAGTAGATAATTCCGGCCATATACACATCAGCTATTATGACAACACCAATAATACCCTTAAGTACATCACAAATACATCGGGGACATGGTCTGCCACCACAATTGACAATGATGGCGATGTCGGCAAATACACTTCATTGGGACTGGACAACTCTGGAAATGTACATATATGCTACTATGATGATACAAACGACGATTTAAAATATACCACCACTGAATCCGGGGAATGGGATACCACCACTATAAACAGCACTGGAATTGTAGGGAAATATACCTCTTTAGCAGTTGACAGTTCAAATAAGGTGCATATCAGCTACTTTGATGATACAAATGATGCCCTTAAATACACAACTAATGAATCGGGGAGTTGGGTAAAATATACTATTGATAGTTCTGGCGATGTTGGTCAATTTACCTCAATTGATATTGACAATTCAGGCTATGCGCACATCAGTTATTATGATATTGACAATGATACTTTAAAATACACAACCAATGAATCCGGCTCCTGGATTACCGCTACTGTTGATAATGACGGCGTGGTTGGTAAATATACGTCTATTTCCGTAGACAACTCCGGTAGTGCATTTATTTGTTATTATGATTCTGATAAAAATGACCTCAAGTATGCTACGAATGAGTCCGGTTCGTGGTTAACCACCACTGTTGACAGCGAAGGTGATGTTGGCCTGTACACATCATTGGTATCGGATTCTTCCGGAAATGTTCATATCTGTTATTACGACAATACAAATGATATTCTCAAATATGCCACAAACAAAACAAAGGAATGGACTGCTACCACTGTGGAAAGCACAGACAATGTGGGCAAATACACCTCATTAGGAATTGACGGTTCGAATAAGGCACACATCAGCTACTATAATGAAACGAATGAAGATCTTTTATACGTTACAAATACTTCCGGCGAATGGGAAATAATTACTATAGACAGTGAGGGTGATGTCGGTGAATTTTCCTCTCTCGCAGTCGACAATTCCGGAAACATATATATCAGTTATTACGACGACACGAACAATTACCTTAAATACGTCACAAATAAAACGGGGGAATGGGAATACTCCGTGATCGACAATACTGATGACGTCGGCAAACACTGTTCCATCACTGTTGATAGTTCGGGCAATACGCATATCAGTTATTCTGACGATTCCAACGATGACCTCAAGTATGCAACAAATGAATCCGGTTCTTGGACAACAACCACTGTGGACAGCGACAATGACGTCGGATGGTATACTTCCATTGCAACAGATGGTTCCGATACAATTCACATCAGCTATTACGATGACTCAAATGACAATCTTAAATACGCTACTAACCAATCCGGCTCATGGACAACTACCACAATAGACAGTGATGGCGATGTCGGTATGTACACTTCCATAGCAATTGACAGTTCAAATGCCATACACATCAATTACTATGATAATACCAACAGAAATCTCAAATATGCAACATACGAATCGGGGAGCTGGTCAACAACTTCGGTAGAAAGTACAAATGACATTGGACAATATACATCGTTAGTAATTGACACTTCCGGCAAACTGCACATAAGTTATTATGATGACACAAACGATAATCTCATGTATACAACGAATAAAAAAGGAACATGGGTTACGACTACGCTGGACAGTAACGGCAATGTCGGAAAATATAATTCGATCGGTATTGACAGTTCGGATGATTTATACATCAGCTATTATGACGAAACAAACTCCGACCTTAAATACATTACCTATACTACAACTGTGACAGCATCCACCTCTCCAATACCGACTACCACTCTGTCTGCAACACCCACGGCGACACCCTCTCCAACGCCCAGTACAACGGCAACACCATCCCTGACTCCAACAATAACGGCCACACCAACCTTTACGGAAACACCAACACCTTCCCCTACGATTACACCTACTGAAGATTTGAAAGGAAGGATATACGGATACGTTTACAATTCCAAAGGAAATCCTGTTAAGTCCGCAAAGGCAAAGCTAAAGAGCAAAAAATCAAAACCGAAAAAAACCAAGACCGATGCAAACGGTTTTTTTGAATTTGACGATTTGGCTGCGGGAACATATACGCTCACAGTAAAGAAAAAAGGTTACAAAAAATCAAAACGATCTATAATACTTGATGAAAATGAAGAACAAGAACAGGAAATCGTTCTGGAGAAAAAGAAGGTAAAAAAAGAAGGATAAAAACCAAAGGAAAAACAAGAGAGAAACACTTTGATATCGGAAGCATACCTGACAATGAATATGATGATTTAAAAACACATTTTCAACTCATAAATTTCGATGGCTCAATAAGTATTACGAACGACTGATAAATATTATCTTAACAACAAAATCGACCGCTGAGCTATTTCCAATACTTTTGCTGGAAAGATGCCTAATTGGATGGTGCCTATAATTGATATGATAATGGCAACAAAGATGAAGGGAGAAAGGGTAAGGGGCTGAAATTCTCTTTCAGGTCCCCGCATGTACATTGCTACCGTTACCCGCAAATAATAAAAAACTGCAATAACACTGTTTATCACTCCAATAATAGCAAGCAACACATAACCTGATTTTATGGCGGAACTGAATATATAAAATTTTCCCACAAAACCGGCGGTAGGCGGGATTCCCGCCATGGAAAGCAAAAAAAGCGTCATTGCGATTGCCAGCCGTGGATGTTTATAAGCCAAGCCGGAAAAATCGCTAATTTTCAGAAAACTATCTTCTTTCTGGCTGATAACAATAACAATGGCAAATGCCCCAATATTCATAAATAAATACGCCAGGAGATAAAATAATATAGCCGACACACTCATATTATTTGCGGCTACCAAAGCAATGAGGAGATATCCCGCATGGGCAATACTGGAATAGGCCAGCATACGTTTAATGTTTGTTTGTATTAACGCTATAATATTGCCGGTCGTCATGGTTAATACCGCCAGTATCCAAATGATCTTTTCCCAATCCTGGTGTACCTGACCGAAAGCAATGAAAAATATTCTCAGAAAAGCGGCAAATCCTGCGGCCTTCGGCCCAACGGCCATAAATGCCGTTATTGCCGTTGGCGCCCCTTCATAAACATCAGGAACCCAGGCATGAAAGGGTGCAGAAGCAATCTTGAAACCAATCCCCACAATAATCAAACCCATACCAGCCAATAAAAGAGGATCTAACACCCCACCCTTGCCCGCAATGAAAACAGCAATCTGCCTTAAGCTTATCGTACCGGTTGCTCCATACACCAGGGCAATACCGTACAATAAAAAGCCGGTAGAAAATGCCCCGAGTAAAAAATATTTTAAAGACGCCTCGTTTGATGTAAGTCTGGTACGTTTCATACCGACAAGAATATAAATACTTATCGACATAATCTCGAGGCCGATGAAAATATTCAATAAATCCGCACCGGAAGCCATGAGTATCATACCGATGGTGGAGAACAATATAAGGGTATAATATTCTCCGTAATTTATATTTTCCCTTTGAACATAGTTTTTGGAGATAAGGATGGTAAGCCCGGCGCACAGCAGGAACACAAATTGAAAAAACAGGGAATAATTATCAATCGTATACGCGCCGTAAAAAGAAAAAAGCGTTGTACCAGTGAAATTTTTTGATAAAAAAGCGGCTATTACTACTCCTATTAAAGATAGATACGCTAAAAAATTCTTTTCTCCCATTTTCCGGGAAGAAAGCACATCCACCACCAACACCATCATCCCGAAACCAGCAAGTATAAGTACCGGCAAGATGCTTAAAATATTAAATGTCATTATCGATGTATTTGGCATATAAACTCACCTTAATCCAAAGCAGATACAAAATGATCGTCCTTTTGCTACCATTCTGTTTCTTTCTCCGGTACTATATCAATTTTCGGAATACTATTATCATGCAAATCGGGATTGTCCTGTTTTTGTATATTGGGTGTAACGAGAACCTTCCTCTCTACCTGTTCCAGAAGATGCTTTACGGAACTATCCATTTTTCTCAAAAACGCATTAGGATAAATGCCTATCCAAAATATCACCAGTAGAATGGGGATCATTACCGCCAATTCGCGTTTACTCACATCTTTTAATGTCTTATTCTCCTCGTGAGTAATATTTTGAAACATAACTCTTTGAAACATCCACAGCATGTATACGGCTGCAAGGATTATTCCGGAAGTAGCAATTGAAGCATACAATATGCGTGATTTAAACATACCCACCAGGATAAGAAACTCCCCAACAAATCCATTGAGACCTGGAAGCCCAATTGAAGAAAACGTAACGATCATAAACAAGGTTGCAAAAACAGGTATCTGTTTCGTTAATCCTCCATAGTCGGAAATTAAACGCGTATGCCGCCTTTCATAGAGCATCCCGACAATAAGGAACAATGCTCCCGTGCTCAGTCCATGATTTATCATTTGAGTAATGCCACCTTCGATGCCCTGAATATTAAAGGCGAATATCCCCATCATAACAAATCCCAAATGGCTTACACTGGAATAGGCGACAAGCTTTTTAAGGTCTTCCTGCACCATTGCAACCAATGCTCCATATATAATACCTACAATGGCCATCCAGGAAATAACGGGAATAAACGCATGGCTTGCCTCAGGGAAGAGCGGCAGGCAAAATCTGACAAACCCGTATGTCCCCATTTTTAATAACACACCCGCCAGAATAACGCTTCCTGCGGTTGGCGCTTCGACATGAGCGTCCGGCAACCACGTATGCAGAGGAAACATTGGTACTTTTATGGCAAATGCCATGAAAAACGCTAAAAATAGCCAAAACTGAACCGCATAAGAAATATCCATCCGATAAAATTCTAACAGATTAAATGTATATTCACCAGTTGCTCTATAATTCAGAAAAAATAAGCCGATTATAGCAAGCAGCATAAACACACTGCCTGCCATCGTATAAATAAAGAACTTTACCGCGGCATAAATTCTTCTCTGCCCCCCCCATATACCAATAATGAGGTACATCGGTATCAGCATAAGTTCCCAGAACACATAAAACAAAAATACATCCAAAGAAACAAATACCCCTACCATGCCCGTCTCAAGCACCAACATGGCGATCATATATTCTTTCACATTGCGCTCTACATGCCATGAGGCCAATATGGTTATGGGAGTAATAAAAGTCGTCAAAAGCACCAGAAAAAGGCTGATACCATCGATACCAAGATGGTAAGAAATACCAAACGAAGGTATCCAACGTAATTTTTCGACAAACTGCATATCATACGTATTCGTATCAAAGATAAAATATAATGGAAGAGAAATCAGAAATACTACTATCGAGACAAGGAGAGACGTAACTCTGATCAATTCTTTATGGCGGGAATCAATGGAAAGAATTAAGATAACCCCGACAATAGGAAGAAAAGTGATTAATGTAAGAATAGGCAAATTCATTTAAACGTCCGGTATTATTTATTCAACCACGTAGTCAATATAAGAATAAAAATACATCCCACCACAATATAAAAGGCGTAATTACGTACATACCCTGTTTGCAGGAAGCGAAAAATATTACTTGTTCCGGTAACAAAACGGGCAACCCCGTTAACAGAACCATCGATCATCATTGCATCCACCTTCTTCCATAATTGAACAGATATCTTTTTTACAGGGTTAACAAATATGGCGTCATATATTTCATCAACATAATATTTGTTGTACAAAATTCTATAGGGCAGTGCAAAACGTTCCGCCAGTTTTTTGGGCAGTTCCTGTTTTTTCACATACATTTGATATGCAAGCCAAATACCCCCTATTGCTATAAGCGTCGAGACAACCATCATAAGTGAAGGAAGTCCAATACCATGATGAGCGCCTGCTTCAACCCCGTGCATTTCATTATGGCCATGCCCGCCAAACACGGGGGATAGGAAATGATTCAGAGCGCTTGCGCCAGGAAGCCCCCAAAAACCACCTATTATGGAAAGACCTGCCAGTATTATTAAAGGAATCGTCATGTTTCGGGGAGATTCGTGCAAATGTTCTTTCACATGAGGGTCAACACGTGACTCTCCATGAAACGTCATAAACAAAAGGCGAAACATATAAAATGCCGTTAAAAATGCGGCGAAAGCTCCTATTGACCAATAAATAACATTACCCCTGACAAATGCCTCCAGTAAAATTTCATCTTTGCTGAAAAATCCCGCAAAAGGAGGAATACCCGCAATAGCCACCGTACCTATTAAAAATGTTTTATACGTAATCGGAATATGGTTTTTTAATCCACCCATTTTTCTCATGTCTTGTTCACCGGACAGGGCATGAATAACACTTCCCGATCCAAGAAACAACAACGCCTTAAAGAATGCATGCGTCATCAGATGAAAAATGCCCGCCGTAAATGCTCCGACGCCACAGGCAAGAAACATGTAGCCTAATTGACTGATCGTTGAATAAGCCAAAACACGTTTGATGTCGTTTTGCATGAGTCCTATTGAAGCGGCAAACAACGCCGTAGTGGCTCCAATACTTGCTACTACCGTCATTGTAAATGGAGACAACATATAAAGGACATTGCACCTGGCAATCATATAGACGCCTGCAGTTACCATCGTAGCCGCGTGAATAAGTGCACTTACAGGGGTAGGCCCTTCCATTGCATCCGGCAACCAGGTGTATAAAGGTATCTGTGCAGATTTTCCCGCCGCACCCATAAACAACAAAAGCGTAATTAATGTTATTGTAATATTCCCTATGGCAAATTCCCCATGAGAGGCAGCATTGAAAACTTCAGTGAAATCAATGCTATGGAACGTCAGAAATATAAGCATAATCCCCAGTGCAAAACCAAAATCGCCTACACGATTAACAACAAAAGCCTTTTTCGCTGCGTCTGAAGCGGACTTCTTTTCAAACCAGAATCCTATAAGAAGGTAAGAACATAATCCAACCGCCTCCCAACCTACAAACATAAGAAGGAAATTGTTGCTCAAAACCAACAATAACATCGAAAAGGTAAATAAATTAAGGTAGCTGAAATAACGGTGATATCCTTTGTCATCATGCATGTAACCCATCGAATAGATGTGAATGAGGAATCCAACCCCTGTCACAATAAGAATCATAAGGGAGGATAAGGGATCTACCTGAAACCCGACTGCCGCGTTGAATGATCCTGACTGAATCCAGCTAAACAAATGTTTTTCAAAAATGCGTTCTTCCGGAGGCAGTAAAAGAAGCCCGATAAAAACAAGAACGGAAATGAAAAAAGACAATCCGATTGCCCCGCAGGCAATATACCCTATCGATTCTTTACGCAATCGTCTGCCGAATAACCCATTCATTGCGGAACCAATGAGAGGAAATAATAAAATGAGCGCCACAAGATTAAGCATAAGTCCCTACCACTTCATAATATTCATGTCATCGACATTAACGGTTTCTTTATTCCTGAATATGGCAATAATAATGGCCAAACCGACGGTTGCCTCCGCAGCGGCAACCGTCATGGAAAAAAATACAAACATCTGTCCTTCCATGGAGTGCAGATAATGAGCAAATGCCACAAACGATAAATTTACCGCATTCAGCATAAGCTCTATGCACATAAAAATTACGATTGCGTTTCTCCTTATGAGCACTCCAACAACCCCGATTGAAAACAATATTGCGCTCAAAACCAAATAATGAGTCAACGTAATCATTTCATACTTTCCTTTTTGCTAATATAATAGCACCAATTACCGCGACAAATAATAAAATAGAGGTCATCTCAAATGGCAAAAGGTAATCAGTAAATAATAATTTACCAATTAATTGCGTATGCCCGATACTTTCAACCTTTGCGGATGTATACTCTCCTTCCCTGCCCTGAAATAATTTCGATTTTATTGCCAAACCCATAACAACAAGCAACACAAAACCCATAACCATTGCCGGTATCCGCTGAAAAGGAAGATCGTCCTTCTGCTTTTTTTTAACGTCCACCATTAACAACATAATGACAAAGAGAAAAAGGACCATAATCGCCCCTGTATATACAATTACCTGCACTGCCGCAATAAACTGTGCCTCAAGCAATACATACAACACCGCAATATTAATAAAAGAAAAAACCAGGTATAAAGCACAGAATACAGGGTTCTTCTCAAATATAAGATAGAGTGCAGCAACTACAGAAGTTGCCGCCATGACATAAAACAAATATGGTTCCATTATATTTTTATTACCAAGCTATGATTTTTTTCTTCTGGCTGATTCCAGCAATTTTTCTTTATCTAAAATACCGCTATTCTTATCAGTAGCAAGTTCAAAAGAGTCGCCCAGAAGAATAGCCCTTTCAGGACATGCCTCCTCACAAAAACCGCAAAATATACACCGGAAAGAATCCAGTTCATACATTTTCGGATACCTTCTAAAGTGTTCATCTTCGGCGCCTTCTATGGAAATACATTGAGAAGGGCATACTTTGGCGCATAATCCGCATGCAACACATTTTTCGCGACCATCATCCTCTACTTGCAGTTCCGGCAATCCCCTGAATCTTTTTGCAAGTCTTGGCCTTATATCAGGGTAACTCTCAGTAACACACGTAAACGGATTTATAAACCGTTTAAACGTAAGCGCTAAACCTTTCATCAACGGTATAATCATAGTCCCCGAACAACCATGATAAGTCCTGTAATCAAAATATTAAACAATGAAAGAGGCAGCAAAATTTTCCAGCCAAAATGCATCAACTGATCATACCGCAGCCTTGGAAACGTAGATCTCAACCAAATAAAACCAAAAAGGCAAAAAGACAACTTCAGCATAAACCAGACGACTCCCGGCAAATAAGGCCCGTGCCAGCCCCCGAAAAAAAATGTTACTGCAATGGCAGACACTGTTATCATGTTCGCGTATTCTGCCATAAAAAACATGGAAAATTTCATACTGCTGTATTCTGTGTGATAGCCAGCCACAAGCTCCGTCTCTGCTTCAGGTATATCGAATGGACACCGATTCACTTCCGCTATTGCACTTATCGCATAGATGATAAAACCTAATGGTTGCAAAACAAGATTCCACATTTTTGATTGAGCATTTACGATATCCACCATGCTCAGCGACCCGGTCATCATAATAACCCCAATGAGAGACAGACCGATCGTTAACTCATAACTTATCATCTGAGCGGAAGAACGTATTCCTCCCAATAGCGAATATTTATTGTTGGAAGACCATCCGGCCATAACAATGCCATAGATGCCCATAGAAGAAACTGCCAGAATATAAAGAATTCCTACATTAATATCGGTAATTACCATATCTATATGGTAGCCAAAAATATTAATTGCTTCTCCAAAGGGAATGACGGCAAACGTACACAGAGCCGGAACCAACGTCATTACGGGGGCAAGCACAAAAAGTATTTTTTCTGCTTTTGCGGGAATAATATCTTCTTTAAAGAGGAGCTTTATGCCATCAGCAATGGGTTGCAGCAAACCATGAAACCCTACACGCATAGGGCCAAGACGCACCTGCATGTGCGCCATAATTTTTCGCTCAAACCAGATCATGGCGATAACCATTACTTGCACCACATTAAATACAATGAAAATCTTAACGGATGCAATAATGAGAAAAACGAATAATTCTTTATCCACCGGAAACCTCTTCCCTCACCATTCTTTGCCCGCAACACTCTAATATTCCAGTCGTTTCAGCAACAACATTTATCTTTTGCCCGCAGATCTCACATATAAAGTGAACACCATTCTTCGGCGTTGGATATACAGACGTCCAGACAGACATCATGTCTTTTCCCCCAACAAGAGTCATTTCCTTGCCGCAACATACGAGCACCCCAAAGCCTTCGACGACAACAACAACCTTTTGTTTGCATATCTCACAAAAAAACGTTTGTCCTTTTTTGGCCATGCAATGAACCTCTCTCAATCGTATTTTTATCCGAACAATAACCTGCTAATTATCCAAAACAGTATAAATCTTTACGGGAGTATACTCCTGATAGATCAGCATATTAATTGGTATATTTACATATGCATCCGGAACAAAGACTATGCCAGAGGGCGATTTTCTTGTCACCTTTGATCTCATTTTTAGTTTGCCCTGTCTGGATTCAACCATAACCATGTCGCCGTTTTTGATTTGCATATCTTTTGCATCTTTATCGTTTATTTCGACAAAACATTCAGGAGCAACTGAAACAAGGGCTTTTGATTTTGCAGAATAAGCGCCCTGATGATTCATACTTGCACCGGTAATTAATACTAAAGGAAATTCTTTTTCCCCTTTCACTTTCAGGGATTTGTCCCGAATTGCAAAAAATGTATATTTATTTGATCCGATTTTATCAAGTAACAATGAAGGCCAATGAAATTCCTTGCGTCGCAAACGATCATAACTAAAGCCGGAATAAACAGGAGCAGCCTTTTTTATTTCTTCCGTAATTTCTTTTATCTCCCTGTAAGAAAAAGATTGTCCCATTTTTTTTGCTATGTCACAAATGATTTCCCAATCGGTTTTCGCATTACCCACAGGAGAAATTGCCCTGTTCAATCTCTGCGTAGTAAAACCAGTGTTTGTATAAGTCCCTTCCTTTTCAGCAAACGTAGAAGAGGGGAAAACCACATCTGCCAGTTTTGCTGTTTCAGTCATGAACGAATCCTGGACCACTATAAATTCAATATTTTTAATACACTCTCTTATTTCGTTCCCATTCGGATATTCAGTAAGGGGGTCTGCACCCATAACGTAAAGAGACTTTACGTTTCCATTTTTCGCCAAATCAATCAGATTAAAAGAATTTTTTGATACAATATTCCCGGAAAATTTTATTCCCCACAATTTTTCAATTTTCTCTTTGTTCGCTGCATCATTTATATCAACATACCCGGGTAAAAACTCCGGAACAACTCCCATATCATTTACTCCCTGGGAATTATTATGATACCTTGAACAGAAAATCGAAGCTCTGCCAGGGTGGATATCACTATGATTGGAAACATCAATTAATGCGCAAAGATCCAATAACGTTTTTATCGTATCCTCGCCCAATGGATCTTCTATTACATCTTTGCCATAAACAATACAACAATTTCCCGGTTTTGTCAGCAATTTGGCAGCACTGCGTATCATTTCCAGCGAAACGCCTGACAACTGCTCAGCGTTGCTTAAACTAACATTTTGCACTGATGAACACAAACTGCTAAAATTACTTGTCGAAGACTCTATCTTTTTCAAATCAACAAGTTTATCTTCAATAATGACTTTTATTATTGCATTAAGCAAAATGTGCTGACTTCCCAAAGAGTATGTTAACCGCACATCATTTTTGGCGGTATTTTTAAAAATAATGTTGCGTGGATTAGCAATAACCACATTCGCGCTATTCAATTGTATTGCTTTCCTTGCCATACACCCCACAACAGGAATCGCTTCGGTTATATCAACGCCAAAAAAGAACAGGGTATTTGCATTTTCAATACCCTTTAATGAATCTGTAAAAAATCCCCTTTCAACCGATTTATAGAGAAGGCCATTCAGAAAAGGGGCCTTCATATTCGATATGTTATCAATACAATTTGTTCCCAATACCGTCCTGCAAAATTTCTGAAAAAGATAATTTTCCTCGTTGGTACATTTTTCAGATCCGATGCCTCCTATCACATTGCCGCCATGTTTTTCCATGATTTGTTTCAATTTATCAGAGACCATCTCAATCGCATCTTCCCACCGGGCCGGTTGAAATTCGCCGTCCTTCTTTATCAACGGCGTTTTTATCCGTTCAGGAGAATGAATAAATTCATGACCAAATCTCCCTTTCACACAAAGATTTCCTTCGTTTATCCCCAGCTTATCATTGGATACAACACGCCTGACGCTTCCTTCTTTTGTGTTTAAAACAATTGTGCAGCCAACGGAACAATAGGGACAAATCGTCGGTATGCTTTCGAATTCCCACGGTCTTCCGCTGAATCCCAGGGTTCTGTCCTGCCACGCACCTGTAGGACACACCGCTAAACACCCACCGCAAAAACTGCAATCCAACGGTCTGTCAAAGGCAGTCCCAATAACCGTTTTGAATCCGCGATTTTGAAAATCTATGGCCCCAACCCCCTCTATTTCTTTGCAGGCGCTCACACATCGGCCACATAATATGCACCGGTTTCTGTTTAATTCCAAAACCGGATTATCACGGATTACAGGAGCAGACATCCTTACCGTCTTAAATCTCCCGGGAGACATATTCAGTTCGTGGGCAATATTCTGGAGCCCACATTCTCCTGATTTATTGCAGGTAGGGCAGGCAAGTTCGTGATGAGCAAGCAGGTATTCCATCACGGTCTTTCTATGGCGATTTACTTCCGTAGTATTAACCTTTACCACCATTCCCTCGGATACCGGATGCGCACAGGCAAAACGGTGCCTTGTATGCTTTCTTTCCGTAACTTCAACGTAACAAAGCCTGCATCCGCCAAATTGGGATAATTTCGGATGGTAGCACAGACCCGGAATATAAATATTATTATCCAGCGCCGCCTGAAAAATATTTGTGCCTTCAGGGGCTATTATTGATTTATCATCTATTGTCAGATGTATCATCTTCATTTTATTGCCATGAAATTACATTTTTCGTAACACAAATTACATTTAACACACTTAGCCTTGTCAATAAAAGCGACTTCTGTTCTGCTGCCACTGATTGCTTTGACAGGACAATTGCGTATACATGCCTGGCATTTCGTGCATTTATCAGGAATAACCTCATATCTGTGTAATGCCACGCATGTGGCAGTGGGGCAAATTTTGTCTCTGATGTGAGTAACATATTCATCTTTAAAATATCGTAAAGTAGACTTGATGGGATTTGGAGCAGATTGTCCAAGTCCGCAAAGGGACATGGTTTTCACTTCTCCGCACATTTCTTCAAGCATTGCAATATCGCTTTCCTCTCCCTTTCCCTGCGTAATACGAGTAAGTATATCAAGCATAAGGGTGGTACCTATTCTGCATGGAGGGCATTTTCCGCATGATTCACGTGCACAAAAGTCCATAAAAAAACGCGCCAGCTCCACCATACAGGTGCCGTCATCTACAACCACAAAACTGCCGGAACCCATCATTGCACCAACCCCCAATAATGATTCATAATCTATGGGAGAATCCAGCAATGATTCAGGCAGACAGCCGCCCGAAGGTCCTCCAATCTGAACGGCTTTAAACCGTCTTTTTCTTGGAATCCCCCCCCCTATATCAAATACGATTTGCCGTATCGTTGTCCCCATAGGAACCTCAACAAGTCCGGGATGTTTTATTTTCCCTGTCAGCGAAAATATTTTTGTCCCTTTGCTTTTGTCCGTACCAATTTGAGAATACCACCCTGCACCTTTATTAATTATAGGAGGAACATTCGCAAATGTTTCTACATTATTTAATACGGTCGGCTTGTCCCACAATCCCGCCTCTACGGACTGGGGAGGCCTTGTGCGCGGCATTCCTCTTTTGCCTTCAATGGAATATTGCAATGCGGTGGATTCGCCGCAGACAAAAGCACCGGCGCCCTCTTTTATGTAAATATCCAATTTGTAACCGCTGCCTAAAATATTTTCCCCCAAAAAACCATATTTTTTTGCCTGTTCAATAGTGTGTTTAATTCTTTTTACTGCCAGAGGATATTCCGCACGGATATATATATAACCGCTCGTTGCGCGAATGGCGTAGCCGCAAATAATCATCCCTTCGAGGACTGCGTGCGGGTCTCCTTCCATAAGGCTTCTGTCCATAAATGCACCAGGGTCGCCTTCGTCGGCATTACAAATAACAAACTTTTCATCTGCTGAATATTTCGCACATGACGCCCACTTATCGCCAGTAGAAAAACCTCCGCCCCCTCTTCCCCTCAGACCTGATTTTGATATTTCACTAATCACCTGCTCGGGACTCATTGTCTTAAGAACTTTTTTAAGAGCCTCATAGCCTCCACGGGCAATATATTCATCAATACTATCCGGATCAATGTGACCGCAATTCCTCAAAATCTGCTTATGCTGCGATTTATTAATGTTCAGTTCATCGAAAAAAGGAACCGAAGGGTAGGGTTCTTCTCCCCCCCCTTCTTCTGCTGCCATTTGAGACAACACATGATTTTTGACAATTTCCCCTTTTTTTATGTGATCTTCAAACAACAGAGGAACTATTTGCGGCTTTACATTTTTATACGTTACCCGGGTACGTCCAGGGATAATAATATCTACAAGGACCTCATAGGAACATAAACCAATGCATCCCGTGTGAACAATCTCCGCCTGAATCTGTTGTCTGGCAAGTTCGCTTTCAATACTTTTTAACACCCCCCTGGCGCCGGCGCCAATGCCGCATGTTCCCATACCAACCATAATCCGGGTAGTGGGGGGCGTTACATTCACTTTTGAACCTTCAGATCTTTCATCAAGAATCATTCAATAAAGACCCCTTAACTTTTTATTCCGTCTATTACATTTCCAACGGTGTTATGAGAGAGTTGTCCGTAAACATCTTCATCCACCATTATAACCGGCGCAAGTGAACAAGCGCCTAAACAAGCCACCTCTTCAAGGGTAAACAATTTATCTTTTGTTGTATCACCTACATGAACCTCTAATTTCTCACTCAGTTTTTCTACAATTTGTTTTGCGCCTTTTACGTGGCATGCGGTTCCGCTGCACGCCTTGATTATATGTTTGCCGCGTTGCTGCAAATGGAACTGCGCATAAAATGTCGCAACGCCTATTATCTCATTCACGCTGATATTTAACTCTCCGGAAACAAAATCAATAACCTTTTCAGGCAAATAACCATATTCAAATTGTATCGCCTGTAAGACTGGGATCAACGAGCCCCTGATATGTTTATACTTTTCAAGAATACTTTCTGCTTTTGACAGGTCAAAAGTTTCATCCTCTGCAACGTTTGTATTTATTTCGCCCATTTTCACTTTTAACGATCAATTTCACCTAAAACTATGTCTAAACTCCCGATTACTGCAACGACATCAGGAAGTAATCTCCCTTCCACCATTTTTGGTAACGCTTCAAGATTAACAAAAGACGGGGGTCTGATTTTTAACCGATAGGGGCGATTCGAACCATCGCTGACGATATAGAAACCCAATTCTCCCTTCGGCGCTTCCACGCAGGAATATACTTCACCTTGCGGCGGACAAATTCCATCAGTAATTAATTTAAAATGATGAATCATTGACTCCATATTTGTTTCGACAGCTTCTTTCGGAGGCAACGCAACGTTAGGAGCATGCGTTATGTGTTCGCCTTTCGGCAAAATATCCAACGCCTGTTTTACGATATGGTTGCTTTGAACCATCTCCTCGATACGCACACGGTATCTGTCATACACATCGCCATGAACCCCCAGCGGAACGCTAAAATCATATTTATCATAGCCGGAATAAGGTTCGGCTTTTCTAACGTCCCAGTCTACCCCCGACCCCCTTAAACTCGGCCCGCTTAATCCGTAATCAATTGCATCTTCCGGAGAAATACAGCCAACACCTACTGTGCGTTTTTTCCAAATGGGATTATCTTTTAACAGTGTTTCATATTCATCCAATCTGGAAGGAAATTCATTCACAAACTTTTCAACGCTTTTCAAAAAACCACCGGGTAAATCGCGCGCAACACCACCAACCCGTATATAGGAAAGATTCATTCTCGAACCGGACACCAGCTCGAATATATCATAAAGTGCTTCCCGCTCACGAAAACAATAAAAGAAAACAGTCATTGCCCCGATATCAAGGGCATGCGTAGCAAGCCACAATAAATGAGAAGATATTCTCGTAAGTTCACAGAGCATAACCCTTATGTGCTGAGCCCTTTCGGGAATATCTACGCCGATTAATTTTTCAACCGCAAGTGCATACGCCAAATTATTTGAAAAAGGAGCTACATAATCCAGCCGGTCGGTAAGAGGAATGAACTGATGGTATGTTCTGTATTCTGCGAGTTTTTCAACTCCCCTGTGCAGGAATCCGATATCAGGCAACGCCTTTGTAATTGTCTCCCCATCCATCTCAAGTATAAGCCTGAGCACCCCGTGCGTACTCGGATGTTGAGGTCCCATGTTGATGGACATTAGTTGTGTGGTTTTAGCCGAAACAGTTGACGTCACTCTTCATCCTTTCGGTAGATATCTCTCAATGTCGCAGGTTGTCTTCCATGAATAGGATAATCTTTCCGTAATGGATGCCCTTCAAAATCTTCCGGCATAAGTATCTTCCTCAGATCGGGATGCCCCTGAAATTGAATACCAAACATATCATAGGTTTCCCTTTCATGCCAGTTTGCCGTATTCCAGATAGTAGTAACTGTTGAAATGGTTGGATTATCTGATGGAAGGGGAACTTTAAGACGCACTCTGTGTTTTTTCTGTATGGAATACAGGTGATATACTACCTCAAAAATACCATCCGTTTTAATTTTATCAACACCACATAAATCGGACAAATAATTACAATCAAGTTCCTGATTTTTTTTGAAAAATGCCGCTACTGTTGTAATTTGTTCCTTTTCTATAACAAATGTCAATTCCCCGCGAAAATCATAATAATTGATCACTGCTTCAGGAAAATTGGACTTTACTAATGCGACAACTGAATCAATATTCATCCTGTATACTTTGTAAGTGTTTTTTACAATGATTCTTTCTGAATTTTCTTTTGAATTTCCATTATGGCATGGATCAGTGCCTCAGGCCTCGGCGGGCATCCCGGAAGATAGACATCCACCGGCATTACTTCTTCCAACCCTTGTACAACACTATACGTATTAAATATTCCACCCGAAACCGCACAAGCACCCATCGCAATAACCCATTTGGGCTCGGGCATCTGTTCATATATTTTCCTTGCCACTGAGGCCATTTTATAGGTAAGGGTACCCGCAACAATCATCAGGTCTGACTGCCGCGGTGAAAAGCGAAAAACTTCCGCTCCAAACCGCGCAAGGTCATGACGCGGCGCCACAACCGCCATCATCTCTATCGCGCAACACGCCAAGCCAAAAGGCATTGGCCAAAGAGACGATTTTCTCGCCCAATTTACCATTGTTGTTAAGGTAGTAGTCAGGATGTTATCGCCCAGATGACTCTCTATTCCCATTCCAACCCTCCCCTTTTCCAAATGTAAAAATAACAAATGAGCAATATGCCTATAAAAATCAACATTTCAATAAACCCAAAGAGTTTTAATGACTTGAAGGCAACCGCCCATGGATACATAAATACAACCTCTATATCAAAAACAACAAATAGCATTGCAATAAGATAAAATTTTACAGAAAAACGTTCGTGCGCAGATCCTACCGGTTCAACACCGCATTCATAAGGAGTAAGTTTTTCCTTTGTTGGCCTTTTTCTGCCAAGGATCTCTGAAATTCCAACATTTGTCAGGGCAAAGCCCAATGCTATGAAAAATAAAATCAAAATAGGCAGATAGTGTATCATTTGACCGTGATTATAGAACTATTTATGAAAAAGTCAAAAAGTTTTACTAAAGTTAACTTGCAAGAATTACCCCCCAAAAAGAAATGAACCATAGTATACTCATCTAAAAATAATTTATCAAGAATATAAACACAAAATAATTAAATTGTTTAGTAATACTTACCAAAATTAGACTTTTTAAAAACCAATGTTCGTTTGGCCAACAACATAACGCTGCAAAATATACCATGTTTCAATTCCTCTATAGATAGAATCAAAAACCATCGCAAGCCATACATTTATAAAGAAGCAGCCCTTCGACTCCCTGCCTACCGGACAGGCGGGCGCTCAGGACAATATAAGGTCGGGATTCTTTCCCGACAAAACCTCCGATCGGAACCGAAACATCATTGATAATGAAAACGGTAATTAGTTTCTACAAAAAATCGGGAATGCTCCCGATTGAAATGAATATCCTCGACATGTTTTATAAAATCAATCTCGTTCCTGATCCGATGTTCCCAAAAGCGCCGTTGCCAGATTCCTTGCTCACCTTTACTTTGTCCAATTACTATGGATATGATCGGGAAGTACAACGAATGCACGAATTTGAAATGTATGGCATTTGATAACATGCCGGAATGCCTCTTTTATCAGTGATACATTTGCTTCGTAGTCTAAAATTTTCTTTCTATTGTATGTTACACCACAAAAAAACGTTGTTCCTTGAGCTTGCGATCTGCGATATTTCATCGGAGCTTCACCTCAAGTCAAAAAGCAAAAGTGCCTTGAAAGTCTTATATTTATT
>SOET01000056.1 GCA_021646465.1 Candidatus Kuenenia hertensis | reverse complement strand
TGGTGTACATCACATCCCGGCTCTTTGTGTTTTTGGAAAATAGGCTCTTTCGGTTAATTAATGAAAAATTATTTGTATTGAAAAAAAGATAATTGACTATAAGATAAGAATTATGCCGGACAAAAAGGATTATTATGCTTTATTAGGTGTTAAAAGAAATGCATCGAAAGACGAAATAAAGGCTGCATATCGCAATCTTGCCAAAAAATTTCATCCTGATCTTAATAAAGATAATCCAAAATTAGCAGAGGAAAAATTTAAAGAAATTTCAGAAGCATATGAAGTGCTAGTTGATGATAATAAACGTTCACGATACGATCAATATGGCCATGCAGGTGTAACCGCTGACTTTGGTAAGGAAGGTTTTTCCTGGCAGGATTTCAGTCACATAAATGACTTGGAAGATATCTTTGGTCATGATATTTTTTCTGATTTTTTTGGCCGGGGAAGTATTTTTAGTGATTTTTTTGGTACACGAAAATGGGGTTTTGAAAAACCCGAGAAGAGGGTTAAGAGTGTAAATATTGAGATTACGTTGGAACAGGCTTATAGGGGAATCAGTTCCGAAGTTGCTATACCTCATATGAAAAGATGTGATGTGTGTAACGGCTCAGGAGCCGCCAGCGGTACTACTCCCAAGACATGTTACAAATGTAATGGAAAAGGAGAAGTTCAACAGGAACTATTACAAGGTTTTGGTAAAATAATAAAGATTGGTGCATGCCCAGTATGTAATGGAAGTGGAAAAATTATTGAGAAGCCTTGTTTGAATTGTCATGGAAAAGGTGAGATACAAAAGCTGGATAAAATAAAAGTAAAGATACCTGCGGGAGTTAGTAATGGGACAACATTAAGGATTACCCCTGACAAGAGCGGAGGAAGATTAAAAGAGGATATTTATGTTATTATTTCACTCAAACCACACTTAATCTTTCACAGACAAGGTAACGATATTTATATTGAAAAAAAAATATCATTGACCAAAGCTGCGTTAGGATCAAAAATAGAAGTGCCAACTTTAGATGGGAATGCAATAATGAAAATTCCACCAGGAACACAAACAGACACACTGTTCAGATTGAGAAATAGTGGCATGCCTAACCTGAGAACCTCCGGGCATGGAGATCAGTATGTAAGAATAATTGTAAGGACTCCGAAAAGTTTAACAAAGAGACAAAAGGAACTTTTGGAGGAATTTGAAAGAATAGAAAATGAAAAAAGTAGCTGATAATATATACTGTGATCAAAACAAGATTTGTTCGACTATAAAAATGTGAAAATTTATAGTGTTGGAAGATTTTTTTGAATATCGCGATTATAACGCTAACGGAAAGAGGCATTGAAACTTCAAAAAGAATTATTTCTTGCCTGGAAACTTCTGCTTTCTTGTATCTGTTTAAATCAAATGAAAAATGCGGAGTTGTACAAGATGCAGGTATTTTGAAAAATATTGTTTGCTTTACCGAACCATTACACCAATTAGTGGGAAGAATATTTAATGATTACGATGGACTTATCTTTGTAATGGCGACGGGAATTGTGATTAGAGTAATTGCTCCTTATCTTAGGGACAAATATACTGATCCCGCGGTAGTAGTAATTGATGATGTAGGACGTTATGTAATCAGTTTGCTTTCAGGGCACGAAGGTGGAGCAAATTTGCTGGCTTATAAAGTCGCCGGAATATTACACACGAACGCGGTTATTACTACCGGAACAGAGGCTTGCAAAGATATTATTGTTGGAATTGGGTGTAAAAAAGGAATTACTTCAGGTGAGGTAATAAATGCAATTAAAGACGCACTTGATAAGGTAAACCAGCGAATCGGGAATGTAAGATTATTATCTACTGTTGAAATTAAGGCAAGGGAACCGGGATTATTGCAAGCGTCTGTTGAGCTTGGAATTCCTCTGAATGTTGTGTCATTACCAGAAATTGATACCTGTGTTAAGGAATACAGTAAATCAAATTTTGTAAAAGAAAAGATAGGTGTTTGGGGTGTATGTGAACCGGTTGCACTAATAGCAGGGAGGAAAACACAATTAATTTTAAGGAAGCAGAAGTATCCGGGAATAACGATAGCCATTGCCAGGGAAAACTTTATGTGGTAGGAATTGGTCCTGGTGCAAAAGAAGACATGAGCCTTCGTGCACTGGATGCAATAAAGAAATCAGATATGGTTATTGGTTACCGCCTGTATATTGATTTGATAAGTGAGATTACCAGTGGTAAAGAAATAATATCCTCGGCGATGCGTAAAGAAGTGGAACGTGCAGAATTGGCTATTCATGAGGCACAGAAAGGTAAGGTGGTATCGATAATCAGTAGCGGCGATGCAGGCGTGTACGGAATGGCAGGCCTTGTCCTGGAAATATTGTATAATGAAAATATTCGTTTGCCACTTGAAATTGTTCCCGGCATACCTGCTGCGAATGCTGCTGCTGCACTTATTGGAGCGCCTCTTATGCATGATTATGCGGTAATAAGCCTGAGTGATTTGTTAACTCCCTGGGAAACAATTGAGAAACGCGTGAGAAATGCGGCTGAGGCTGATTTTGTAATTGTTATTTACAATCCAAAAAGTTCTCAAAGAGACTGGCAACTTAAAAAGGCAATCGAGATTATTTTAAAATACAAAAATGCCTCTACACCAGTAGGATTGATAAAAAAAGCGAAAAGAGAAGGAGAGTCTGTAGTCATTACCACCCTCGACAAATTGGAGCAATATTCAATTGATATGATGTCAATAATTATTATAGGAAATTCTTCTTCGTTTCTATTTCAGAATTATATTGTTACGAAAAGAGGATATCATTTATAATGTCAAACAGGGAGCATTCCCAAATTTTTGCAAATTCATCATTGTGAAGAAGCCCCTTGCGTGTTCAGATTTGTAATCTGAACCCAATAGTTCATCTGATTAATAGAGATATATACATTCCTGCCTGTCAGCAGACAGGTCATGGCTAAATTGCCACGTATGAAACGTGGGGTTCAGGTCACAGACCTGAACCCGCCTGGACGGAGTCGAAGGGGGGAGAGATTAACGATGTATTTCTATCCTGTAAGACATACGTTGATTGTTTTTTACAAAAAATCAGGAATACTCCCATTTAAAATTGAACGAAACACACGGTAGGGCAAGAAATGTTAATATTGAGAACTCCTCTCCCTGTGGGCAAGTGATAAAGAGAGAGGAGTTCCAATTACAGACTATTTAATTACTATTACCTCTTAAGATTAACAGCTTCCCCAAGTACCTCATCAGCGGTGGTAATAACCCTTGAATTAAGCTGGAAACCTCTTTGCGCCATAATTAATGACGTCAATTCTGAGGTCATGTCTACATTGGATGCTTCTAAATATCCGTTGTACACTTCTCCGGCGCTTCCTGTTCCTCCGGTGGTGTAAAGAGGTTCCCCGGAGGCATCCGTTTGTTCATATAAATTGTCGCCCGTTTTTCTTAGACCCTGTTGATTACCAAATAAGGCAATTTGTAATTGTGCGATCTTTTTTTGTGTTCCGTTTGAATAGAGCGCGTATAAAGTACCGTCGGTATCAACCGAGAAACTGCTGAAATTCCCTGATTCGGAACCGTCCTGGTCAGAAGCAGTAACCGATGACCCTTTTCCGCTTTGGTAAATTCCGTCGGATTTACCGAACGTTCCGAGGCTAAAAACAACATTTTGAGAAGTGGATAAACCATCAAATTTAAAGGTAAGAGTGGTATCTCCTGCGGACTTAAGGCTGCCGTCGTCATTAAACGTGACCGAGCTTATCGTACTATCTGTGATTGAGCCATCCTTGCTACTCATACTAGCGCGCATATCCCAGACACCGTCTGATTTTTTTATAAACGTAAGGGTTACGTTATGTCCTGTCCCCTGGGAGTCATAAATGGTTGTAGAGGTTGTATAAGTTGAGGCAAGAAAATCGTAATCAGTCCATGTGCTGGTATCAGTACTACTATCGGATATTGTAACTGTAAGATCGTCCGCACCAGATGTGCCAGATGTTACAATAATTTTCCCACTGCTGGAAAGTGAGACCGTTGCTGTGTTATTAAGCGTTGTGGATTGATTTGACAACCAGTTCATAAAATCGTTTACCGTTGTCCCGTCGGTACCGTAATAAAAATCGTCGCTAAAAGAAGTTCCGTCAGGTAAGGTGCCTGAAACGGTAATTGTATCATTAGTAGAATAGTTTGTTGTGTTCGTATCTAAATCATTTAAATCTGTTGAGGTGTTTGCAACTGTACCATTATTGTAAGTGAGAGCACTGGACAATAATAACACTTCACCGGAAGAATCAGAAGGGGTTGACTCTAATGTTCCGGTTAAGGTAATTGATGATGTTTTTGTTGCAGAAACAGATGAATCATACGGTATCGTGATAGTTTTACCGGATGAATCCAATATCCTGTAACCGGTGGTAGAATCTACAAGAAGGTTATTGGCGTCTGTGGCAAATGTTCCTACCCTTGTGAAGAAGTTTTTATCGCCGCCGTTCAGTACGAAAAAACCATTCCCCTGAATGGCAAAATCGAATTCATTATTCGTTGATTCAAGGGTTCCCTGGCTAAAGAGGGAGGAAATGCTTCCGTTCTTTACCCCCATACCGATCTGCATAGGGTTAACCCCGCCGTTTCCTTTATCCTGGCTTATCAGATCGGAAAATAGTAACCGGGATGATTTGTATCCATAGGTATTAATGTTGGACAGGTTATTTCCAATAACATCCATCCAGTTTTGATGTGAACGGATACCCGTTACACCCGCGTACAAAGCGCCTCCAAAACCCATAGCGTGTCTCCTTTCGTTAAACTATTGATGAATTTATAATTCTAATATTGTTGTATCTTCTGTCGTATCATCACTTACAACATTGGTAGGTTGGGTTGAGGTTCGAAACCCAACATTTCCGTATGTGCTGTAAGATTATGTTGGGTTTCGCTTTACTCAACCCAACCTACCGCTACTCTAATATTGTTTTCAACTCGTTCCCAAACTCCAGTTTGGGAACGCAACTGCACTGGAAACTCTGTTTCCAGTGATGGTTTGATTTAACAAATTATTTAAATTACAAACTATCTGAATCCGGTGATTTTAATCCCTGTTCGTTGACAGACAGGCGAGAAACCGGAGTTTCTCGAACAAATGCGTTCCCAAACTTGAGTTTGGGAACGAGCCGTGTAGCATTTCCGCTAAACAGTTACGATAAATTTATAATTCTTCAATTGTCGTATCATCCGTTGTGTCGTCACCAACGGATGATATTCCATCGCCTGAATCAGTTTCGGTTTCACCTTCAACCGTAGTAGTAGTACTTTCCACTTTTATGAAATTTGATATGGAAACAGATTCGCCGTCAATAACAAATGAGACGGTACCGTCTTCTTCCAGTTGCACGCCTTCAACCACTCCGGTATATTCTCCTTCTCCTTCGTCATCGCTGTAAGTAATAGTCTTGCCAATGAATTCTGAAGCTACTCCGATTTGATCCAATTGCAGTGAAGCGGTATCAAGTGATGATAAATCCGAAAGGTATTCTGTCTGTTGTTGTTCCTGTTCTAATGTGGTGAATTGTGCCAACTGCGACAGAAATTCTGAGTTATCCTGTGGGTCCAGCGGGTCCTGATATTGCAGTTGAGTGGTAAAAAGCGTGAGAAAGCTTTCCATGGTGACTTCAGTACTTAAACCTGTTGTGCTCATAGGTCTCTCCTTATAAAATATAATCTATCGTTAAATTTAATGAATTTACGGTTTTGTTTTTTGTTAAAAGACGCGTATGATTCGTTTCATTTGATTCGTTATTGTGACTTTCGTTATTATCCCTTGTACTGCTATGTTGATAATGCGAATCGTTTGCTTCAAAATCCGCGAATGACCTTTGTTGTTCATGTTCATTCCTGTTTTCATTTTGCACATATACTTCTAGTTTATGTATTTCCACTCCATTTGCAGCGATTGATTCCCTTAAGCGATGGACATTATTCTGTATGGCCGCCTTTACTTCGGCATTTTCTACGTATATTCTTGCGCTGACTTCATCGTTTTCCTCAGTAAAATGAAGTTTTACCGTGCCTAGTTCCGGAGGGGTAAGTTGCAGTCTGATTTCAGATCTGTTGCCGTGGTGTAATGTTTTGATATTTTCCAATATTTGTTCCATCACATTGTTTTGCATGGTATTTGATCCGGTAGTGGTATTATTCTGAAATAACTGGGATACCGCAGCCTTTTGATCTCCAGCAGAAGATATTATATTTGTTGTTGTGCTGTTTAACGATTCTGCCATATTTTGCTGAAAATCAGGATTATTGAATGAGATGGTATTTGTAAGAGTCTTTTCAGGTTGATTGTTTATATTGGCAGCAGTGAATGTATTTTTCCCTTGATGGAAAAGATTGCCGGATGAATTACCATCATCGCTTTCCTGGAATGAGTTAGAAGTATCATGAGGAGACGATCCTGCCAGTTCTTTCGAAACGAGACCCTTGTTATTGTTTTTTCCCGTTGAATTACCGGAGTCGTTTGTTATCTGTTTTGCAATCCTGTTATTTTCCTCCACGGCATTTTGCAGCAATGTTTCCTGTAACCCGGAATCTTTTGTTCCTATATTTATAGTTGACCCATTAATCCCGGACGTGGAATTATCGGCGTTAATAGAGGTGTTAGATGAAAATGCATTGTTCTTGCCGCCGTTTGTTATTGTTTGCAGGAGGGATTTTAACGCTTTATGTGCCTCTCTTGTTTCAGAATTTGGAAGAGAAAGTTCTAATAAGGCAGCATTGCTATCATAATTATTAAGCAATCCATTCAACTGCGAAACAACGCCTTCATTTGTGGAAGTAGGCGTTAAGTTTGTTATTATAGAATTTGCTGAGGTTGACATTTCTTGTGTATTGGTATTAAAAACGAATGATTCTAAAAAGGCTGAACGTGTAAAAAATGATTTGTTCGGCGAGAAAGCAAAACCCTTGTTTTCTGCAAATACATTTGATTGCAAAGCAAAGCCCTCTTTGGTAAAAGAAGAAAGGTACTTATTCTCTGCGAGTACATTTGATTCCAAAGGAACACTATCGTTTTTTGAAGGTATTGTTTTGAATAATGGTTCTAAAATGCCAAATAATTCCTTGTTTTCCTCTCCGGAAGTTTTTGATGCGAGTGTAGTGTTATAATAAGGATTCTCACCTGCATTTCCTGCTTTAGTGCTATCAGGGGAGACAGAATCAGCTATTGATTTGTCTAATGACTTGCCATATTTGTTAACGGATTGCATCAAATGTAATAGTTTTTCCAATGTGGCAAGTATTTTTGCTTTTTCTGCATCAGAAAACATTGCAGTTTCTGAAGTGAGCAGGTTATAAAAATTGTTAAGTTCTTTAAGTTCGGCAGGGTAAGCATTTCCATTAAGCGCATTGGTAATTATATTTGCAATATTGTCAATATCGATCATATGTGCATAAACCGTGCTGCATTCTGTTTCTTCGCCTTCCGATATTTTTTCAGTAGCCGTTTTTTGCGGATTTTCAAAGGATTTTTTCGTATTTTTTTCTTCAGCCTTTTGTGTGGCCGGAGAAGTGTGCTGCGTAAGCAATTCTTCAAAGGGAAGGTGCTTTCTTTCTTCATCATTTTCTATTTCATCATTGGCGAAATAAGTATTTGAATTTTCAACACCAATGCTTGAATTGTTTATATCTTGCTTTGTTTCATTGAGCATCTTTTGTGAGGAATAGTTATCTTTAAATAGTTCAAGTATTGCGGACATGATTTTCCCTTTTCAATTAATTAGTAATAGTATTTGCTGTATTTATTTCATTGCCCACTTAATTAAACGAAAAAAATCTGCTAAACACATTTGCAAGCGTTGTGCCATGAATCTTTGGTAAGAGAAAAAGAGAAGGGGAATTCACGGTTTTTCTCATTTCATACCTTGTTGCTTTTTGTCTGAAAAAACGTTGTAAGCCTTAAAGTAGCTATAAACAAGTATATAGAATGAGATAATGATGCTTGCCGCACAATAAAACTTTTTGTATGGATTTCTAAAATGAAGTGAAAAATTTTTTAGGGTACTTTTTTGAAAAAAAGAAAAGAGAAAAATAAGAGTATTTTTTTCCTATCAGGAATGTATTTTTTTCCCGTATTTGTTAAATAATGTTTTCCGGCAGAGATTAAGCTATTTGGATAGGAGGAAAATTCCTATACTATCAAATTATGGTCTATTTTAACGTTTAGGAATTTCAAAGTTGTAGAGACGCAATGCATTGCGTCTCTACATATGGTATTTTCTGCAACAATTTGGGAATGCTCCCGATTGTGCGTGGTATGGGGGGAGTTTTAATATAATAGTGTCTTTGTGAACTGATTGGCAACAAACTGGGAATAACGCCTCATGGAAAGCAGAATAAGCTTCCATCCGTATAACGCGCTTTTTTGGTGGGTACTTTCAAAATAATATTTTACCAGTTCGGCAACTTCGTTTTCATTACTGTCGTATACACCGTCAGCACTCCATAAAATTGTGCCGGTATCTGTAGAGATCATGCCAAGTTTAATGCCAAGCAGCATTGGTTCATAAGGGCGGTAGTGGGTAATACTGCCAAAGACTATGGCATCGACATCATATTTTTTCCTTAATTGTAAAACTGTATTTAAATTGATAGACCCCTTGTCCCATATTTGATTTTCTGAAAGCATTTTTGCTTTGCCTTGAAGAACAACAACTTCAAATTTGCCTATTTTCCTTAACTCTACCGAAAATGCCTCGGTAATTTCGTCAATAACGGCCTCTCTATCAATGGCATATTCGAAAGGTAAAAGCAGTACTCGTTGTAAATAGGTTCTTCTTAACTCGTCCGATTTGTTATAGCTCAATCCTGAATACCTGGTAACTGTGGGGCTGCTTGCACAGCCGGAAAAGAAAATTAAGAATGTGATAAAGATGGCGATCAGACGATACACAGACACCTCCAGGCGCATTATTTTTGGCAATGTTTCATTAACTTTAATGAATAAAATGAATATAAGGATTTTTGTGACATTGTAGAGACAGGTTTTAAACCTGTCTCTACTTTATTGGTCATTCTTCTTTTTTTCAACTAATAATTCTATTTTTAAACCAACAAGCTCCTGTTTGGCTTTTGTTTCTTCAAGCCTTGACTTAGCTAATTCCAGAGTTAATTCTTTAATTTTATCTTCGTATGGTGCTTGTGCGTGTACAAGTTGTTTTTTCAGTTGTTCATTTTCCTGCTTCAGTATTTCTAACATTTGTAATTGTTGCTCGTTGTCTTCTATCCTGTATTCAAGCATTTGTTGGATTTCTCTTTGCTCAGATAATTCATTTTCGAGGGAAGCCACCTTTTCTTTTTCAGTTTTGAGGTCTTTATTTGCCTGTGCCAGTTGCTCTAATACGGTGATTCTATTAGTTCTTTGCCCTGTTTCTATTTTTACGGTAGCTCCTTCTGTAAGATAACCACTGCTTTTTGGGGGAGGAGGTGGTGGTGATTCCGTGGAAAGTGAGGTTTTCATCATGCTTTCGCAACCCATACAAGTTAAAAGAATAAAAGATAACAGAGAAAATAAAAATAAAAATTTCCGCATGGTTTATTCCTTAATAAATATAGAACGCTATTGGTTGTTATGTATGGTAGATACGAAATGTTCTCAGAAAAAACATTATTACGGTAAAATGAGCAAATATAATGCCTGAAGTATTGCAAGCAAGATATTGGTGTAATATATGGAAAATAATGATGGTTAAATCATTTTAAAAATATATACTTATGCAATTGCGTTTATTATTTTTTGAAATTCTTGTGCTAAATTTTCATCGCGGGAAAAAACAACAATGGTGAAATTTTTTCCTGTTTTTTTATCAAGACAATTTTTCTCCTCTGCGTTAAAGGGAGTTATGTTTTGCTAAAAGATTTTTGAAGTACCGCGTTGTCTGCGTTATATTTTCATCACAAATTATTGCAGAACAAATTGCAATTCTATTCTCTCCCGCAGTTATTACCGCTTGAATATTGTCAGCAGAAATTCCGCCGATCACGATAAAAGGAATAGAAATCTCCTGGCGGACTTGATGCAAATAATGTATCCCCACCGGCGGTTCATGAGATTTTGTGGATGTGTAAAATATTGGGCCAACGCTAATGTAATCGGCGCCTTCCTGTTCTGCTAATTTTGCTTGATGCATGTTGTGTGTAGAACAGCCGATTATTTTATTATTTCCGATAATTTTGCGGGCATTATTGATGTTTATATCTGTTTGTCCGACATGTAATCCATCCGCATTTACTTTGTCGGCGATTTTTGCATGATCATTCACAATAAACAGTGTATTTGTCTGTTCGGTTATTTTCTTAAAATCTTTCGCAATGGCAAGGAATTCATTGTAGGGCATTGTTTTTTCCCGGAGCTGTACTGCATCTGCACCGCCCTGGATAACCTCTTGTAAGATGGTTAGGATATTTTTCTTTATAAGAGCTGAACTTATAATCACATATAATAGAACATCCGAAAACTTCTTCAGATAAAGATGTTTTGCTTCAATATTATCCATAGGGTTATTTCTGAGGCATAATTATATTGACACACAACGTATGTTTGATATAATCAAATCCTCAATATTAATCCTGCCGAAATTCAATTATAAACATGTCTTATTAAACAATCTTCAATACAATCTAATGTATAAGAAAAGCAAACAGACTTATTTTTTATGAAAATTGTGGAGAGGGTAAAATTCCCATTATCACGATTTTTACACTGGAAAACATAATTCCTTAAGAACATGGTTTTTTTTCTTTTCCTTATTTTAAGCGACATATGGGTAGAATACAAGTTCTGTTTGTGTGAATTTTTATGATAATGGACAATTATTTTAACAGGCTTATAGAGAAATGGGTTACATAAAAGAATATTGTGGTTTGTTTGGTGTCTTTGGTTGTGAGGATGCTGTTGAAAAGGTGTATTATGGTTTATATTCTTTGCAGCATCGGGGGGAGGAAAGTGCCGGGATTGCTTCTGCAAACGGCAAAGATATCATTTGCCATAAAGGAATGGGATTAATCAGTGACGCCTTAAAACCTCACATGATTAAATCCTTAAAAAATCCTGTTGCGATAGGGCATGTGCGGTATTCTACTTTTGGTTCCAGCAATATTGGAAATGCACAGCCGATGTTGGTGGATTATTATAAAGGTAAAGTTGCAATTGCCCATAATGGACAATTGACGAATGCAAAAAAATTACGGGATGAGTTTGAAGAGAATGGATCGATATTCCATACAACTTCTGATACGGAAGTAATTGTCCATCTGATGGCAAAGCCGTCAGGATCAAAACAAAATGTGCTGTCTGATGTGTTAAATCAACTGAGGGGAGCATTTTCATTGCTGATTTTAACACCAACTGAAATGATTGGAGTACGTGATCCTTATGGTTTCAGGCCGCTTTCTTTGGGAAAATTAAATGATGGTTATGTATTTGCTTCTGAAACGTGTGCTCTGGATCAGGTTGGTGCTGAATTCATTCGGGATGTTCAACCTGGAGAAATAGTTACGGTAAGTAAAGATGGTCTTCGCAGTGAGTTTTATAGTCATCAAAAAAGATATGCTTCATGCATATTCGAGTTGGTGTATTTTTCCAGGCCCGATAGCATGGTGTACGGAGAGAGCGTTCATTTATTCCGTAAAAAATTAGGGGCGAAACTTGCAGAGGAATCACCTGTAGATGCCGACGTAGTAATTTCTGTACCTGAAGGGGGAAATTCTGCAGCAATTGGTTATTCGCATGCCTCATTGATACCTTTTGATCGGGGTTTTATCAGAAACCATTACGTTGGAAGGACCTTTATCCTGCCGCAGCAAGATATGAGGCACCGTTTTGTAGAATTGAAACTGAATGCCCTCAAGGAGACAGTTGCAGGCAAACGCGTTATTGTAATTGATGATTCGATTGTGCGAGGGACTACTTCGAAATCAAGGTTTGGGTTGTTAAGAAAAGCAGGGGCAAAGGAAATACATGCGAGGATTAGTTGCCCTCCCCATCGTTATCCTTGTTATTATGGAATAGATTTTCAGCAAAAAGGCGAACTAATAGCTACCGGCAAAACGGTTGAAGAAATAAGGAGATTTTTAAATGTAGAGAGTTTGAGCTACCTTAGCGTGGAAGGAATGATGAGCTGTACAACGCAGCCAAAGCAGAGCTATTGCAATGCCTGCTTCACCAGTGATTATCCTACGAACATTAATGAAGAAATAAGTAATTTAACTGATAGTTTTTCCGTTGAAGAAGCGGAAAAACTGAACCAATGTGTAACTAAATAACTCCCTTAAAATATATAAATGTATTTCATAAACCCACTATACCTGACAAAGGGTATATTTGGCAGAACGTTTTATATCTTCCCGGAACGCCCGGAACGTATTCAGATAGAAATTACTAACCGCTGCAATTATAGCTGCGGCATGTGCCCAAGGGAAACTTTCAACCTGCCTGACAAAGACATTTCGTTTGATCTGTTTAAGAACATTATTGATAGAATTGATTCCCATTATAATGTTACACTCACCGGATGGGGAGAGCCTTTGCTGCATCCGCAGTTACTGGAAATGATTGCATATGCAAAAAATAAAGGGCATAAGGTTGGCTTAACGACAAATGGTTTATTGTTGGCGCACTTTATAGAAAACTTTATAGAGTCACAATTGGATAAACTTACCATTTCTCTGGACAGTGTTGATGATGGAGTGAGTGCGAAAGATGGCCACCCTCCCAGCAAAGTAGTGCAAAAAAATGTACAGTCGCTTATTAAACTGCGGGGCACAAAGTCTATTCCTGTTATTACCATACAAATTACCATGCACGATGAGAAACAGTGTTTGGATGCGGTTCGCTTTGCAGGGGTAATTGGCGCAGACCGTGTTTATTTGATACGGTTAAATATTCCTATGGATAAGAGTAGTTTCAAAAGGCCGGATTTAAAAGAAGAGTTGAAAATTTATGAAAAATCGGAACAAATAGCTAAAAAGTGTGGATTACAGGTGGACAACAATTATACGGCATTTGATAATGTTCTATTTCGTTTGCTGTACAAAAAAATGCGTCCGGTAATGTATCGGTTCGATAAATATTGTCCTAAACCGTATGATTATTTGTACATTAACATTGATGGCAGGGCTACGCCGTGCTGTGATCTTCCGCGGCATGAGGTCGGTAACATTTTAAAAGAAGACGTTGACGAAATCTGGAATGGTGAAAACATGCGGTATTTTCGCAAAAACCAGAATGATATTTGCGGTACTTGTGACGCATTGCGGTTGAAGCAGCTTGGCTGAAGTAGAGGAACAAATGAAAACTTTTGCAGAAATAAAAGAAGTGCTTCACAGGAATTCAATTAAAATCTTGATAATCGGTATTCATCTGTGTCCAAAAGAATAAACAATGAAAAATGTTTTTATACTTTCCAATAAGTCGCGAGAAATTATCAAAAGACTTGCAGAGAAATATCACCTGAAACTTGTTATCCTGTTCGGTGGTTTAGTTCAGGGAGTTTATGACGATAAGAGTGACATTGATTTAGCCATCCTGCCGGAAGACAACACATTTTATGAGAAAGAATGCCTTTCAAAACTGATATACGATTTGATGGATGTTGAGGATGTTGAACGGCGTGAGGTGGATGTCGTCCCAATAACCTCTGAAAATCCTTTACTTCTATATCAAATCGGGAAATATGGAGAACCTGTCTATGAGAAAGATGAAGAAGTTTACATTTGCTTCTTAAACTGGGCACGGTTTACCTACGAGGACAATCTGCGGTTTCATAAGGGATTGGACGAATTAATTCTGGAAGACCTAAAAAAACTATAATCTGTTATATACAGGTTTTGGATTGGGTGATACGGACAAACAAGTTTATCCGTGTCTGGCGAATAAGTCTATGGATTATATAAAGAGAAAACTAAAATTTATAGCAGATCAATTGAATGTGCTGGAACCCTATAAAGAAAAAACCATTCAGGAAATCAGCAAAGACTATAAGGAATTGAAATTCATTGAAAAAGTTATACAGGAACTGGTTGATTGCTCCTCCGATATTAATGAATATATTATTAAGAAATTGGTAAAAGAAAAACCCTTTTCCACAAAGAGGGCGTTCCGGGATTTGCAGGGAATATTGGAAAAACAGAAATTAGCCTGGGATGAGGGGAAATTAAGGCTGTTTATAGATACAGTTTCTTTCAGAAACGAGATTGTTCATTCGTACGATGTGAATGTTTACCTGGTATGGAGCAAAAGAACTATAAATGTCATAATTCTGCTTTATAAGGAATACACAGAGAAGATTTTGTTGCTATTACAGAAAGTCAGATATGGTTTGTGAATTTTATGGGCATCAGACTGTTAAAAAAATAACATTGGCTTCATAGCAGGTTATATATTGTTGAACCTTAGTTGCAGAGGTTCGTATCGAATGTAAAAAGATGGATTTTTCATCTAAAAATCCTTGGAGATATCAGCCTGCTTCTTTAAATAAAACATAATATAAAAGAGCGGATTGAAGTTGAGGTGGTAGGTTTTAACACGGTTAATTTAAAATATGAGTTCAAATACTATTCTAGATTTTATAAATAAAACTGAATTGAAAACATATCACAAGATTGTATTGTTTATACTAATATTTATGGCACCTGGTACTTTAATAATGTCTTACTTCTTTAAACTTCATTTTGAAAATTATGATTTAATAAGGTTGCTCTTTTTGATTATTTCGGTTAGTGCGGCTATTATATTTCTTCCTTATTTTTTAATATTGCATCTCTTAATAATTTTAAGATTTATTCATAATAAATTTTTGAAAGGCATACTAAAAAATGAAAATTTATTTTTAGAACTAAGTTTTTTACTTAGTGCACTCATCTCATTAACATGTTGTTTCTTAGCTTTCTTTATTGTTTATTTATTTAATATCCATAAAATTAATTATTTTTTATTTATTTATGCAGTATTAGTTTTAATATATATTTCTATCTGGGTACGTGGCACAAATTCAATGATGGAAGAACTTAAAAACCATACAAATAAAAAGAAGTCTAAATGAACTAGAATTCAAGGATGTCGAAGAGGTAATAAAAGATTCTTTGGTGACAGAAATTCTTTATAGGATTTCAAAGTTTTCTGAAGATATAGAATATTTCAAAAACAAATATGGCAAAAATTTACCCGAATTTAAAGGAGAATACGAAGCAGGATTGGAAGATTTCAAAAAGTATGACGATTTGATGGCATGGGAATTCGCCCAACAGGGGAAAGACTATTGGAACGAAAAATTGGAAGAGTTAAAGTGTGTTTTATAAACTTATAGAAGAATTTTCGTAATTATTCAGCGTGCAATACACACCCCGTCAGCTACGCTGCCACCCCTCTTTTTAGAGGGGATTGTTATACGTTTCCCATAACGCGTAACATGTAAGTAGAGGGGATTTAGGGGTGTGTTATAAATTACGCTGAATAATTACGAATTTTCTGAGATTATTATTAGTTACAATGTTTTTGAATACAAACGATACAGTTCTGCTGTATCACTTGCTGCCAAAATTGAATTCAAAAATAACCCTTTATTGCATATTAAAGATTACTTATTTCTGAATGGCAAAAGAAAATATTCCTATCACTGGCAGGATGCCAATGGTAGTTTGATAACACGCTGGGATAATTCTCCTCATTATAGAGAGATAACTTCATTTCCACATCACAAACATTTGCGAAACGAAGTTGTTGAATCAAAAGAAAGAACCCTTAAAGAGATACTAAAGATTATAAGAGATGTTATTCATAATCAATTTGATGTAATGTCTTAGAATTTACGGTACAATTATAAAATAACAAAAATATGAAAATCACCTTTCTCGTACCACCACCTATTGATGGAAACGTCCCCGAGCGGGTTGCCGGCTGCGCGTACCTGCTCTACTACGTCCCGAATATTTTTCTCCTCAGTGCCGCAGCCGTCCTGGAAAAAGAAGGGTATGAAGTGAAATATGTTGAGACTACCATTAAAAAGTGGGAGAGGGGACATTTTCTTGCATTTTTAAGGGAAGATCTGAGTGACGTTTACAGCATTTATTCCGTCAATCTTTCCCAAAAAACCGATATGCAGGCCTGGCAGGATATTCGCCGGATACGGGGAGACGTGCCGGTTATATTTTTCGGTCCTGCACCGTCTGACAGACCTGCTGAGTTTGTATGCGATGAACATACGTATGTTGTCAGAGGCGAGCCGGAATATACGATGCGGGAATTGATACAGGCACTTAATGCAAGGTCAGGCATTCGTGGCATACAAAGTGTTTCTTTTAAAGATAACGGTGAAATTGTTCATAACGCTACCAGGGAACCGATAGAAAATCTCGATGTATTGCCATTTCCGGCGCGACACCTTCTGGAAGAACGGGAGGTGTATTATAATCCAAAACTCGGAGAGCGGCCTTTCACGGCAGTTTGCACTTCAAGGGGTTGTTCTTACCGGTGCATTTATTGTGTTCCTTCTTCGCTGAGTTTTTCAAGGGAACTTGAGTACAAGCATTATTTTGACAAAAAACCACCCGTAAGAAAGCGGTCGCCGGAGAATATCATTGAAGAGTTTACGCTATTGAAATCTCAGGGATATAAGGCAGTGAATGTGCAGGATGACCAATTTGTGTGGGGAGAAGAACGGACTATTAAAATTTGCGATGGTATCAAAGATTTAGGTATTGTATGGGGGTGTTCCGCAAGGTCTGATCATTTGAGCGAACCCATTGTAAAGGCGATGGCTGCTGCACATTGTAAGTTTATTGATCTTGGTGTGGAATCATTTAACCAGGAAATACTGGATTATGTGAAAAAGGATATTGACGTTAAAAAAAATGAGGAAGCGATAGGGTTGGTAAAAAAATATGGCATATCCGCTAAAATAAATATTATGTTCGGGGCTTCGCCGTTGGAAACAATGGAAACCATTAAAAAAAATATGGAAGAAGTGAAACGGTTGAAGGTGGACCAGGTAATGTATAATATTGCCAATCCGTTTCCGGGGACTGATTTTTACAAGACGGCGAAAGAAAGCAATTTATTTGTGTATGGGGAGTATAAGCCCGTAAATGTTGCTAAGGAAGCCAATATTGCCTATCCTCATCTCAGCAAGACGGATCTTGAAAGAGCGGTGCGGCGTGCCAATTTTGCGTTTTTTCTTTCTCCCCGTTTTATTCTGAAGAATATCGGGAGGCTTGGTTCGGTTGATTCTTTGAAAGCAATGTTCCGAAAACTTTTCTAGCAATGAGATTTTCAGTCCTTATACCTGCCTATAATGAAGAAAAATCAATCTCCGCCTGTCTCAATTCACTTCTTTCCGTTCATTATTCAGAAAAAGAAGTTATCGTTATTGATGATGCCTCTGCGGATAATACCGTAAAAGAAGTTGAAAAATTTGTCAGTAGGGGCGTTATATTGGTAAAAAGAGAGAAAAACGGCGGGCGGGCGGCTGCGCTGAACTCAGGATTGTCACGCGCTACAGGGAACATTATCGTTACTACTGATGCAGATACCATCGTTTCCCCAAATTGGCTGGAACTGTTTCAGCATCATTTTAGGGATGAAAAAGTAGTTGCCGTTGGCGGCGCTTATAAGGCGCAAAACAATGATAATCCGCTCGCAAATGCCACAAGCGTATTGGATCAGATTCTGAACGGCACCTTTAACAAGACGGTTATCCCCAATAAATTATCCGGGGTAAATACGGCAATACGGAAAAAGACATTGTTAGACTTGCATGGGTTTAATGAAGAAGCATGGTGGAGCGAGGATTCCGAATTAGGGTGGAAATTAGACCAGATAGGCGAGGTTGTTTATGATCCTGAGAATGTTGTGTATACGCAATATCCCGATACCTGGAGCGGTGTGTGGAAAAGAAAGTTTTTCTGGGGATATGCAATGGGGCTTAAATTTCGGGAAAAATTACCTTTGCGTCCGAAATTGTGGGTACGGCCTATGTTATTTGCGATGCTTTTTATCAGCCTTTTTGCTTTTTTTATAACATTGCCTTTTGGGACAAAAATGTATATTGTACCCGGAGTGGTTTTTTTCGGTTTGTTAATCTCATTGACAGTTCTGTATATACCGCTAGGTGCAGTCCTGTTGATTAAGGGAAGAGATCAAAATATGTTTAAAACATTATCTTGTCTTTCCATTCTCCCGATTGTTCGGGAGTTTGCTTATGTTTATGGTATGTTTCTCGGTTTCATAAAGGGCAAGGCGGCAGGGATAAAACCTTCCTGGAAAGAAAAGGTTGACCATGAAAACATTGAATGTACATAGCAGGATAGTTTTTCACTATTGAGTCGTCTGTTAACGTATTAATATGATAAAAAAATCTAAAAAAAAGTTGTCGTACAAAAAATCTGGTGTTGATATTGATACGAAAGGTTGTTTTACGTCGAATATTTATTCGAAAATGCAAACAACGTTTGATGAAAGGGTAATTGAGAATCCGGGTGGATTTGGTGGATTGTTTGCATTGAATTCCCGTCTAAAAAAATATCGGCAACCTGTTCTTGTTTCTTCCACCGATGGCGTTGGCACAAAGCTGAAAATTGCCTTTATGATGAAGAAACATGATACCATTGGTATTGATTTAGTCGCTATGTGTGTGAATGATATTATAGTGTTGGGCGCCGAACCTTTATTTTTCCTGGATTATCTGGCAAGCAGTAAGATTGTGCCTGCGGTTCTCCATGAGGTTATCGATGGAATTGCTGAGGGATGCCGTCAGGCTGGCTGTGCTCTCATTGGAGGAGAAACTCCCGAAATGCCCGGATTTTATCAGAAAGGGGAATATGATATCGCTGGTTTTGTTGTAGGAGTGGTAGAAAAAGACAAGATTGTTAATGGGAAAAACATTACACCGGGTGATGTTGTATTGGGCTTGGGTTCGAATGGTATACACAGCAACGGTTATTCTCTTGTTCGGAAAGTTTTTTTTGATGAAGCGGGAATGAGGCCCTCCAGGAATTTGCGGCAATATGGATTGAAAACAACTCTGGGCGAAGAGCTTATCAAGCCTACCAGAATTTATGTAAAACCTATTTTAAAAATTTTGGATAAATATAAAAATGGAAGTATTATTAAGGGAATGGCGCATATTACAGGTGGTGGTTTATTGGAAAATGTACCCAGAATCTTGCCGGAAGGATGTTCTGTGAGAATAAACAAAACCTGTTGGAATATCCCGGCAATATTTAAAATAATTCAGGACATTGGCAATATCAATGAACATGAAATGTTCCGTGTCTTTAATATGGGGATAGGTATGGTAGTAATTGTTTCCTCGTTGAATTCAAAAAAAATATTAAATGATTTAAAAGATGCTGGGGAGTCTGTGGCGATTATTGGAGAAGTAACTGAAGGCGAAGGAATCGTGCAGATTGTTTAATATGCAAATTAATGAATGAATCTACAGACAATTTGATTATTTTTTGAAAATAAGGGAAAAATAAAAATCCCCCGAAAATCTTTTTAGTTTCGGGGGATTTTTTTTCTTTGTAAATAGGAATAGTCAGATATTTTTGTCTATAGCCTTAGAATAAGTACTCTGCGCCTATACCAACAATAACTTCATCATCGCCGTCATCTCCTGCAAAGTTGATGTACCTGATTTCCGGACGAAACAAGAGATTTTCCCGCATCTTAATGTTTACCGTTCCTGTTACATCCCAAACGGATGTGTCAAACCATCTCACACCGTCGGTATCATCAAAGTACTCGTATCGAACAACACCCTGGAGCCAGTCGTTAAAATCGTATAAACCATATCCGGCTACGCCCCACCAATGGCCTGTTGATCCTGTTGCCATACCGTTAGCGATATCCATCGCTGCATCCTCAGCAACGCCCCAATCTGCATTAAACATTACCTTAAACTTGTCCGTTAATTGGTATGATGCTACCAAATCAACCATTTGAGTTAAACCATCAGTAGAACTGCTTCTTTGGGCATCGCTCGCAATCGGCCCTTTCTCCTGGTCCCATCCTTCGGCGCCATGAATACCTGCTAAAGAGAGAAAGGCTCTTTCAGATGGTGAAGTATATGAAATGTACCATCCGAAAGATTTTGATGAGTTGTTATCGATGAATGAATCCCATCCATTTACCCCATAAAGCGCAACGTATATGTTGTCTGTTAGATCATAACCTGCTTTAATACCGGTATGAGTAAACGGAATGGCATTATTATAGAGCGATCCATGTTGATAATTAGGGTTGCCTATATTTTCTACCAACTCTAACCCAATCCATGTATACATCTTACCAAAGGTAAACGTGACACCATTTCCTACCGGGGCAATCCATGAAACGTTCGCTGATGCAACGGTAAAGATATCATCTCTATCCGGATCATTTGTTGCTCTATCGACTGCTTCACCCAAAAAAGTAATCCTCTTTGCCTTTTCCCCAAAGTAAGTATGCATTTGCCATCCTATTGGGCTTTCTGCTGTAGCTTCTTTATCTAAAAAGAGTGTAAAACTTTCAAAGGTGACACTGTTATTTTCGTTTTCACCGATATAATTAAGTCCACTTGCTAGCGTATCTTGCTGAGGAGATTTATCTTCTTGTTTGAAGCTGTAGAGATAATTTACATCGAGAAAACCACTTAGCGATACATCTTTAAAACTCTTTAACAATGGAGAATCCCACACGGATTCATTTACTTCTGCTAATATTTCTTCTTTCAATTCTGCTTTTAATGCTTCTCTGTCAAAAGTTTGCGCAAATGAAGCCTGTTTCATTGAAAACACCGTTGCCGCAAACAGTGGAAGCATAAAGAAAAATTTTTTCTTTGTCATAGTCGTTTTTCTCTCCTCTTCTTGAAAGTTGTGAATAAATTAATTCAAATAAAGCCTAAAAATTTTGTCAGTATCCCTCCTTTCCCCTTCCCCGTGTTTTTGATAACGAACAGAATAAAATAAGTTTCATTAAAGATTACGAAATACAATTAAAATTCAGGGTAACATCATTATGTAGTATAGTTTATTGCAAAGCAAACAGAATGCCTTAAACAGTGATAATTCGGTACAGTTAAATAATTTATTATTATTAAACCTGGATGCGCAAAAAAAACATAACTATTGTTTTGATAATGATATATGTTCTTAAACATAAAGAATAGGCACAATAAAAAAACGATTTTAATAGCGAAAAACTAACCCGTCAAAAATTACAGTTATATTTGTGTAACATATTTGCCATAATCGGTGGCTGATATAATCCAGTCCGGCTGCCTCTGGCAAAGCCATATTCTATCTTTATTGCTCAGTTTGTCAACAAAATTAATCTGAAAATGATATTTCGCAAAAATCATTTTTCTTGACCTAAATGATTTTGTTAGTATAATCGGCCATTTTGGAAATAAAAATCAATTGGAAGTACGTTTAAAATCAAAAGGAGGTATTGAAATTATGGCATTAGACCCGACCAAATTTGCGGATTGGCAGATAGCGGAAGAAGCAGAGA